>NZ_JAUQTA010000001.1:328060-656120 GCF_030580915.1 Nocardioides jiangxiensis
TAGTCGGTGTTGCACCCCGTCTGGTCGATCCGGGTCTTGCGCCCGAGCTCGGTCTCGACAGGCTGCACCGAGAGGCAGTTGCTCTTCACGCCGCAGTCGCCGCAGCCCTCGCAGACCGCTTCGTTGATCACCACCCGCTTCGTGCGCGGCGCGAGCGTGCCGCGCTTGCGCTGGCGACGCGCGTCGGCGGCACAGTGCTGGTCGTAGACCAGGACGGTCGTGCCCTTGATCTCCCGCAGCACCTTCTGGGCCTCGTCGAGCCGGTCGCGGTGCCACAGCTCGACACCCTTCGCGAGGTCGCTGCGGCGGTAGCGGTGGGGCTCGTCGGCGCAGATGATCACCTTGGCCACGCCCTCGTTGACGAGGTTGTGGGTCAGCTTGGAGATCGCGAACCGGCCCTGCGGGTCCTGCGCTCCCGTCATCGCCACGACGTCGTTGTGCAGCAGCTTGTAGGTGATGTCCACGCCGGCCGCGACACAGGCCTGCACGGCGAGCTGGGCGGAGTGGAAGAAGGTGCCGTCGCCGACGTTCTGGAACATGTGCTCCGCCCTGGCGTAGGGCGCCTGGCCGATCCACTGGGCACCCTCACCGCCCATCTGGGTGACGCCCAGGACGGCGCTGTCACTGCGCTGCGAGATCGTCACGAGCGTGTGGCAGCCGATGCCCCCGCCACCCACCGAGCCCTCCGGCAGCGCCGTCGAGCGGTTGTGCGGACACCCGCTGCAGAAGTACGGCGTCCGGCTGGTGCTGAGCAGCGGCAGGTCGATCCGCACGGGCGGCTCAGGGGTGAGCGGCATCCGGTCGCGCAGCACCCGGCGCAGCGGGGCGAGCAGCCGGCCGGCGGTGAGCTCTCCGTCGTACGGGATGAGCGGCACGCCCTTGTCGTCGTTCTTGCCCAGGATGCGCGGCGCGTCGGGGCGCCCGTAGAGCAGCTCGCGGAGGCCCTGTTCGACGAAGGGCGTCTTGTCCTCGACGACGAGGACCTCGTCGAGGCCGTCGGCGAAGCCGTCGATGATCGACGGCTCCAGCGGCCAGATCATGCCGAGGTGCAGCACACGCACGCCGGCCTGCTCGAGCGCCTCGTCGGAGGCACCGAGGTCGGTGAGGGCCTGGCGCAGCGAGTCGAAGCAGCTGCCTGCGGCCACGATGCCGAGCCGCGCATCACGCGTGGCGACCTCGATCCGGTTGAGCTCGTTGGCAGCGGCGTAGGCCTTGACGGCCTCCATGCGGGGGCCGTAGAGCTTCGCCTCGGCGCCGACGATGCGGTCGGGATAGAGCTCGATCTTCGTCGGCTCGTAGGTCCAGGGCGTGCCCTGCCACTCGATCGCCGGGGCGACCGGGTCGATCGTCGACGTGCTGCCGTCGACGACCCAGGCACCGTCGGCGACGTCCGCGACCACCTTGAGGGCGACCACGCACCCCGACGCGCGCGACATCGCGATGCCGTGCATGCCGAGCTCGACGATCTCGGCGGCGTTGCGCGGGAACAGGACCGGAACGCCGAGGGTGGCCAGCGTCCGCTCGCTGACCGCCGGGACGGTCGAGGACTTCGCGGCCGGGTCGTCGCCGACCAGCATGAGCACGCCTCCCTGCGGGTGGCCGCCGTACATGTTGAGGTGGCGGATCGCGTCACAGGCGCGGTCGACTCCGGGGCCCTTGCCGAACCACACCCCGGTGACACCGTCGTAGCGGTCGGTGTCGAGCGTGGCGGCCGACTGGGTCCCCCAGACTGCGGTCGCGGCGAGCTCCTCGTTCAGGCCCGGCACCACGGTGATGCCGTTGTCGGCCATCTGCTCGGGCATCGCCAGCAGCAGCTGGTCGAGCCCGCCGAGCGGGCTGCCCGGGTAGCCGGAGATGAAGAGGCCGGTCCGCAGGCCACGGCGTCGGTCGAGGGCGCGCTGCTCCACGAGCATGCGGGCGATCGCCTGGACGCCGGTGAGCAGCACGGGACCGGCGCCGGCGCGATAGCGGTCGGCGAGGTCGTAGCCCTCGAAGACGGTGCCCGGCTCGAAGACCGCGGTCACCGAGCCGACTCCTGCGCACCGATCTCGGCACGACGGGCCGCGAGGCGCGCCTCGACGACGGCATCGGCAGCGGCGGACGTCGTGATGCCGAGGTCCTCGGCAGTCCGCAGGATCTCCTCGGTGGTGTGGCCGATCGCGGCGATCTTCGCCTCGACCTCCTCGTGCGAGTGCCCGTAGAGCTCTCCCCCGACCTGCACGACACCTCCGGCGTTCGCGACGTAGTCGGGCACCCACAGGACGCCCCTGGCGTGCATCAAGTCGGCGACGTCGTGGGTCAGCAGCTGGTTGTTGGCGGCGCCGCAGACCACCGGCGCGCGGAGCAGCTCGACGCTCTGCGGGGTCAGGGTGGCGCCGAGCGCGCACGGTGCGTAGACGTCCACCTCTGCGTCGATCACCGACCCGACCACCTCGACGTGAGCCAGGTTCGCGGCGAGCGCCGCCGTGGCCGTGGCGTCGGGGTCGGCGACCAGGATCCGCTCCACCCCGGCAGCGGCGAGCAGGCTGACCAGCCGCGCTCCGACCTTGCCCACGCCCTCGACACCCACCGTGCGCCCGGCGAGGCCCTCGGGGCCGAAGCGTCGCTCGGCTGCCGCGCGCATCGCGCAGAACACGCCGTACGCCGTGGAGTAGCCGCTGTCGCCCGATCCGCCCTTGTTCTTGCCGACGACCCAGCGGGTGGCCTCCGCGACGATGTCGAGGTCGTCGGCAGTCGAGCCGATGTCGGCAGCCGTCACGTAGCGTCCGCCGAGGCTGTCGACGAAGCGCCCGTAGGCCCGCAGGAGGGCCGGGGTCTTGACCGTCGCGGGGTCGCCAATGATGACCGCCTTGCCGCCGCCGAGGTCCATCCCGGCCGCCGCGGACTTCGCGGTCATCCCCTGGGACAGCCGGAGGACGTCGGTCACGGCCTCGGCCTCCGAGGCGTAGGCCTTGATCCGGGTGCCGCCGAGCGCGGGACCGAGCGTGGTGTCGTGGATGGCGATGATCGCGCGGAGGCCGGTGGCACGGTCGTGGCAGAAGACGACCTGCTCGTGCGCGGCGGCGGCGAGCTCGTCGGTGCGATCGAAGACGAGGCCACCGGGAGAGGACCCTGACACGGTCTCGGCGGCGGTGGTGACGACGGCTGTGGACACGGATGGCTCCTCAGGTGGGCCGGGCGGCACGAGTGGTCCGTCCGGGGTGTGGCGGGCGGACCTGGTGGGACCGCCCCGTGGTGCACCGCCGCATGGGTGACGGAGGTGTGATCCACATCATGCCCCGCGAACGCCGCCGATCCCAGTCCCCACGGCGCGCGTCGTCGTACCCCGCCGGATAGCGTGGGGCGACCCCGCGCGAAGGAGCAGCAGATGATCGGCCACGTCGTGATGTGGAGCCTCAAGGACCCCGCTGACGCACCCGCCTTCAAGGCCGCGCTCGACCGCTGCGTCGACCTGGTCGAGGGCATGCTCGACTTCCAGGTCGGCATCCGGTCGGACGGCCTGGAGGCCTCCGCCGACGTCGTGCTGGTCTCGCGGTTCACGGACGAGGCGGCACTGGCGGCGTACCAGGAGCACCCGGTGCACAAGGAGGTCGCGGCGACCATCGGTCCGCTGCGCTCGGAGCGCCACGTCGTCGACTACACCTACGACGCCTGACCCTCTCGCCGTGACCGTCTGGTTCGCGCTCGGACTGCTGGTGGTCGCCGCGGCCACCGCGGCCGTGGCGCGCACCTTCCGGATCCCGATCGGGTGGCAACCGGTCGTGGCCCTGGCCCGGGCCGCGCTGCAGCTCACGATCATCGCGCTGCTGCTGAAGGGCGTGCTGTCGGCACCCGCGACAGCCGCGGCGTTCATCGCCCTGATGCTGCTCACCGCGTCGACGGTCGCGGGCGGTCGGATCCGGGCCGTTCCCCACGGCCGGCGCCATGCAGCGACCGGTGTCGTCGTCGGTGCCGGCGTCGCGCTCGGCACCGCCCTCGCGCTGCACCTGGTTCCCCTCGACGCCCGCCACGTGATCGCCCTGAGCAGCATCGTCATCGGCAACGCGATGAGCGCCTCCACGCTGGCGGGGCGGCGCTTCGCGCAGGACGCGGCCGCGCGGAGGGGCGAGGTGGAGGGCTGGCTCGCCCTGGGGGCCACCCCTCGCCGGGCGTACGACGACATCCTCCGCGCCGCGGTGGCCGAGTCGCTGCTGCCCAACCTCGACCAGACCCGCGCCACCGGCCTCGTCACGCTGCCGGGCGCGTTCGTGGGTGCGCTCTTCGCCGGAGCCCCGCCGGCGGAGGCGGCCCGGTTCCAGCTGGTCGTGCTCGCGTCGATCGGACTGGCGATGCTCGTGACCGCACTCGTGGTCACGCTCCAGGCCGCCCGCAGCCCCCACGTCTTCGTGGAGTGAGGCACTGCCGCGGCGCGCGCCCGAGCCTCAGGCCAGGCGGACCTCACCGTCGTGCACCGCGATGCGGCGTTCCGGGAGGGGCGTGGCCGCAGGGCCGCGCAGCACGGACCCGTCGGCGATCGCGAACTCGCTCCCATGGCACGGGCAGACCAGCGGAGAGCCGGCCCGCACCGTGCATCCCGCGTGCGTGCACACCGAGCTGAAGCAGCGGAACTCCCCCGCAACGGGCTGGGTGACGACGAGCGACTGAGCGGCCACGACCACCGCTCCCCCGACCGGCACCTGGCTCGTGGCGAGCAGCGAGGGGCCCTCAGGGGCGGCCCCCGCCGGACCCCGGCCGGCACCAGCCGACGGGTGCGCCGTGGCACCGGGCGTCGGCGTCACGGACGCCGCGGGGGCCGCCTGCCGGGCCGCCTCGGCACCACATGCCGCCAGCAACGGAGCAGCACCCACGGCCGCGACCACCGAACGGCGGCTCAGGTTCCCGGCGGACACGGCAAACGCCTCAGTCGCCGGAGTCGGAGGCCGGGACGCTGGCGCTGACCTGGTCGCCCCACGCGGCACGTGCGCCCGAGTCGCCGACGCGGTAGACCTGCACACCGGCGGCGAGCGCCGCCACGACGGCCAGCGCAGCGATCGAACGCAGCAGCGCCGCGCCCGTCGTACCGCGACGGTGCAGGACGACGAGGGCGACGTCCAGCACGAGGAGCGGGATCGCGAACCAGATGAGCTGGTCACCGAGGGCCGCGTGGCGGCCCGGGTCGCCGACGTGCTTCTCCAGCGCCTCACCGCTGGAGGTCGCCACGGGGATGAGCAGGGTCGCGACGGCAGCCGTCCCGACCAGCAGCAGGCCGTGGGTGTCACGCCAGGCGGGACGGACCACCAGTGCGATGGTGCCGAGGATCGCCAGCGGGAGCAGGACGACGACGGCGTGGACGACGAGCGGGTGCACGGGCAGGCCGTTGATGAGGTTGAACATGGGCCGAGTCTCGGCGGGGCTGTCTCAGGCTCGCGGCAACGCAACGTCAAGTCCAGGTCAAGGAGCACCGCACCGGCGGACCACATCGCTAGCGTGACCCCGTGGCCCACCTGATGGTCGTCGAGGACGACGAAGCGATCCGGCGCGCGCTCACCCGCGGCCTGACCGGGCTCGGGCACGTCGTCGCCCCGGTCGCCACGGGTGCGGAGGCGATCGCGGCGATCGCCGCCTCCCCCGTCGACGTCGTCATCCTCGACCTCGGGCTGCCCGACATGGACGGCACGTCGGTCCTCGGCGTCGTGCGCGCCCTCGGCGAGACACCCGTCATCGTGGCCACGGCCCGCGACCAGGACAGCGACATCGTCCGCCTGCTCGACGCCGGCGCCGACGACTACCTGGTCAAGCCCTTCTCGGTCGCGCAGATCGACGCGCGGATCCGGGCGGTCCTGCGAAGGACCAGCGCGGGCGCTGAGGCCGTGCCGGCCCTCGCGGTCGGCGAGCTGCGGCTCGACCCGCGCTCCCGCGAGGCCACCCTGGCGGGGCGGCCCCTGGAGCTCTCCCGGCTCGAGTTCGACCTGCTCCACCTGCTGATGCAGCGTGCGGGAGAGGTGGTCTCGAAGCCGACGCTGCTGGCCGAGGTCTGGCGCCAGCCGTGGGGCGGTGCGGACCGGACCGTCGACGTGCACCTGTCGTGGCTGCGGCGCAAGCTCGGCGAGACCGCGGCGGAGCCGCGCTACCTGGTCAGCGTGCGCGGGGTCGGGGTCAAGCTCGTGGACCCGGGACAGCCGTCGTGAGGCTCCGCACCCAGATCACCGTGCTCGGCGTCGGCACCGCTCTCCTGGTGACGGTCCTGGCTGCACTTCCGCTCGCCTTCCTCATCCACGACCACGCCTGGGACGAGGCACAGCAGCGCGCCACGTACGCGGCCCAGAGCACGGCCGACTACATGACGGCGGCCTCCTACGACCAGGCACACCTCGCGTCGTACGTCGAGCGGCTCAACCGCCGCGCCGAGACACCCGTCACCGTGCTCGAGCCCGGTGGTCGCTCGGCGGGCGCGCGGCTGGTCGGCGAGCGCCTCCGGGACGCTCTCCGCACGACCCGTCCCGCGCTCGGGGACGGCGACGAGGACAACCTCGGCACGGTGTCGCGTCCACGCGTGACGTCGACCGACGGCGCACGGCTGGTCCAGATCTTCTGCCAGACGCGCGACGGCGAGGCCCGCATCGTCGCCGTGCTCGAGGGCACCACCGTCCGGTCGAGGATCCGCGCCGAGCTGGCCACCATGGTCGGCGTCGCCCTCCTCCTGGTGGCGCTCGCGTGGGTGGCAGCCGAGCTGGTCGGCGCGCGCATCGTCCGCCCGCTGCGGCGTACGGCGGCGACCGCCAGCGCCCTGAGCTCGGGGGACCTGACCGCACGGGCACCCGAGTCGGGGCCGATCGAGGTGGCCCAGGTCGCCCGCGAGCTCAACGCGCTCGCGACCCGGATCGGGGAGCTGCTCACCATGGAGCGGGAGAACGCCGCCGACCTCTCGCACCGGCTCCGGACGCCGCTGACCGCCGTGCGGCTCGCCGTCGAGGCCCTGCCTCCCGGACCCGGCCGCTCCGACCTCGAGCACCACGTGGCCGCCGTCGAGCGCAGCCTGACGCAGACCATCCGCGCCGCCCGCAGGGGTGACCGCGAGGGCCTGCACCCGTCCTGCGACGCCGCCGCGGTCGCACGGGACCGGGCCTCCTTCTGGCGGCCACTGGTGGAGGACCAGGGCCGGTCGTGGGAGGTCACGCTCCCGGAGGGCGAGGTCCGGGTCCGGCTCGCGGCCGAGGACCTCGGCGACGCCCTCGACGCCCTCCTCGAGAACGCCGTCGCCCACACGCCGGAGGGCACCCCGCTGGCCGTGCGGGTGCGGGGCGACGCCTCCGCCGGCGTCGTGGAGGTGCTGGACCAGGGCACCGGCGTGCCCGCGTCCGCGCTCGTGCGCGGGCGGAGCGACCGCGGGTCCAGTGGCCTGGGCCTCGACATCGCGCGACGCACCGCCGAGGCGTCCGGCGGCGCGCTCGAGCTCGTGACGACCCCGCCGTGGCACGGCGTGCGTCTCCTCCTGGGTCACGCGCCCGACTGAGCCCGGCGACCGGCTGGCTCAGCGCATGCGGCGACGGATCGCCCACGCGCCGAGGCCCACGGCCGCGGCCGCGGCGGCGATCGCACCCGGACGGTTCTGCCAGCGGGTGTACTCCTCGGACACCTGCGGCCACGCGCGTCCGATCGCCGTGGCGGCGTCCTCGGGGGTCGCCTCGAGGTCAGCCACGGAGACCGGCTCGCCGAAGGTCAGGGTCACCTTGCGCGGCAGGGGCCACCTCCGCTTCTCGGTGCCGGTGATGGTCGCCGGCACCAACGGTGCACCGGCCTCGATCGCGAGGCGGGCCGCGCCGCGCTTCGGGGCGCCGAGGTCGTCACCCCGCACGCGGGTGCCCTCGGGGAACAGCGCGAGCGCGTCACCACGGGCCAGGATCGCGCGCGCGGTCTCCAGCGCCTCGGCGTCGGACTCGCCCCGGCGCACGGGGAAGTAGCCGAGGGCGAGGAAGTACTTCGCCCACCGGCCCTCGGCGTACTCCGCCTTGCCCATGAAGTGCACCGGACGCCGCAGGACGAGCGCGACGAAGAACGGGTCCCAGAAGCTCTTGTGGTTGGGCACGATGACGATCGGGCCCGTCTTCGGGACGTTCTCCTTGCCCCGGACCGTGAAGCCGCACAGCAGCCGGAAGACCAGTCCCACCACGGTCTTCACCACGAAGTAGAACGGTCCGCTCACGCCCTCTTCGCGTGCGATCCGGTGGGCTTCGGCGTTCGTCATCGACATGCGCCGATCATGGACCACCAGCGGCCCCGCGTCAGGCATGCTGCACACATGAGTTCGCCGGACGCGTCGACCTCCCTCACGCGCACCCTCGCCCGCCTGCTCCTGGGAGCGTTCCTCACCTTCGCGGGGATCGGGCACCTGACCTTCCTCCGCACCGAGTTCCGGGCCCAGGTGCCGTCGTGGTTCCCGGTCGACGCCGACCTCGTGGTGCTCGCCTCCGGAGCCGTCGAGATCGGCCTCGGGTCGGCGTTGCTCCTGTGGGCCCGGCGCCGCGTGGGGGTCGGGTTCGTCGTCGCTGCCTTCTTCGTCGCGGTCTTCCCGGGCAACATCGCCCAGTACCTGGAACACACGGACGCCTTCGGGCTCGACACCGACGGCAAGCGCCTCGCCCGGCTCTTCGGCCAGCCGGTGCTCGTGGCCTGGGCGTTGTGGTCGACGGGAGCACTCCGGGACCGCGTCCGCCGCTGAGGAGCGACCAACGTCACGCTTCTGAGTACTGCCGCGTACACAGAAACGGAACTACATTTCGAGGACGCCGTGTCCAGCGTTTCCTCGCCCGACACGCGTTCACCCCCACCGCGTCCCGAAGGATCCAGATGCTGCTGCACCGCGCCCTGCTCGAAGGTCGTTCCCTCGCCGCCATGGCCCGCGCCGGAGTCCTTCCGCTGACGCGCCCGGACCACACCGTCCGGATGGCCCTCGCGATGAAGGCCTACGGCCCGATGGGTGGAGCGGTCGCCGCCGCAGCCGGTCGCCACGGCTCCCAGCCGGCGATCGCCGACGAGCGCGGCACGATCACCTACGCCGACCTCGACGCCACCATCAACCAGCTGAGCAACGTCCTGCGCGCGGAGTACCAGCCGGGCCAGACGGTCGGCATCCTCATGCGCAACCACCGCAACCCCCTGGTCGTCGCCTGGGCCGCCTCCCGCGCCGGCCTGAACACCGTGTGGCTCAACACCGGCTTCTCGCCTCGCCAGGCCACCGAGGTCGCCGAGCGCGAAGGCGTCGACGTCCTCTTCGTCGACGCCGACCTGGTGCACCTCGCCGAGGACCTCACCATCCCGGTGGTCACGACCGACATCACGGCTGCGACCGACGACCTCGACGCCTACCTGGCGACCGGCTCCACGACTCCCCCGCCGAGCCCCGCGCGCCCGGGCCGCCTGATCCTGCTCACCTCCGGCACCACGGGTACGCCGAAGGGGGCGCCGCGCACCGAGCCCAAGGGCTACACGCTGCCGGGCGCCATGCTCGACCGCCTCCCGATGCGCACGCGCGGCGCCACCGTCATCGGTCCGCCGCTCTTCCACGGCACCGGCCTGATCATGACGATGATGACCATCGCGCTCGGCTCGACGGTCGTCCTGCGCCGTTCCTTCGACCCCGAGACGTTCCTCGCCGACATCGCCGAGCACAAGGCGACCGCGATCTGCGTCGTCCCGGTGCTGCTCCAGCGCGTGCTGGCGCTGCCGACGGAGGTCACCGCGACGTACGACACCTCCTCGCTGCGTGCGGCGTTCTGCTCCGGCTCGGCGCTGCCGGCCGCGGTCTCGGCCGAGTTCCAGGACCGTTTCGGCGACGTCATCTACAACCTCTACGGCTCGACCGAGGTCTCGCTCGCCACGATGGCGAACCCCGATGTCGTCCGGTCCCACCCGACCTCGGTCGGCACCCCCATGCTGGGCTCGCGCGTCGTCCTCATCGGCGACGACGGCAAGCCGGTCGCCCAGGGCGAGCGGGGACGTGTCTTCGTCGGCACGGTGACGCCGTTCGAGGGCTACACCGGCGGCGGCCACAAGGAGATCATCGACGGCATGCTGGCCACCGGCGACGTCGGCCACTTCGACGAGGCCGGCCTCCTCTACATCGACGGCCGCGACGACGACATGATCGTCTCCGGCGGCGAGAACGTCTTCCCGGCCGAGGTCGAGGAGCTGCTGATCACGCACGACGCGGTCCGCGAGGTCGCGGTGGTCGGCGTGGAGGACCCCGGCTTCGGCATGCGCCTGCGGGCCTTCATCGCCTGCCAGGACGGCAAGGCCCTCACCGAGGCCGAGGTCCGCGACCTGGTCCGCGACAACCTGGCCCGCTACAAGGTGCCGCGCGACGTCATCTTCGTCGACGAGCTCCCCCGCAACCCCACGGGCAAGGTGCTCAAGCGCCAGCTCGTGGAATGGGACGCCGACCAGTGACCGACTCTCCCCTGCACGTCGCCACCCGGATGGCCCGCACCGCCTGGGACATCTCGTGGTTCGGCAACGGGCTCGAGGACCCCTCACGGACCCCGACCGAGCTGCTGTACGACGAGCCCCACGCGCGCGTCGAGCGGGTCGCCCCCGAGGCAGCGGTCTCCGGCAACCCCGTGCTGCTGGTGACCCCGCTCGCGGTCCCCGTCACCTGCTGGGACCTGCGCGAGGGCCAGAGCCTGGCCGCCCACCTCACCGGCACCGACGGCAGCGGCAACGCTGGCCGGCCGACGTACACGATCGACTACGGCGCCATCCGCTTCGGCGACCGCGCGATGGGCTTCGAGGACTGGGTCGACGGGATCCTGCCGACGGCGATCCGCCGCATCTCCGCGGCCCACGGTGGCGCGAAGGTGCACCTGGTCGGCTGGTCCCACGGCGGCACGATGTCGCTGATGACCGCCGCCTGGCAGCCCGACCTGCCGATCGCCTCGATCAGCGCCTTCGGGACGCCGACGGACTACCGCAAGAACCCGGCGTACGCCGGCGTGCAGTGGGTCTACGACCGCGTCGGCGCCCTCCCCCTGGTCGCCCCGACCGCGCTCATCGGCGGTACGACCGCGCCGTTCACGCGCCTGGGCTACCGCTGGATGGCACCGGTCCGCGAGATCACCAAGCCGTGGACCCTGCTGCGCAACCTCCACCAGCCCGAGGTCCTCGCACGGATCAACGCGGTCGACCAGTTCGTCGACGCGATGCCGGGCTACCCGGGCCGCTTCTACCACCAGTCGCTGGTCCGGCTGGTCTGCGAGAACGACATGGCGAAGCGCCGCGTGCACCTCCGCGACGACCTCGTCATCGACATGGACCGGCTGGTCGCGCCCCTGCTGCTGATCGGCAGCACGACCGACGTCCTGGCCAACGCAGCCTCGGTCGGCGCCGGCGTGGAGGCCTACCGCAACGCCGATGTCCGGTTCGTGAAGGTGAAGGGGCTCAGCCACCTCGGGCTGATCGCCTCGCCGCGCGCTGCCACGGCCACCTGGCCGGAGGTCGACACCCACCTCGCGGCCCACGACGGCTGAACCCGGTGTGACCGGCGCGACACCCCGCGCCGCTTACATCGGACAGCGTGTCTCACTAACGTGCGGGCATGACCCGTTCCACGCTCGAGCACCATGACGTCGTCATCGTCGGCGCCGGTTTCTCCGGCCTCGGCGTCGCGATCGCGCTGAAGCGGGCCGGCTTCGATGACGTGCTCCTCGTCGACGACGCCGACGGGGCCGGCGGCGTGTGGCACTGGAACACCTATCCCGGCGTCGCCGTCGACATCCCGTCCTTCAGCTACCAGTTCTCCTACGCCCAGCGCGCGGACTGGAGCCGCAGCTACGCCAAGGGCGCCGAGCTCAAGCAGTACGCCGAGCACCTCGTCGACCGCTTCGACCTCGCCAAGCAGATCCGGTTCGAGACGCGCGTGACGTCGGCGACCTACGACGAGGACACCTGCGCCTGGGAGGTCGCGACCTCGACCGGCGACCTCACCGCGACGCACGTCGTCCACGCGGGCGGGCCGCTGAGCCAGCCGAAGTACCCCGACATCGAGGGCCTCGACACCTTCGCCGGCCAGGTCATGCACACCGCCCGCTGGGACCACGACGTCCAGCTGGCGGGCAGGCGCGTGGCGATCATCGGCACGGGCGCCTCCGCCGTGCAGATCATCCCGTCGATCGCCCCCGACGTGGAGCACCTGACGGTCTTCCAGCGCACCCCGATCTGGTGCCTGCCCAAGGCCGACTTCCCGCTGGTCGCGCCGCTCCGGGCAGGGCTCGGCCTCCTGCCGGGCGCCAAGCGCGTCGCCCGGCTCACCAGCGACCTCTACGTCGAGGCGACGTTCCCGTTCCTCGCGCACTACGGCGGTGCCCTGCAGGCCGGCAAGGTGCTCGAGCCACTGGCGCTGAGCTACCTGAAGACGCAGGTCGACGACCCGGAGACCCGCGACAAGCTCACGCCCCGCTACGGGCTGGGCTGCAAGCGCCCGAGCTTCCACAACAGCTACCTGTCGACGTTCAACCGCGCCAACGTGGCGCTGGAGACCGGGGGCATCGCCCGGATCACGCCCACCGGCGTCGTCACCACCGACGGCGTCGAGCACCCCGTCGACGTCCTGCTGCTGGCCACCGGGTTCAAGGTCACCGAGAAGGACGCCCTCCCCGGCTACGACGTCGCAGGCCGCAACGGTCTCGTGATCGCCGACTGGTGGGAGACCGACCGCCTGCAGGCCTACCAGGGCGTCTCGGCACCCGGCTTCCCCAACTTCTTCACGACGTTCGGGCCCTACGGCTACAACGGGTCGTCGTACTTCCAGCTGGTCGAGGCCACTGCGAGCCACATCGTGCGGGTCCTCACGGAGGCCCGTCGGCGCGGTGCAGCGGAGGTCGAGGTGACCCCGCGCGCCCACGAGCGCTACATGGACTCGGTACGCCGGCGCCGCGGACCGCAGGTCTTCTGGCAGCCCTCGTGTGCCCAGGCGAACAGCTACTACTTCACCAAGGACGGCGACGTGCCGCTGCGCCCGGCGCTCACCCCCGAGGTGCGCTGGCGCAACGCCCACTTCCCGCTCGACGACTACGCCTACGCCTGACGTACGCCGCAGCGGTGCCGGCCCGTCGGCCAGCGACCAGCTGCCACGCGAGGAGCCCCCGACGCGCCGTCCTGCCCGGCGTGTCGGGGGCTCCTGTCATCGCAGGTGGCCTCAGCCTGCGAGCAGGCCCTTCGCCACGTGCGTCACCTGGATCTCGTTGGAGCCGGCGTAGATCATCAGCGACTTGGCGTCGCGCGCCAGCTGCTCGACGCGGTACTCCGCCATGTAGCCGTTGCCACCGAAGAGCTGCACGGCGTCCATGGCGACGTCGGTGGCCGCCTCGGTGGAGTAGAGCTTCATGGCGGAGGCCTCGGCGAGCGTGGGGATCGTGCCGGCGCGCAGCTGGCCGAGGGCACTGAAGACCATGTTCTGGCAGTTGAGCCGGGCCACCTCCATCTTCGCCAGCTTGAGCTGGACCAGCTGGAAGTCGCCGATCGGCTTGCCCCACAGCTCGCGGGTCTTCGCGTACTCGACGGAGAGCCGGTGGCACTCGTTGATGATGCCGAGCGAGAGCACCGCGCAGCCGACGCGCTCGATGACGAAGTTCGCCTTCGCGCTCTCCCGGCCGTCGTTGGAGGCCAGCGAGCGGTCGAGGGCCTTCGGACCACCCAGCAGCCGGTCCATGCCGAGGCGCACGTTGTCGAAGGTGAGCTCGCCCGTGGGCGAGCTCATGATGCCCATCTTCTTGAAGGGCTTGCTCTGCATCAGGCCCTCGTCGCCCTTCTCCAGGACGAAGGTGAGGACCTGGCGGTCGCGGATCGGGGTCCCGTCGCCCTCGTCGAGCTTGGCGTAGACGACGATCACGTCGGCGTACGGGCCGCCGGTGGTGAAGGTCTTGTGCCCGTTGAGGATCCACTCGTCGCCGTCGCGGCGGACGGTCGTCTTCATGCCTCCGAAGGCGTCCGAGCCCGACTCCGGCTCGGTGATCGCCCAGGAGCAGAGCAGCTCGGCGGTGACGATCTTCTTCAGCCACCGCTCCTTCTGCTCGAGCGTGCCCTTCGCAGCGATGGTGCCGGCACCGAGGCCGAGCGAGACGCCGTAGGTGACGACGGTGCCGAGGCTCTGGCCGGCCAGCTCGGCGAGCAGGACGGCGCCCATCGAGTCGACGCCCTCCATGCCGGCGAGGAGACCGGTCGGCGCGTCGTCGCCGGCGGACGCCTTCCGCGCCGCCCGCTCGGCCTTGCGTGCCGCCACCTCCTCCGGCGAACGCTCCGCCCGCCTGCGCTCGGCGGCCAGCATCCTGTCCACCGCGTCGGCGGCCATGGCGTCGAGACCGAAGTCGGCGAAGAGCTTCCGGGCGAGCTCCATCGGCGGTACGGCGCCCGTCTCGATGTCGTCGCGGACCGGCGTGAAGTTCTTCGCGATCCAGTCGCGGACTCCCTCGCGGATCGCCTCGTCCATGTCGGACCACTGGTGCATGGGGTTCCTCCTCGATCGGGCGCGGTACGTGGACCGCGCACGCGACGGCACACCCGTCGGATGAGGGGATACTTACATGGACAGCGTGTCCAGCATAGATGTCGGCGCCGGGTTTCTCGGCGCCCCGGCGTCAGAGGGAGACGGGCGCATCCAGGTCGAGACCGACGCCCGCGACGCTCGCCGCTCCGAGGATCACGCCGCACGACGCCTCGGTGAGGAACTGGATCAGCTCCTTCTTCGTACTGCGCGCACGGCCGGCGACGAGCCACCGGTTCACGACACTGTCCGTCACGCCGGTCAGCGCGAAGGCGAGGTTCTCCGCCGACCCCCGACTCACCTTCGCCGACGGGTCCAGATGCCGCAGCAGGACGATGACGAGGTCGGCCACGTTCTGGGCGAACGCCGCCTTGCCTCCGGCGATCGACGGCGACCCGGGCGTGGGTCGCGTGGTCGAGCCCGTACCGATGAAGCGGTGCAGGTTCGTGTGTGCGGTGACCCAGTCGACGTACGTCTTCGCGGCGACGCGGACCATCTCCCGCAGCGTGCCACGCGGGACCAGGAGCGGGGCCAGCGTCGCCGTCGCCTCCTCGATGATCCGGATCCGGATCTGCTCGTCGAGGTCCTCGCGGTCACGGAAGAGCTTGTAGACGACCGAGCGCGGGATGCCGGCCTCCGCAGCGATGGCCGCCACGCCGACGTCGGCCCCCTCGCGGTCGATCAGCGACACGGCGGCCGCCAGCAGGCGCTCGCGGCGCTCCTGGCGATGGTCCTCCCAACGCCGATCGCGACCGTCGACCGACGCCGCTGCGTCCACAACCTGGCTCATGCGGAAAACCCTAGCCGGAGTCCTTGACTGGACATCATGTCCAACCTAGTTTTTACCTCGGACACCGTGTCTCAGACAGGGCGCCGTTGGCGACCCCTCCATCTACGAAGGACTGCATCGCATGGGCAACAAGGTCTACGTCGTCGGCGTCGGCATGACGAAGTTCGAGAAGCCGGGTGCCAAGGACTGGGACTACCCGGACATGGCCCGCGAGGCCGGCACCAAGGCGCTCGAGGACGCCGGCATCGCCTACGACGCGATCCAGCAGGTCCACGTCGGCTACGTCTACGGCGACTCCACCTCCGGCCAGCGCGCGGTCTACGAGCTCGGCAAGACCGGTGTCCCGATCACGAACGTCAACAACAACTGCTCGACCGGGTCCACGGCGCTGTACCTCGCCGCGCAGGCGATCCGCGGCGGCCTCTACGACTGCACCCTCGCGCTGGGCTTCGAGAAGATGCAGCCGGGCTCGCTCACGTCGCACTTCGACGACCGCACCAACCCGATGCTCGACCACCTGATGGCGCTCGCCGAGCTCCAGGAGTTCTCGCTGCCGGCCGCTCCGTTCATGTTCGGTGCCGCGGGCCGCGAGCACATGGAGCGCTACGGCACGACGCTGGAGCACTTCGCCAAGATCGGGTTCAAGAACCACAAGCACTCGGTCAACAACCCCTACGCGCAGTTCCAGACCGAGTACACCCTGGAGCAGATCCAGGACGCTCCGATGATCTACTCGCCGCTCACCAAGCTGCAGTGCTCCCCCACCTCCGACGGCTCCGGCGCGGTGGTCCTCGCCAGCGAGGCGTTCGTCGACAGGCACGGGCTCGGCGACCAGGCCGTCGAGATGATCGGCCAGGCGATGGTGACCGACATGGAGTCGACCTTCACCGACAACTCCGCGCAGTCGCTCGTCGGCAAGGAGATGTCGCGTGAGGCGGCACGCCAGGTCTACGAGCAGGGCGGGTTCGGCCCGGAGGACGTGTCCGTCATCGAGCTGCACGACTGCTTCTCGGCCAACGAGCTGATCACCTACGAGGCGCTCGGCCTCTGCGCCGATGGCGAGGCCGGCAAGCTCATCGACAACGACGACACGACGTACGGCGGCCGCTGGGTCGTCAACCCGTCCGGCGGCCTGATCTCCAAGGGCCACCCCCTCGGCGCCACCGGCCTGGCCCAGTGCTCCGAGCTGACCTGGCAGCTGCGCGGCACCGCCGACAAGCGCCAGGTCGAGCGCGCAGCACAGCAGGGCGGCATCGCGCTGCAGCACAACATCGGCCTGGGCGGCGCCGTCGTCGTCTCGGCGTACCGCCGCGCCCACTGACCTTCTCCCACCCACCCGCACCACCCCACCAAGGAGCCACCATGGCCAGCGTTTCCGTCACCCAGTCCCTTCCCGTCGGCCCGGACGCCGCGTTCGCGGCGCTCGCCGACCTCAGCAACTTCGAGAACTGGCTCAAGATCCACCAGAGCTGGAAGTCCGCCCTCCCGTCGGTCGACGAGATCGCCGTCGGCACGCAGATGACCGAGGTCGTCTCCGTGATGGGCATGGCCAACAAGATCGAGTGGACCGTCGTCGAGGCCAACGCCCCGACGTCCATGGCCATCGAGGGCACCGGCATGGCCGGCGTGAAGATCAAGTTCACCCTCTCCGTCGCCCCGACCGAGGCCGGCTCCGACGCCACGATCGACGCCGAGTTCAACGGCACGATGGTGGTCGGCCCGATCGGCAAGGCGATCGCCAAGAACACCGAGGCCGACCTGACCGCGTCGCTGGCGAAGCTCGCCGAGCTCGTCGCCGCCTGAGCAACCCGAGCGAAAGGCGTACTCCGCGATGAGCACCGAGACCATCAAGGCCACCAGGCCCGTCACCTTCAACGACGACGGCATCGGCGAGTGGACCGAGGACGTCGTCTTCGAGGTCACCAGCGAGCGCATCGCGGAGTACGCCGCCGCGACGAACGACCCGATCGCGGCGCACCGCAACGGCGAGATCGCCTCACCGGTCTTCGCGGTCGTGCCGACCTTCTTCTCGATGGCGCCGGCCGCCCTCGAGGTCGCGCCGGTCGAGCTGCTGATGAAGCTCGTGCACGGTGAGCAGGACTTCCACTTCCACGCGCCGATCCGGCCCGGTGACGTGCTCACCTGCCGCGCCCGCGCCACCGGCTACGCCGCACTGAGCACCGGCTCCACGGTCGTGGTGAAGGCCGAGACCCGCAACCAGGAGGGCGTCCTGGTCAACGAGCAGTTCATCACCGCGTTCTTCCGGGGCGTCGACGCCGGCGGCACCGTCGGCGAGCTGGCACCCGGTCACGCCCTCGACGAGGCAGTCACGACCGGCGCCCCGGCTGCCGAGGTGACCGCGCACGTCGACGAGGACCAGACCTTCCGCTACTCCCCCGCGTCCGGCGACCCGATGCCGATCCATCTCGACGAGGAGATCGCGATCATGTCCGGGCTGCCGGGCATCATCAACCACGGACTGTGCACGATGGCCTTCACCTCGTGGGCCGCGCTGGAGTCCTTCGCCGACGGCGACGTCACGCGCCTGAGGCGCTTCGCCGTCCGCTTCGCCAAGCCGGTCCTGCCCGGCCAGGACATCACCACCCGCTTCTGGGACCTGCCGGCTACCCCCGACGGCGACCGCGCCGTCGGCTTCGAGACCTCGGTCGGCGACGACCTCGTCATCCGCGACGGCCTCGCCGTCTTCACCCACTGACCCCACGACATCCGAGACAGCTGAAAGGCACCACCCTGATGGGAACCCTCGACGGACGTATCGCCATCGTCACCGGCGCGGGCCGCGGCATCGGCCGTGAGCACGCGCTCCTCCTCGCCCGCGAAGGCGCCAAGGTCGTGGTCAACGACCTCGGCGGGGCCAACGACGGCTCAGGCTCGGACGCCGGTCCTGCCCAGGAGGTGGTGGAGGAGATCCTCGCCGCCGGCGGCGACGCCGTCGCCAACACCGACGACGTCTCGAGCTGGGCCGGCGCGGAGAACCTGGTGAAGCAGGCGATCACCGTCTTCGGCGGCCTGGACATCCTCGTCAACAACGCCGGCATCCTGCGCGACGCCTTCATCCCCAACATGGAGGAGCACCAGTGGGACGCCGTCCTGGCGGTCGTGCTCAAGGGCACGGCGGCTCCGATCCACCACGCCGCGGCGTACTGGAAGGAGCAGTCGAAGGCGGGCCGCACCGTCGAGGCCTCGATCATCAACACCGCATCGGCGTCGGGCACCTTCATGCCGAACGCCGGTCAGGCCAACTACGGGGCGGCCAAGGCCGCGGTCGCGGCGCTCACCCTGGTCGCCGCCGACGAGCTCGAGCGCTACGGCGTCCGCGCCAACGTGATCGCCCCGATCGCCCGCACGCGGCTCACGCTGGCCACGCCGGGCATGGGCGCGATGTTCGCCCAGGAGGTGGAGGAGGGCGAGTTCGACGCCTTCGCCCCGTCGAACATCTCCCCGATCGTCGCCCGCCTGGCGGCCGCCGACTGCAAGCTCACCGGCAAGTTCTTCGGCGTCCAGGGTGGCGCGATCCAGGAGTTCCAGGGCTGGCACGAGGTGAGCTGCATCGAGTCCGAGGGGCCCTGGCAGATCGCCGACCTCGCCGACCGCCTCGGCTGAGCCCCACCCACCCGCGCCACCCTCAGGAGAGACCACCACATGGCCCGCCAGAACTACGAGCTCGGACTCGGCATCATCGAGGAGCACGTCGACCTCGCAGCCGCCGTCGCCGACCTCGCGGAGAGCGCCTTCTCCGCCGATGCGATCCGCACGATCGTCGACGCGAAGGCGACCGAGAAGTTCCCGCCGTTCTGGAAGTCGCTGGTCGACTACGACCTGCTCGGCCTGCACGTCTCCGAGGTGCACGGTGGCGCGGGTGGCGGGCTCACCACCCTCGCCGTGGCACTCGAGGCACTCGGCCGGCACGCCGTGCCCGGCGCGTTCGTGCCCACCGTGCTCGCGTCCGCGCTGATCGAGGCGGCGGGCGGCGCGCCGACCTCCCTGCTCCCCGGGCTCGTCGACGGCACCACGACGGCTGCTGTGGCTCCGGAGGGCGTGACGCCGCCGACCGCCACGGTCTCCGCTGACGGACTCACCGTCAGCGGGTCGTGGGACGGCGTGGCCGCCGGCGACATCGCCGACCTGCTGGTCCTCCCCGTGGCCGTCGACGGCGACATCCGCTGGGTCGTCGTGCCCGCCGACGAGCTCGACGTCACGAAGCAGGACAGCGTCGACGTCCTGCGCGGCGCAGCGCGGGTCACGGCGACCGGGCTGGTCGTGGCGGCGGACCGGGTCCTCGACGGCCTGACGGCCGACCGTGCGCGCTCGATCGCCGCGGTCGTCATCGGTGCCGAGCTGACCGGCGTGATCGCCTGGTCCGTCGCCGCCGCCTCGGAGTACGCCAAGATCCGCGTGCAGTTCGGCCGCCCCATCGGCCTCTTCCAGGGGATCAAGCACAAGTGCGCCTGGATGGGCATCGCGCTGGAGCAGGCCCGAGCGGCCGTCTGGGACGCAGCCACCGCGATCGACAAGGGCGACCAGACCGCGGACTTCGCCGGCAAGGTCGCTGCCGCCCTCGTGCCCGAGCTGGCCGTGAAGGTCACCCAGGACTGCATCCAGGCCCACGGCGGCATCGGGTTCACCTGGGAGCACGACGCCCACCTGTACTACCGCCGCGCCCTCGCGACCCGCGCGACGCTGGGCAGCCAGGAGGTCCGCGCGCTGCGCGTCGCCGACGACTTCATCGCCGGTCGGGCCCGCGCCCTCGAGATCGAGCTGCCTGCCGAGGCCGAGGCCATCCGCGCGCAGGTCCGCGCCGAGCTCGACGCGATCCGGGCCATCGCGGACGAGGACGAGCGCCTCGCCGCGCTGGGTGACGGCGGCTGGGTGCTCCCGTACTTCCCCAGGCCCTACGGCCGCGCGGCCGGTCCGCTCGAGCAGGTCGTCATCGCCCAGGAGATCAAGGCCGCCGGCGTGCAGGTGCCCAACCTGCTGATGGGGATCTGGGCGCTCGCCTCGATCGTCGGCTACGGCTCCGACGAGCTCAAGGAGGAGTTCGGCCTGCCGACGCTGCGCGGCGACATCATGTGGTGCCAGCTCTTCTCCGAGCCGGGCTCGGGCTCCGACCTCGCCTCGCTGCAGACGAAGGCGACCAGGGTCGAGGGCGGCTGGCGGATCAACGGCCAGAAGATCTGGACCTCGATGGCCCAGTTCGCCGACTGGGGCATCCTCATCGCCCGCTCCAACCCGACGGCGCCGAAGCACGAGGGCATCACCTACTTCCTCCTCGACATGACGAAGGAGGGCGTCGACGTCCGGCCGCTCCGCGAGATGACCGGTTCGGCCCTCTTCAACGAGGTCTTCTTCGACGACGTCTTCATCGAGGACAGGTACGTCGTCGGCCAGGTCGACGACGGCTGGAAGGTCACCCGCACCGCGCTGGCCTCCGAGCGGGTCGCGCTCTCCGGCAAGATGGAGGCGTACGCCAACGACCGCGACCTGCTGCGCTTCACCAGGGGCCGCGAGCTCTCTGCCGTCAGCCGCGCGAAGATCGGTGAGCTCGTCGCCGAGTCGCAGGCGATCGACGTGATGAGCAACCGGATCGTGCTCAAGCAGCTGCTCGGTGCCGACAGCGGCACGACCGCCTCGGTCAACAAGCTGCTCGCGATGAGCATCAGCCAGAAGATCGCGGAGTTCATCACCGCCGGGCTGGATGTGGCCGGCGCCTTCTCCGTGCCGGGCGAGCGCACCGACCACGCCCTCGAGCAGCTGCTCGGCGGCCGGGCCACCACCATCTACGGCGGCACGACGGAGGTGCAGCTGAACCTGATCGGCGAGCGCATGCTCGGCCTCCCGCGTGATGCGCAGTGAGCGGAGCAGGGCGAGCTTGCTCGCACCTGCGGAGCGAGCAAGCAGCGGTCACGGAGTGACCGCCCGCCGAGCCCACGGCGTGACGCACTACGACGTCCTCGTCATCGGCTCCGGCTTCGGTGGCTCGGTCAGCGCGCTGCGCCTGACCGAGAAGGGGTACCGGGTCGGCGTCCTCGAGGCGGGCGCGCGGTTCGCCGACGACGACTTCGCCAGCACCAGCTGGGACGTGAAGCGCTACCTCTTCGCCCCGGTGGCCGGCTGCTACGGGATCATGCGGATCGAGATGGTCCGCGACTGCATGATCGCGGCAGGTGCCGGCGTGGGCGGCGGGTCGCTGGTCTACGCGAACACGCTCTACGAGCCGCTCGACCCGTTCTACGAGGACCCGGCCTGGGCCGGGATCACCGACTGGAAGGCCGAGCTCGCGCCGTACTACGACCAAGCGAAGCGGATGCTCGGCGTGACGACGTATCCCGGGTTCACCCCCGCAGACGGGCTGATGAAACAGGTCGCCGAGGAGATGGGGGTCGGCGACACCTTCCACCCCACCCCCGTCGGTGTCCTGTTCGGCGAGGCTGCCGGGGAGACCGTCGCGGACCCGTTCTTCGGCGGAGCCGGGCCGACGCGGAGGACCTGCACCGACTGCGGGGAGTGCATGACCGGGTGCCGCCACGGCGCCAAGAACACCCTGGTCAAGAACTACCTGCACCTCGCCGAACGCAACGGTGCCGTCGTGCACCCGCTCACCACCGTGACGCGTGTCCGCCCGCGCACCGGAGGCGGCTACGAAGTGACCGCGCGCTGGACCAAGGCGAAGCTGTCCCGCAGGTCCGCGACGCGGACGTTCACCGCCGACCAGGTCGTCTTCTCGGCTGCGTCGCTCGGCACGCAGAAGCTGCTCCACGCGCTCCGGGCCGACGGCGACCTACCCCACGTCTCGGACCGCCTCGGCGTCCTCACCCGGACCAACTCCGAGGCGATCCTCGGAGCCCTGGCACCCGACCGCAGCGTCGACTACTCGCAGGGCGTGGCGATCACCTCGTCGTTCCACCCCGATGCGGTGACCCACGTCGAGCCGGTCCGCTACGGGCACGGCAGCAACTTCATCTCGCTCATGCAGACCGCCCTGGTCCCCGGTGGTCCGGGCGTCAAGCGACGCTGGGCGAAGGAGTACCTCAAGCTGCTCCCGCAGGCGCACCGCCTCTACGACGTGAAGCACTGGTCGGAGAAGGCCGTCATCGCGTTCGTCATGCAGGCGACCGACAACTCGATCACGGTCTTCCCGAAGCGGGTGCCGTGGGGCTGGATGCTCAGCTCGCGGCAGGGCCACGGCGCGCCCAACCCCACCTGGCTTCCCGAGGCGCACGACGTCGTACGCCGGATGGCGCGGCTGCTGAGCCGTGACGGGCGCGAGGGCCTCGCCGGCGGCAACATCGGCGAGCCGTTCGGGCGGCCCTTCACCGCGCACTTCATCGGCGGCTGCACGATCGGCGACAGCCCGGAGACCGGCGTCATCGACCCCTGGCAGCGCATGTACGGCCACGACGGCCTGCACGTCGTGGACGGGTCCGCGATCAGCGCCAACCTCGGCGTGAACCCCTCGCTGACCATCACCGCCCAGGCCGAGCGCGCGATGGCGTTCTGGCCCAACAAGGGCGAGGCGGACCCGCGGCCCGCGCTCGGAGCGGCGTATCGGCGGATCGCGCCGGTCCCGCCCCGTCGTCCTGCGGTGCCGCCGTCGGCACCCGCCGCCCTCCGCCTGCCGATCGTCGGCGTGTGAACGCCCGGAAGGAGCCCGCGTGCTGACCCACGAGATCCACGGGAGCGGTGATCCGCTCGTGCTCGTCCACGGGCTCACCCACCGCCGGCAGGCGTGGTACCCGGTCCTCGAGCACCTCACGGACCACCGGACCGTGGTGCTGCTGGACCTGCCCGGACACGGCAACTCCCCCGACCTGGTCGTGCGCGACGGGGACGTGCAGGGCGCGATCCGCGACGAGCTGCAGGAGACGCTGGACGCACTGGGGCTCGACCGGCCGCACATCGCGGGCAACTCGCTCGGCGGGCGGATCGCGCTGGAGGCAGCCGCCGACGGCATCGTCCGCAGCGCCACGACGCTCTCCCCTGCCGCGTTCTGGTGGGGCGCGCCGGACTTCGTGTACATCCGCTCGGTCTTCACCTGGCTGACGACGAGCGCGCGCCTGATGACGCCGGTGATCCCCACACTGGCCCGGTCTCCGCGCGCACGGCGAATCATGGGCACGATGGTCTCGGAGCGCAGCGACCTGATCCCGCCTGCGGAGTTCGTCGCGGACCTCGACGGGATGCGGCGCGCCATCCCCGCGATGAAGAAGATCTTCCCCGCGGCGGAGCCGTTCAGCGGCCGCATCCCGCTCGACGTCCCGGTCACGATCGCCTGGGGCGAGCGCGACAAGATCCTGCTCACCTACCAGGCCGCGATCGCGCGACGCCGCCTGCCGCACGCACGCCACCTCTGGCTCGAGGGGTGCGGTCACGTGCCGATGGCCGACGACCCGGCCCAGGTCGCCCGGGTGCTGCTCGAGGGCAGCGCGCCGGTCCGCTCGGGCGCGGCGACGGCCTGACCACCCACCGGGCACACCATGTACCCCTGCTGGGTTAGCGATCGTTAACATGGCGCCATGGACCGCAACATCTTCGAGCCCGAGCACGACGACTTCCGCAAGAGCGTCCGCGCCTACGTCGAGCGTCAGGTCGTCCCGGCGTACCCCGACTGGGAGAAGGCCGGCATCGTGCCCAAGTCGCTCTTCACCGACCTCGCCGAGCTCGGCCTCACCGCTGCGGTCCCCGAGGAGTTCGGCGGCGCCGGCATCCACGACTTCCGCTACAACGCGATCTTCATCGAGGAGGGCGCGTACGCCGGCGTCGGCCCGGCCCTCCTCGGCCCGACGCTCCACTCCGACATCTGCCTGCCCTACCTGCTCGAGCTGACCACCGACGAGCAGAAGGCGCGCTGGCTGCCGAAGGTCGCCACCGGCGAGTCGATCGTCGCCATCGCGATGACCGAGCCCGGCACCGGCTCCGACCTCTCCGGTATCCGCACCAAGGCGGTCCGCGACGGCGACGACTACGTCATCAACGGCGCGAAGACGTTCATCACCAACGGCCAGAACGCCGACCTCGTCATCCTCGCGTGCCGCACCGGCGAGCACCCGCACAAGGGCATCTCGCTGATCGTGGTCGAGGAGGGCACCCCGGGCTTCTCCCGCGGCCGCAACCTGGAGAAGGTCGGCATGCACGCGCAGGACACCTCGGAGCTGATCTTCGAGGACTGCCGCGTCCCGGCCGCGAACCTGCTCGGCAACGAGGGTGAGGGCTTCTTCGGCCTCACCAACAACCTGCCCCAGGAGCGCCTCAACATCGCCATCGGCGCCATCGCCGGCGCCCGGGCCGCGCTGGAGTGGACCAAGCAGTACGTCCGCGACCGCAAGGCCTTCGGCAAGCCGATCGGCTCGCTGCAGACGATCAGCCACCGCCTCGCCCTGCTCGAGACCGAGGTCGAGATCACCCAGACCTACATCGACCGCTGCATCGTCGAGCACAACGCCGGCGGCCTCTCCGTCGCGGACGCCGCCAAGGCGAAGCTGTGGTCCACCGAGGTCCAGGGCCGCGTCGTCGACGCCTGCGTCCAGCTGCACGGCGGCTACGGGTACATGCTCGAGTACCCCATCGCCCGGGCCTACATCGACAACCGGGTGCAGCGCATCTACGGAGGCACCTCCGAGATCATGACCGAGATCATCGGCCGCAGCCTGAACCTGGCCTGACCTCGCTGCACGGCCCCGCGCGCCGGTCATCCTCACGGGTGGCCGGCGCGTTCTGCCTCACCCGTGAGACGACCCGACCGGGGTGGCCATGTGACTTTCCTCAAAAGGGCGTCCCGAAATGTGCCGTCAACTTCGTGAATCCATTCACATGACGCCAGAATGAACCCCGTGACCGAGACCAACCAGTCGCAGCAGACCACGACCGACGTCCTCCTCATCGGCGGCGGCATCATGAGCGCCACCCTCGCCACGATGATCGCCGAGCTGGAGCCGTCCTGGAGCATCCGCGTCCTCGAGCGCCTCGACCGCCCGGCGCGCGAGTCGACCGGCCCGTGGAACAACGCCGGCACGGGCCACGCCGCCCTGTGCGAGCTCAACTACACCCCGCAGGCCGAGGACGGCAGCGTCGACATCTCGAAGGCCATCGTGGTCAACGAGCAGTTCGCGCTCTCGCGCCAGCTGTGGGCGTTCCTCGTCGAGAACGGTCGCCTGCCGTCGCCGGACGCGTTCATCCACGCGACTCCGCACATGAGCTTCGTCTGGGGCGAGGAGAACGTCGCCTACCTGCGTGAGCGCCACCGCCTGCTCTCCGAGCACCCGCTCTTCGAGGGCATGCTCTACACCGAGGACCCCGAGCAGATCCGCGCGTGGGCCCCGCTGCTCCTCGAGGGCCGCACCGACGACGAGCCGATCGCCGCGACGTACGCCGTCCAGGGCACCGACGTGGACTTCGGCGCCCTCACCGAGCTGCTGCTCGACAGCGTCGCCGAGCGCGGCCTCACCGTCGACTTCAACGCCGACGTGAAGTCCGTGAAGCGCGACAAGGACGGCCTGTGGGTCGTCAAGGGCAAGCAGGACGGCACGAAGTTCGAGCACCGCGCGAAGTTCGTCTTCGTCGGCGCGGGCGGCCGGGCCCTCACGCTGCTGCAGAAGTCCCGCATCCCGGAGATCAAGGGCTTCGGCGGCTTCCCCGTCAGCGGCGAGTTCCTCCGTACGGACAACCCCGAGATCGTCGCGCGCCACCATGCCAAGGTCTACGGCAAGGCTGCCGTCGGCGCCCCGCCGATGTCGGTGCCGCACCTCGACACCCGCGTGGTGAACGGCAAGACCAGCCTGATGTTCGGCCCGTACGCCGGCTTCTCGCCGCGCTACCTCAAGCACGGCTCGCTGCTCGACATGTTCAAGTCGCTGCGCTGGCACAACCTGATCCCGATGATCCGCTCGGGCCTGGCCAACATCCCGCTGACGATCTACCTGATCACGCAGCTGATCTCGCGCCCGAAGACGAAGTTCAAGGACCTCCTCGACTTCTTCCCCGACGCCGAGATGAAGGACTGGCAGAAGATCATCGCCGGCCAGCGCGTCCAGGTGATCCGCCCCAATGGCGTGCTGCAGTTCGGCACCGAGGTCATCACGCACGCCGACGGCTCGATCGCCGGCCTGCTCGGCGCCTCCCCCGGCGCCTCGACCGCGGCCCCGATCATGTTCGAGGTGCTCGAGCGCTGCTTCCCGGCCCAGTGGGACGGCTGGCAGCCGAAGCTGACCGAGATGGTCCCGAGCCACGGGCACAAGCTCTCCACCGAGCCGGGCCTCGCCCGCGAGGTGCAGAAGCGGACGGCCGAGGTCCTGGGCCTCGACGTCCCGGACGTCTCCGACGTCGCCTGACCCACCTGCCCGGAGGCCCGCCACGATCCGTCGTGGCGGGCCTCCGGCATTTCGCCATGACGTAGGTTGGCTCCGTGAACGACGACTTCACCGAGGACGTGCTGCGGCTGGTCGAGGAGATCCCTCCGGGCCGTGTCCTCACCTACGGCACGATCGCGCGCCTCCTCGGCCACGGCGGTCCGCGCGGCGTGGGTGGCGTCATGAAGCGGGACGGCGACGGGGTCGCCTGGTGGCGCGTCGTACGTGCCGACGGCACGCTGCCGGCACACCTGGTGATCGATGCACAGGAGCACTGGCACCTCGAGGGCACTCCCCTGCGCCGCGGCGTCGTCGACGTGGCTGCGGCTCTGTGGAGCCCGGACCAGGACGACCCCCGCTAACCTGTCGCCATGGCAGCGCCGAAGGACCCGATCCACGAGGCCCACGCCCAGTGGCTCCGTCACGGGTGGGAGGACGCCGCCGACGGCATGGCCATGGTGACGTCGCTGACCCGCGTGCAGCAGCTCTTCCTGGAGCGCATCGACGCCACGCTGAAGCCGTTCGGGCTGACCTTCGCCCGCTTCGAGGTGATCCGGCTGATCTCCTTCACCCGGTCCGGGTCGATGACGATGTCGCGCCTCGGCTCGTTGCTGCAGGTCCACGCGACGACCGTGACCAGCGCCGTCGAGCGTCTGGTCCAGCAGGGCTACGTCGAGCGGCACCGGTCCAAGGAGGACCGCCGCGTCATCCACGCCTCACTGACGCCAGAGGGGTCGCGCGTCGTCGACGAGGCGACGGCGGCGCTCAACGCCGCTGTCTTCGCCCGGCCGGGCCTCGCGCCTGCCGACACCGCGCAGCTGCTCGGCGTGCTCACCGAGCTCCGCGGCGCGCTGGGCGACCTGCCCGTCTGATCGTCTCGACGGGATTCCTCGGATGTCCTAGTATCCTGATACTAGGACATCCAACCACCTTCGTTCGGGAGCTCCTGTGCCTGCTCTGCACGTGCCCACCCACCCGGTACGCCTCGTCACCGCGTCCAGCCTGTTCGACGGCCACGACGCCTCGATCAACATCATGCGGCGGATCCTCCAGTCACAGGGCTGCGAGGTCATCCACCTGGGCCACAACCGCTCCGTGCAGGAGGTCGTCGAGGCCGCTCTCGAGGAGGACGTGCAGGGCGTCGCGGTCTCGTCGTACCAGGGCGGGCACGTGGAGTACTTCGAGTACCTCGTGGAGTCGCTCCGCGCCGCGGGCGCGGGGCACGTGCGGGTGGTCGGGGGCGGCGGTGGCGTCATCGTGCCGGCCGAGATCGCCAGGCTGCGCGAGTCGGGCGTCACGATCTTCTCCCCCGAGGACGGTCAGCGGCTCGGCCTCGCCGGCATGGTCAACACGGTCGTCGAGCAGTGCGACCACGACCTCTGGGCGCTGGCGCCCGCTGCGCTCGACGGCGTCCTCACGGGCGACCGGCCCGCGGTCGCACGCGCCCTGACCGGCGCCGAGTCCGGCCGCCTGCCCTCCGACCTGTTCGACCACCTCCGCACCGCAGCCGCCGCGCGCACCGTGCCGGTCCTCGGCATCACCGGCACCGGTGGGTCCGGCAAGTCCAGCCTCACCGACGAGCTGGTACGCCGCTTCCGCACCGACCTCGGCGACAAGCTGCGCATCGCGGTGGTCGCCGTCGACCCCACCCGCCGCCGCGGCGGCGGGGCCCTGCTCGGCGACCGGATCCGCGCCAACGCCATCACCGGCGACGAGGTCTTCTTCCGCTCGCTCGCCACGCGCGGCGCCCACGAGGTGCCCGAGCACCTCGACGACGTGATCACCGTGCTCAAGGCGGCCGGCTTCGACCTCGTGATCGTCGAGACGCCGGGCATCGGACAGGGCGATGCGGCGATCGTCCCCTTCGTCGACCACGCCCTCTACGTCATGACGCCCGAGTTCGGCGCCGCGTCGCAGCTGGAGAAGATCGACATGCTCGACTTCGCCGACACCGTGGCCATCAACAAGTTCGAGCGCCGCGGCGGGGCCGATGCGATGCGTGACGTCGCGCGGCAGCTGGTGCGCAACCGCGAGGCGTTCGGTTCCTCACCCAGCGACATGCCGGTCTTCGGCACGAGCGCGGCGACGTTCAACGACGACGGCGTGACCGCGCTCTACCAGCACCTGCGCGACGCGCTCGTGGCGCTGGGCCTGCCCGCCGGCGAGGGCGTCCTGCCCCGGGTGGACGTGCGTCACTCGACCGGCCTGCACCAGGTGGTGCCCGCGGACCGCACCCGCTACCTCGCCGAGATCACCGACACCGTGCGCCGCTACCACGCCGCCACCGAGGAGCTGGCCGAGCTGGCAGCCGACCACCAGGCGATCGAGCGGGTCCGCGCTCTCGGGTCGCGCGCCGTGCGCGCGGGCAAGGGCACCCGGCCGCTCCCCCCGGAGATCGCGGAGGCGATCCAGGGCTGGCCGGCCGTCCGCGATCACGAGGCCACACAGACCCGCGAGTCGCTGTCGGGACTGCAGGTACCCCGCGTGGCCGTCCCCCGCGGCACCGACCACGGCGAGCTGGTCCGCTACCTCCGCCGGGAGAACCTGCCCGGCCGCTTCCCGTTCACCGCCGGCGTCTTCCCCTACAAGCGCGACGACGAGGACCCGGCGCGCATGTTCGCGGGCGAGGGCGACCCCTTCCGCACCAACCGTCGCTTCAAGCTGCTCTCCGAGGGGCAGCCCGCGACCCGGCTCTCGACGGCGTTCGACTCCGTCACGCTGTACGGCCGCGACCCGGACGAGCGGCCCGACGTCTTCGGCAAGGTCGGCACGTCGGGTGTCTCCGTGGCGACGCTGGAGGACATGAAGGCGCTCTACGACGGCTTCGACCTCGCCTCCCCCACGACCAGCGTCAGCATGACGATCAACGGCCCGGCGCCGACGATCCTGGCCTTCTTCCTCAACACGGTCATCGACCAGGCGATCGCCGAAGGACGCGACCCCGAGCAGGCGCTGCGCACGGTCCGGGGCACCGTGCAGGCCGACATCCTCAAGGAGGACCAGGGGCAGAACACCTGCCTCTTCTCCACCGAGTTCAGCCTGCGCTGCATGGCCGACGTGCAGGAGTGGTTCATCGAGCACGGTGTGCGGAACTTCTACTCCGTCTCCATCTCCGGCTACCACATCGCCGAGGCCGGGGCGAACCCCCTGACCCAGCTCGCGTTCACCCTGGCCAACGGCTTCACCTACGTCGAGGCCTACCTCGCACGCGGCATGAAGATCGACGACTTCGCGCCCAACCTGTCGTTCTTCTTCTCCAACGGCATGGACCCGGAGTACTCCGTCCTGGGCCGCGTCGCCCGCCGGATCTGGGCGATCGCGATGAAGGAGAAGTACGGCGCGAACGAGCGCTCGCAGAAGCTGAAGTACCACGTCCAGACGTCCGGCCGGAGCCTGCACGCACAGGAGATGGCGTTCAACGACATCCGCACGACGCTCCAGGCGCTCTGCGCGATCTACGACAACGCGAACTCCCTGCACACCAACGCCTACGACGAGGCGGTCACCACGCCCACCTCGGAGTCGGTACGCCGCGCACTCGCCATCCAGCTCGTCATCAACCGCGAGTGGGGCCTGGCGATGAACGAGAACCCGCTCCAGGGCTCCTACGTCATCGACGAGCTCACCGACCTCGTGGAGGCGGCGGTGCTCGCCGAGCTGGACCGCATCTCCGAGCGCGGTGGTGTGCTCGGCGCGATGGAGACGGGCTACCAGCGGGGCCGGATCCAGGACGAGTCGATGCTCTACGAGCAGCGCAAGCACGACGGCTCGCTGCCGATCGTCGGCGTCAACACCTTCCGCAACCCCGCCGGTGAGCCCGAGCACGAGGTCGAGCTCGCCCGGGCCACCAGCGAGGAGAAGCAGTCGCAGCTGCGGCGCGTGAGCGCCTTCCGCGACGCCCACCGCTCCGAGTCCGCGGCGGCGCTGGCCCGCCTGAAGCACGCCGCCACCTCGGGCGAGAACGTCTTCGCGGTCCTGATGGACGCCGCGCGGGTCTGCACGCTGCAGCAGGTCACCGAGGCGTTCTTCGAGGTCGGCGGGGAGTACCGCCGGACCGTCTGAGGATCAGCTGCTGCGCGGTCGCACCTGGTCGGTCCACCCCGAACCGTCGTGCCAGCGCTCGTGCGTGCCGTCGGCTGTGGGGTACCACCCCGCGGCAACGACGTCGGGCGCCACGACGGAAGGAGCGGTCACGCCCGCGGAAGAGGCGGCCCCCGTGGGCGCCATCGCGCCGGCGAGGCCCGACCCGATGCTGCCGCCGCCACGCAGCACGCGCAGGAAGTCCGCCTTCGCCCGCGACGCGAGGTCGTCGGCGCCAGGGGTGGGCGGGTTCGCCCTGACCATCCGGCCACCGGAGCGCCACAGCTTCCAGCCGAAGTAGATGCTGCCGGCCCGCAGGGCGACCAGGACGAGTCCGATCAGGGAGAACAGCAGTCCGACGCCGAGGAAGACCCAGCCGACGATGCCGAAGACGGAGACCCCGATGCGGTTCTGGCTGGGGTCGGCGGAGTCGTAGCGGACCTCGATCCGGTCGCCGACCTCGCGCTTGCACAGGCCCGACGAGGAACCCTCGGACATCGCCCGGTAGCTCGACCCGCCGACCTCGAACGTCGCGGTGGCGCTGCAGGTGCGGTCGGAGTCGGGAGCGCTGACCTGCGTGATCCTGCCTGTCGCCGTGGCATCGACGTCGACGCCGCGGGTCATCACGATCGGCCCGAGGACGACGAAGACGAGACCCAGCCCCAGGAAGACGAGCGCACCGAGGATGCCGGGCCGTGACCGGCGTCCGAAGGGGTTCTCCAGCCCGACGAGCCCGTCGGCGATCAGCACGCCGCCGATCACCTGCCGCACGCGGCCCGCGACGTACGGATCCGTCGACTCGTGCTTCTCTACCTCGGCCCTTGCCTGGGCGACCAGCTCGGAGGCCTTGCTGCGGATCGACATGCTCACTCGCCTTCCGGCGCCTGCGGGAGGCGCTCCTGGTCCAGCCGGACCGCGCTGATGTACGACGCGAACTCGGGCCGTACGGTGGGGAACTGCTCGGCGGTGCAGGTGACCGTGTGGACGACGATCGCCTGCTCGTCGGGCTTGTCCGTCGCGAAGGACATGATCACCTGGATCGCCTTCAGCGGGTCCGGCGTGCCCGGAAGGACGCAGTCGAGCAGCTGCATCAGGCCGGTGATGCCCTCGGCGCCGAAGGGCTTCCGCTCGACGACGCTGACCGTGACGCCATCGGCACGGAACGCCTCGAGCGCCTCGTCGGCGAGAGCCTCGGCCGGGAGGTCGGCCGGACGCACCGCACCACCGACCGTGAGGGTGGGGGTGTACTCCCCCTCCGGCACCCAGCGCAGGGCGACGAACTCCGCGCTCGTCACGCCCACCGACTCCGGCGTCACCGCCTGCCAGTACCTGCTCGGCTCCTCGAGCGTGAGGGGCACCGGAATCGTGTTCACCTTGTTCTCCATCCAGATCACCAGTTCCAGGGGGCGTACTTGGAGTCGGCCACGGCATCGATCGCATCGCCACCGGCATCGAGCACGGCATCGCCGGCGTCGCTGACGGCGTCGACGACGGCACCCGGGTCGACCGTCACGTCGAAGTCAACCTTGCCGCCCAGCCCGAGTGCGGCACCGAACTCGCCACCGATGTGGAACTTCCCGTCGGGGCCCTTGCCGACCGTGACGTCAGCCTCCACGCCGGCACCGGCCCAGCCCTCGACACCTCCGGTGCCTCCCACACCGGCGACCGACGCGCTGATGTCGGCGCGGGCCCGGGCGCCGGCGAACGCGTCGACACCCGCATGCAGGCCGTCCTTGCCGAGGGAGGCCTCGCCCGACACCGTGGCCTCGACCGACGCCTCGGCCGAGCCGCCGACCTCGGCGACGCCTAGCTGGGCCTTGCCGGACGCCTTCGCCCCGACCGCCACGACGCCGGCACTGCCGCCGACGGCGAGACCCTCCTCGGTGATCCCGGCGTGGTAGTCAGCCTTGGCTTCGCCGACGTGGTACTCGGCCTTGCCCTCGTAGGAGACGTCGCCCGCCTTGCCACTGCCCTCGGCCTCGCCACCCGCGATCTCCGCGGACGCCTCGCCCTCGTGCAGCTTCACGTCGAGACCGGGCTTGCCCTTCTCCGTGTAGCCGTCCTTGGTCTGCGTGCGGTCGTCGGCGCGGTGCTGGGGGTCGTCGCCGTCGTTGTCGAAGTCGTGGCCGTACTGACCGTCCTTGTGCTTTCCCTTGAAGCCCTCGCGCACCGTGTCGTCGGCCTGGTCCGGATCCTCGTACGGCTCGTCGTCGTCCTCGTCGGGATCGGCCGGCTCGCCCGGACCGGAGGGGTTGCTCCCTGGCGGCACGGCACCGGGAGGGAGCACGCTGCCGGGCCCACCCGGGACGATGCCGCTCGCCTTCTCCTGCTGCGCGATCTGCTCGACGGCGTCGCTCGACATCTGCTCGAGCTGCTGCGCGCACTGCTGCAGCGTCAGCTTGTGCTGGCCCGTCCACGCGTCGGAGAAGTCGAGCGTGTCCTGACCTTCCCACGCCTGCGTGGCCTGGGTGATCAGGCGCTGGACGGTCTCGTTGACCATCGTGAGCTGGTGGCTGTTCTGCCGGAGCTGCTCCGCGACCTTCCTGATCCGCTCCGGGTCCATGCCCACGAACGCCATCGCCGCCGCCTTCCTCGCCAGGACCGGCCCCGAGCCGGTCTTCCCCCGAAAACTAGGTGGCAGGCCTGCGTGCGTCGATGGGGAGAAGTACCCGCCGAGCCAGGTGCCAGCGGCACCGTACCGCAGACCAGTTGTGCGATACAGGGGTCAGTCGCAGGTGTCGCACGTGCCGGCCCGCCGACGGTAGGCAGCCCACGTGGCAGCCGGGAGACGGCCGGGTGAAGTGCCGGTGTCAGCCCCAGAACACTCGGTCCACGACCGCCCGGGCCCGCCGGGTGGCGCGCAGGTAGTCGTTGAGCATCTCGGTCGCCTCCCCGGGCGCGTAGCCGAGCACCGCTGCGACAGCCGCACGTTCCCGTGCGTCGCTCGGTACCGCGTCACCGGGGCGGCCCCGCACCAGCGTCACGGCGTCGCGCACCCGGCTGACGAGCCGCCACGCGAGCACCAGGTCCTGGGCGTCGTCCGCGTCGAGGAGCCCGAGCGACTCCGCCGCCTGCAGCGCCTTCAGGGTGCGCGGCGTACGCAGCTCGGGATGGCGCCCGGCGTGCTGCATCTGCAGCAGCTGCACCGTCCACTCGATGTCGGCCAGTCCCCCACGGCCTAGCTTGAGGTGGGTGTGCGGGTCGGCACCGCGCGGCAGCCGCTCGGCGTCGACGCGCGCCTTGAGGCGTCGCACCTCGAAGACAGCCTCCTCGTCGAGCCCGGCGTCGGGGAAGCGGAGCGGGTCGACGAGCGCCGTGAACCGGGCACGCAGGTCGGCGTCGCCCACGACCGCCTCCGCCCGCAGCAGGGCCTGCGCCTCCCACGTCGACGACCACGAGGCGTAGTAGGCGGCGTACGAGTCGAGGGTGCGGACCAGCGGGCCCTGCCGCCCCTCCGGCCGGAGGTCGGCGTCGAGGTCGAGCGCGGGGTCCGACCCCGGAAGCCCCAGCAGCCGGCGCAGCTCGAGCGCCACCCCCTGTGCGTACGCCGCGGCACGCGACGCATCCACACCGGGCAACGGCTCGTGCACGAACATCACGTCGGCATCGGAGCCGAACGAGAGCTCGGCTCCGCCGTAGCGCCCCATGGCCACGAGCGCCATGTGCGTCGGCGGCTCGTCGAACCCGCGCTGGCGGCACAGGTCGGCCATGACGACCTCGAGCGCAGCCTCCAGGGTGGCGTCGGTCAGGCCGGACAGTCCGGCGCCGACCTCGGCCACGTCGGTGTCCCCCACGAGGCTCCCGGCAGCGATCCGCAACAGCTCCCGGCGGCGCACGGCACGGATCGCGCGGACACCGGCTGCGGCGTCGGGCTGGCGGCGCGCGACGCTGCGCATCTCGGCCAGGATCGCGGCGTCGCCGAGGGGGTGCAGGTCCTCGGCGAGCACGCGCACGCCCTGGGGCTCTCGGTGCAGGAGGTCGGTGGCATAGCGCGAGGTCGCCAGCAGGCGCGCCATCCGCTCCGCGACCTCGCCCTCGTCGCGGAGGAGCCGGAGGTACCAGGTCGTCGTGCCCAGCGCCTCGCTGATCCGGCGGAAGCCGAGCAGTCCCGCATCGGGGTCGGGCGCGTCGGCGAACCACTCGAGCATGACCGGCAGCAGGGTGCGCTGGATCGCGGCGGCACGGCTCAGCCCCGATGTCAGCGCCTCGAGGTGGCGCAGTGCGGCCGCGGGGTCGTCGTAGCCGAGCGCCGCGAGCCGGGCGCGGGCCGCCTCGGCACTGAGCACCGCCCCGTCACCCGGCAGCCGGGACGCCGCGCCCAGCAGCGGCCGGTAGAAGAGCTTCTCGTGCAGGCGGCGCACCTCGCGGCGGTTCGACCGCCACTGGCGCTCCAGCTCGGTGCCGGCGTCCCGTCCGAGGCCGAGCGAGCGTCCGATCCGCCGCAGCTCGTCGGGGTCGTCGGGCACCACGTGCGTGCGCCGGAGACGGTGCAGCTGGATCCGGTGCTCGAGCCGCCGGAGGAAGCGCCAGGAGTCCTGGAGGGCCTGGCCGTCGCTGCGGCCGACGTAGCCGCGGCTGGTCAGTGCCTCCAGCGCGGGCAACGTGCCGCCGTCGCGGATCGCCGGGTCGGCCCGGCCGTGCACGAGCTGCAGCAGCTGCACCGCGAACTCGACGTCCCGCAGACCTCCCGACCCCAGCTTGAGCTGGCGCTCCGCCTCCTGGGCGGGCAGGTGGGCGACGACCCTGCGCCGCATCGCCTGGACGTCCTCGACGAACCACGGGCGGGTCACGGCCTGCCAGATGAACGGCTCCACCATCTCCCGGTACGCCGCACCCAGCGCAGCGTCGCCGGCGACCGGCCGGGCCTTGAGGAGCGCCTGGAACTCCCACGTCTTCGCCCAGCGCTCGTAGTAGGCGCGATGGCTCGCCAGCGTGCGGCTCAGCGGTCCCTGCGACCCCTCGGGCCGCAGGTTGGCGTCGACCGGCCAGATCGTGCCTGCGGCGGTCTGCTCGGAGCAGATCCGGATGACGTGGCTGGCCAGGGCCGCAGCCGTGCGCCCCGCGCTCGCGTCCTCGGCCTCCCGCCCGGGCTCGTGCACGAAGACGACGTCGACATCGCTGACGTAGTTGAGCTCGCGGCCACCGCACTTGCCCATCGCGATGATCGCCAGGCGCACGTCGTCGGCAGCGGCGCCCACCCGGGCGCGGGCGATGGCGAGGGCGGCCTCGAGCGTGGCGGCGGCGAGGTCGGAGAGCTCGGCGGCGACGTCCTCGACCGCGGCCCCGTGGGCCAGGTCGCGGGCGGCGAGGCGCAGCAGCAGCCGGCGGTAGCCCAAGCGCAGGGCGTCGACCGCAGCACCGTCCGGCAACGTCGCGACGGGAGCCGACGAGTCCGGGGAGGCCCCCACGGCTGCCAGCAGCTCGGCACGGAGCACGAACGCCGGCGGCCGGGTGCAGGCGAGCAGCGGGTCGGCGAGCTCCTGCCAGTCCTCACGTACGCGCAGCAGGTGCTCCGCCAGCGCCCGGCTCGCGCCGAGCACGGCGAGCAGCCGGTCCGCGGTGAGGACGTCGTGGGCGAGGGTGTCGAGGAGGCGGTCGCGGTCGGTCACCGCGGCGAGCGCGAGCAACGCCGCGAGGGCTGCGTCGGGATCGGCGGTGTGGCCGATCGCCTCGCGCAGGCCGTCGGCGTACGGCCCGAGAGCGGTGAGCCCGGCCGTGGCCCCCTCGACGTCGACGAAGCCGAGCCGCAGCAGCGTGCTGCGGTCGGTCCGGCGCTCTCCGGGGCTCATGCCGCTCCAGGCGGACGAAGGCTCAGAGGCTGGCCGTCACAGGATGGGCAGCATCTGGTCACGCTCGTACTGCGTGACCTGCGCGCGCCAGTCCTCCCACTCCTGGCGCTTGTTGCGCAGGAAGAAGTCGTAGACGTGCTCGCCCAGCGTGTCCGCCAGGAGCTCGGAGGACTCCGCGATCTCGATCGCCTCGGCGAGGTTCTTCGGCAGCGGCTGGATGCCCAGGGCCTTGCGCTCGCGGTCGGACAGCGACCAGACGTCGTCCTCGGCCTCGCGCGGCAGCTCGTAGCCCTCCTCGATGCCCTTCAGGCCTGCCGCCAGGATCACCGCGAAGGCGAGGTACGGGTTGCACGCCGGGTCGATGGTGCGGAGCTCGATGCGGGTCGACTGGCCCTTGTTGGGCTTGTACATCGGCACCCGGACCATGGCGGAGCGGTTGTTGTGACCCCAGCAGATGTACGACGGCGCCTCGCCGCCGCTCACCAGGCGCTTGTAGGAGTTGACCCACTGGTTGGTGACGCTGGTGATCTCCGCGGCGTGGTGCAGGATCCCGGCGATGAAGGCCCGCCCCGTCTGCGAGAGCTGGTACTCCGAGCCGGGCTCGTAGAAGGCGTTCTGGTCGCCGTCGAAGAGCGACACGTGCGTGTGCATGCCCGATCCCGGGTGCTCGCTGTACGGCTTCGGCATGAAGCTCGCCCAGACGCCCTGGCTCAGGGCCACCTCACGGATCACGGTGCGGAAGGTCATGATGTTGTCAGCGGTGCTCAGCGCGTCGGCGTAGCGCAGGTCGATCTCCTGCTGACCGGGACCGCCCTCGTGGTGCGAGAACTCCACGGAGATGCCCATCTGCTCGAGCATCGTGATCGCCTCGCGGCGGAAGTCGGCGCCGAAGGACTGCGCGGTGTGGTCGAAGTACCCGCTGCGGTCCACCGGCGTGGGGCGCTTGCCCTTCTGGTACTCGCCCTTGAAGAGGTAGAACTCGATCTCGGGGTGCGTGTAGAAGGTGTAGCCCTTCTCCGCGGCCCGGCTCAGCGTCCGCTTCAGCACGTGCCGCGGGTCGGCGTACGACGGCGAGCCGTCGGGCATCTGGATGTCGCAGAACATCCGGGCCGTCGCGCGACCGTCGTCGTGGCCACGCCAGGGCAGGATCTGGAAGGTCGACGGGTCCGGGACGGCGAGCATGTCGGACTCGTGCACGCGGGCGAAGCCCTCGATGGCCGAGCCGTCGAACCCGATGCCCTCCTCGAAGGCTCCCTCGAGCTCGGCCGGTGCCACCGCGACGGACTTCAGCGAGCCCAGCACGTCGGTGAACCAGAGGCGCACGAACCGGACGTCGCGCTCTTCGAGAGCGCGGAGAACGAAGTCTTCCTGCTTGCCCATGACGGGAAGCGTAGTGCCTGCCGCCCCTGCCCCGGCGGAGGGACGCCGGCCGCGGTGCCGAATCCTGTCCTGACCTGCGGAAATGCTTGTCGCCGGAGTCCGGCGGGTCTACCGTCGAAATGAACCTTCCCAAGACCTGGGGAGCTCTCGAAAGGAACACGGCCATGGCACTCACCCACGCCATGCACGACATGGTCGCCGACATGCGCGACGAGATGCACGACCTCACCAAGATCACGAGCGTGGACGCCTCGCGCCAGGCCTACCTGGCGATGTGGGCCTCGTTCACCGTCCTGCCGCTGCTCTACGGTCTCGACAAGTTCGCGGGCTTCATGAACGTCACGTGGGGTGACTTCATGGCCTCCTGGATGCACGACGCACTCCCCGGCACGGGTGACACCGAGCTGTACACGCTGGGCGTCGTCGAGATCGTCCTCGCAGCCCTCGTGCTGGTCGCACCGCGGATCGGTGGTGACCTCGTCGGGCTCTACTTCGTGCTCTTCGCGGTCAACTTCTTCGCGATGGACGGCATGGCGCTCTTCGCATTCGGCTCGCTCGCCCTGGCCTTCTGCGCCGTGGCGATGGCCCGCATGTCGACGCACTACCACCACCACGACGGCTGAGCCTCGGGCTCGCCGCCTCTTTCTGTAGCGAACCTGCCGTCGGTCCGGATCCTGCCCCGCCTCCGGACCGGCGGCTCGCCTCGTCCGACGCCGGACGACACACCGCCTACGACCGCGGCACGTTCTCCAGCTCGGCGAGCCAGGCCGCACGGCTCGCGTCCGACGGCATCCGCCAGTCGCCGCGCGGACTCATCGTGCCGCCCGCCGTCACCTTCGGCCCGTTCGGCAGCGCCGACCGCTTGAACTGGCTGGCGAAGAACTTGCGCACGAAGACCTCGAGCCAGCGCCGGATCTCCGGGAGGTCGTACTGTCGACGGTCGGCTCCTCCAGCGGCACCGTCGAACCCGGGCGGCCACGCTCCCACCTCGGCGTTCGCCCAGGCGTGCAACGCCAGGAAGGCGATCCTGCTCGGCTTCATGCCGTAGCGCAGGACGTGGAACAGGGTGAAGTCCTGCAGGGCGTAGGGCCCGGTGCTGTCCTCGGTCGCCTGGGGCTTGACGCCCTCCTCGGTCGGGATCAGCTCGGGCGTGATCTCGGCGGCCACGATCTCGGCGAGCACGTCGTTCGCGGCGGGCGCGAAGTCGGCGTGCGCGATCACCCAGCGGATCAGGTGCTGGATGAGCGTCTTCGGCACACCGGCGTTGACGTTGTAGTGCGACATCTGGTCGCCGACGCCGTAGGTGCACCAGCCCAGGGCCAGCTCGGAGAGGTCACCGGTGCCGAGCACGATGCCGCCGCGGTGGTTGGCGAGCCGGAAGAGGTAGTCCGTGCGCAGGCCCGCCTGGACGTTCTCGAAGGTGATGTCGTAGGTCTTCTCCCCGTCGGCGTACGGGTGGCCGAGGTCCTCGAGCATCTGCTGTGCCGCCGGCTTGATGTCGATCTCCTCGAAGGTGACGCCGAGCGCCTGCGCCAGGCGGGTCGCGTACGACTTCGAGGTCGCGCCCGTCGCGAAGCCCGGCATCGTGATCGCGTGGATGTCGGTGCGTGGGCGACCCAGCCGGTCCATCGCCTTGGCCGCGACGAGGAGGGCATGCGTGGAGTCGAGCCCGCCGCTGACGCCGATGACGACCTTCGGCTGGCCGATCGCCTGCAGGCGCTTCTCCAGGCCCGAGACCTGGATGTTGTAGGCCTCGTAGCAGTCCTGGTCGAGGCGCGCGACGTCGTCGGGCACGAACGGGTAGCGGTCGATCTTGCGGAGCAGGCCGATGTCGCCCGCGGGCGGCCCGAGCGTGAACTCGACCCGGGTGTACGCGGCGGGCTCGACGCCCTGGAAGCGCTTGTTGTCGTCGAAGGACCCCTGCCGGATCCGCTCCTGGCGGATCTTCACCAGGTCGACGTCGACGACGGTCGCCCGCGCGCCGTCCGGGAAGCGCTCGGTCTCGCCGAGCAGGTCGCCGAGCTCGTAGACCATGGTCTGCCCGTCCCAGCTGAGGTCGGTGGTCGACTCCCCCTGGCCGGCCGCCGTGTACAGGTAGGCCGCGTTGCACCGCGCGCTCGCGCTCTGCACGAGCAGCCGCCGCGACTCCGCTCGGCCGATGGTGATGGGGCTCGCGCTCAGGTTGGCGAGCACTGTCGCGCCGGCGAGGGCTGCCTCGGCACTCGGGGGCACCGGCACCCACATGTCCTCACAGACCTCGACGTGGAGGTGCAGGTCGGGCACGTCGGCGGCGGAGAACACCAGGTCCCAGCCGAACGGCACCTCGGCACCGTTGAGCTCGATGACACCGCCCCCGCACTGCTCGTCACCCCGCGCGAAGTGCCGCATCTCGTAGAACTCGCGGTAGTTGGGCAGGTGCACCTTCGGAACGACGCCGAGCACCTCGCCACGGTGGATCACCACGGCGCAGTTGTACAGGCGGTTGAGGCTGTGGAGCGGCGCACCGACGACGAGCACCGGCAGCAGGTCCTCGCTGGCCTCGCGGATCTCCTCGATCGCGGCGAGGGTCGCCTCCAGCAGCGTGTCCTGGAGGAACAGGTCGTCGACGGCGTAGCCGGTCAGGCACAGCTCCGGGAAGACCGCGACGCCGACGCCCTGGGCGTGCAGCGCGCGTGCCTGCTCCAGGACGGCCGCTGCGTTGGCAGCCGGGTCCGCGACCGTGACCGGGATGGTCACGGCCGCGACCCGCGCGAAGCCCTGCTGGTACGACGAGTAGAAATCCTGCCCAGAACTGTCCACGTCGCGAGTCTAGGGACCGCGGTGGACAGCCTGCTCAGTCGTTCGCGGTGAGCCGCCCGAAGATGCCGTCGGCCTCCGGGCCGGGGCCGGCCGCGAAGTAGAGCGCGTCCTTCTCGCCCAGCGACTCGCCGTTGCCGAAGGTGAGGCCCCACAGGCCGTCGATCTCCACCCGGTTGCCGTCGGGGCGCCGGAGGAAGTCCACGGCCTTGTGGGTCTTCGCGTCGAGCACCGCGATCGTGCCGTCGCCGAAGTTCCCGACCAGGAGGTCGCCGGAGTACTCGCCGAAGCCCTTCTCCGGAGCCTTGGCGATGCCCCACGGAGCATTGAGGTAGCGGCCGCCGTCCCACGCCCGCACGAGCTCGCCCTGGGGCGTGAACTCGGCGACGCGGCCCTCGCCGGGGCCCGCCTCCTCCTCGCCCGGCTCGTCCCACTCGGCGTACGTCACGAAGACGGAGTCGCCGATGGTCTGCACGTTGAAGGGCTGGTACTCCGTGCCGAACGGGTTGGCGAACCCGCCGTCGCGCACCGGCTTGAACGTGTCGTCGAGGACGACGACGCCCGGGTGCTTGCCGAAGTCCGCGAGGTAGAGCCGGTCGTTCACCGGCGAGATCGCCATGCCGAGGTACGACGCACCCTGCTGCGAGCGGTCGAACTTCACCAGCGACTCCGTCGGCTGGGTCTTGGTGCCGTCGCCGTTGTCGCGCTCGGTCCAGGCGGCGACCTTGCCGGTGTCGGTGGCGAAGAAGAACTTCGCAGGTCCGGTGTAGGAGTCGCCCTTCGCGACGTCCTGGGTGATCACGAAGCCCGTGCCGTGGTCGTTGTAGACCGTGCCCGTCGGCGTTCCGGCGTCCGCGCCGATGCCGGGCACCGTGACCTCCTTCAGCCCGTCCTGGTGGAGCTTCTCGCCGTTGACGTCGCCGACGTACTCGAAGGACGTGCCGGAGCCGTTGGCGGTGATCCAGAAGTGGCCACCCGCACCCGCCGGACGCATCGAGATGCCCCACGCGTTCTTCAGCTCGGGCTCGACGACCTGCGGCTTGTAGGCCGCCCAGTTGGCGACGAGGTTGGTCTGCACGTAGCCGCCGTGCTCGTCGGTCGCCGAGGGCGCGGCGTCGTCGCTGCCACATGCGGCGAGGGCGAACGGCGCCAGGGCGGACGTCGCGAGGGCGGCGATGGCGGAACGGGAGAGGGTCATGCGGGTGCCTTCCGAGGAGGTGGTGTGCGCGGCTCGGCCGCGCCTGGGTTCACGCAGTCAGTGCGCGTTGATGAAGCCGACGACGGTGGCCGTCCACCAGGCCGCCTGCGAGACGGTGGCGCAGGCCATGCCCGCCACGAGGACGCGGCGCGTCGAGGAGACCTCGAGGTGCCAGTGGAGCCAGGTCGCGACCAGGCCGTTCAGACCGATCACGAGCACGGAGCCGAGCTTGACCTGTGTCGCGAGCCGGGTCAGGTCCGGCTCGAGCACGAGGCCGCTCGCGACCAGACCGGTGTAGCCGACCCAGATCGCTGCCTGGACGTGGCCGGCGGTGGCCACCACGTCGCGGAGCTGACGTCGCCCGACCATCCACTGGAGGGCGACGGAGTCGACCGAGAGCACGGCCCCGAACCCGAGCACCAGGAACGCGAGGTGCGCGAAGAGCGCGACGTGGTGCACCCACGGCTCGAGGTGCGCCCGGCTGCACACGACGAGGAGCGCGGGGCAGGCCAGGACCATCAGCAACGCGAGGCCGGCCAGCACGGTCCAGCGCGGGACCGTGATGGTGAGCGGCTCGTGCAGCGCCTCGGGCGCAGGGTGGGTCATGGTCGCGATCGGTCCTCGGAACGTGCCGTGCATTGACTTAGGGGTGCCTAAGTAAGGTGTGCCTGACCGTAGAGGTTAGGTATGCCTTCCTGCAAGATCTCCGGGCGTTCTGGACACATGACGAGCGTCACGGCGCGAACCGTCGCCGCAGCCCTCCACAGCCCGCACCGCAGCCGTTGCGACACCCGGCCGGCACCGTCAGCGTGAGGCCGTGACCGGACTGCCGATGCCGCCCTTGCTGCCACCCCCTCCCGCGGGCGCGGCGACGGCGGCCGCCGCCGCGAGGGCCTGGATCGAGACGGCCGCAGCAGCCCACGGGCTCGCCGACGACGTGCGCGGCAGCGTCGCCCGCGCGCCCGACTGGGGCGGCGCGGCGGCCGTCGCTGCCCGGGCCCGCGCCGCGCGCGAGTCCGACACCCTCACGAGCCACGCAGCTCGCGGGCTCGCGCAGGCCACGGCGGTGGCGCGCTGGGCGGCCGTCGTCACCGCGCTCAGCCACGCCTGGGCCGCCCTTGCGGCCCGTCGGACCTCCTTCAGCGAACGCCGCGACCGACTGGAGCCGGTCCCCGACTCCGATCCCTCCGCTCCCGCGCTGCGGCAGGGGATCGAGGCCGACCACACGGCGCTGTCCGGCGCGATCCGTCGCTGGGCCTCCGCCTGCGAGCGTGCCGACCAGCAGCTCGCCGACGACCTGCGCCAACCTGCGGCCCCCTCCGCCCTGCAGGCCCTCGACGCCGCCTGGCGCAGCCTCCTGGCCCTCGACACGTCGGCAGCCGGGCGGTCGACCCGCGAGGCGCTCGCCGGTGGCGACGGCCCGACGTACCTCCTCGACTACGAGCCGGAGCGCTTCCACGGCGACGGCGCGGTCGTGATCTCCTTCGGCGACCCCACCACCGCAGACGAGGTCGCCGTCGTCGTGCCCGGCATCACCAACGACGCCAGCACGATGGCGGACGTCGGGGCCCTCGCTCTCGCCGTCGGCCAGAGCGCCGAGCGCGCACGGCCAGCGACGACGACCGCCGCCATCGCCTGGCTGGGCTACGACGCCCCGAGCGGCGGGCTCGACGGTCGGCTCGACCCGCGCCACCTGGACGACCTCGCGCGGACACTCACGCCGTCCGCGGCGGACGCCGGAGCGGGCGAGCTGGCCCTCTTCGTCGACCGGCTCGGGGCCGAGACCTCGGCGGAGATCACCGTCGTGGGCCACAGCTACGGCTCCACGACGGCCGCGATCGCCGCCCGGCGCGGCATGGACGCCGACCGCCTGGTGCTGCTCGGCAGCCCGGGGGCCGGGCCCGGGGCGATGGCGGCGACCGACCTGCACCTGCCGGTCTGGGTCGCCTCCGACGACCTGGACCCGGTCACGTGGGTCGGCTCCGCAGACCGCCTCGGAGGCCCCGGCGCACTGGGGGCCGATCCTGCCCAGGAGGGGTTCGGGGCCACACGGCTCCCGACCGGCCTCACGGCGGCGCCCCACCTCGACCAGGCTCTTCGCCTCGTCGACATCCATCTCGGCTACCTCCGCCCCGACAGCCCGACCGCAGCCGCCGTGGGCACCGTCGTCACCGGGCAGGCGCCGCCCACGGTCCCCGGGCGCACCAGGGGCGGCACGGAGCTGGCCGCCCGGTGGCTGGCCGGCCAGGTGGCCTATGAGCTGACCAGCTGGCGATGAGGTTCGCGACGTGACCGACGAGACATGCCCGCGGCGGCCACCTCAGGACTAGCCTTGCCGATGCGTCCGGGGACTCCGACAGGGAGCCTCGAGTCCACCCAAGGAGATCGCGATGAGCGAGCAGCAGTCGACCCCGTCCCCCTCAGCCGAGGTTGCCGCGCCGTACGGCTCCGGCAGTGCCCCGGCGAGCGCCGCGATCAAGCGGATCCGCACGCACCACCTCGCGGAGATGAAGGCCCGTGGCGAGAAGGTGACGATGCTGACGGCGTACGACATGTACACCGCCGAGATCTTCGACGAGGCCGGCATCGAGCTGCTGCTCGTCGGCGACTCCGCCTCCAACAACGTCCTCGGCAACGAGACCTCGCTCCCGATCACCGTCGACGAGCTGCTCCCCCTCACGCGCGCCGTCGCCAGGACCGCCAAGCGCGCGATGGTCGTCGGCGACCTGCCCTTCGGCAGCTACCAGGCCTCCCCCGAGCAGGCCTACCTGACCGCGGTCCGCTTCATGAAGGAGGGCGGCGCCCACTGCGTGAAGCTCGAGGGCGGCGCGGAGATGGCGCCCGTCATCAGCAAGCTGGTCCAGGGGGGCGTGCCGGTCATCGCCCACATCGGCTTCACCCCGCAGAGCGAGCACACCCTCGGCGGCTACCGGATCCAGGGACGCGGCGCGGGTGCCGAGAAGCTGCTCGCCGACGCGCACGCCGTCCAGGAGGCCGGCGCCTTCGCGGTGGTCATGGAGATGGTGCCGGCCGACGTCGCGGAGCAGGTCTCCAAGGAGCTCGACATCCTCACCATCGGCATCGGCGCCGGCGCCGGGTGCGACGGACAGGTGCTCGTGTGGACCGACGCATTCGGCATCCGCTCCGGTCGCATGCCGAAGTTCGTCAAGCAGTACGCCGACGTCCGGTCGGTGCTGCTCGACGGCGCGAAGGCGTACGCCGCCGACGTCAAGGCCGGCACGTTCCCCGACGCCGAGCACTCCTTCTGACCTGCCCCTGACGCCGAGACGGGGCCCGTGCCGAGACAGGCGCGGCACACGCCCCGTCTCGGCGCGGCACACGCCCCGTCTCGGGGTCAGGAGAGAAGCAGGAGCGAGGTCAGCGGCACCAGCCAGCTGACGAAGCTGCCGACCAGGAAGTACTCCGTCAGCTGGTGGATGCGCTCCTGCTCACCCTTGGACTGCAGCTCGGGGAAGCGCAGCAGGCCCTTGGCCGCGATCACGATGCCGGCGGCGGTGAGCTCACCGGCGAGGCCCAGGCCGAGGATGACGAGGCGCTCCATCGGACCGAGGAGCCGACCGCCCTTGAGGCGCGTCTCGGGATCGCCGGCCGTGCCGTGCTGTGCGGGCAGGACGGTGCCGGTGGCGGTCAGGACGAGCCGGACGACCACGTTGCCGGTCGAGAGCTGCACGAGGGCGAGGGCCGCGACGAGCAGCACCCGCTCGGGTGCGGCGTCGTGCAGCAGCGGCCACGGCACCGTGTCGAGCCAGCGCCCCAGCGGCCCGCCGGCGCCCGGAGCCGCTGCGAGGGGCGACAGCACGACGGCACCCGCGACGGCTCCCCCGAGCACGGCCAGCGGCACCCAAGGCCGCCCGCCGCGTGCGAAGCCGCGGCTGACCGACGTACCCCAGGCCACGGTGGCCAGGACGACGAGCACCAGAGCGGCGATGTCACGGGCGGACGTCAGGCCGGCGACGAGGGCGAGCACCACGGCGGCGAAGGCCCCGACGCACTGCGGCACCACGTGGCGCTGGACGACTGAGTGCGTCAGGTCCGTCACGGCCACGCCCGTCAGCAGGAGTGCCAGCCAGGTCATCGCACCTCCTCGAGCAGCGCCTCGGCCGCGACCAGCATCGCGAGCCCGTCCTTGCGCACACGCTGGGAGACGGCGGAGGCGGAGATCTGCTCCGCCTCGGCGATCTCGCCCTGCGTGCGCCCGCCCAGCAGACCACGGACCACCGACAGCGACCGGGACGACAGGCCGCCGATCACCTCGTCACGCAGGAGCAGGGCCGCATTGACGGCCGCCGGATCGGGACCGGCGACCCCGTCCGCCCTGCGGTAGCTCGTACGGAGGCGGCGGGTGCCGGCCCGGGCGGCCTCATCGGCGACGTGCTCGATCGCGGCCCGGGCCGCCCACCAGCCGGGACCGTCCTCGACCCGGGGCTCCGCCTGCAGGACGGTCACCGGCCCCCAGCCGATGCCGAAGCGCAGGTCCACCTCCGGCAGCCCGCCGAGCCGCAGCATGCGCACGGCTCGCACGGCGCTGCCCAGGTCCTCGAAGCAGCCCTGGAACTCGTCGCCGACGGTGATCCGCAGGGGCACGGCCGGCCCGGTCGCGTTGACCTCCTCGAGGAGGTCGAGCAGGCGCTGGTGCAGTGCTGCCCGACTGGCTGCCGTGCGCGACGCGACGACGTCCCCGATGAGGGTGGCGAGGGGGCGCTCCGACGTGCTCATGTGAAGATATTACCTTCACATGTCAGATCTGAAGCGTCCTGCTTCACTCCGCCGCAGCGAGGAACTCGTCGAGCTGCTCGTAGCCCTCGATCACGCCGGAGGACATGCCCGCGGCGATCATCCGGTCGCGCGCCTCGACACTGTCGCCGACCGACACCGCACGCAGGCGGCACCTGCCGCCGTCCAGCGGCTCGAGCGTGAGGATCTCCAGCGACACCGCATCGGGGAAGCCGGCGTACGTGAACGTCTGGACGATCCGCTCCCCCGGCCGCACCTCGTGGAAGGAGCCGAAGAACTCCGCCACCTCCTCGCCCCCGCGCACCGCGGCATAGCGCCACCGTCCGCCGGTCTCGCACGACCAGTCGTCGATGCGGGCCTCGACACTGCGGGGGCCGTTCCAGCGCGCGAACAGCTCAGGGTCGGCATGCGCCCGGAAGACCGCCGACGGCGGGGCGTCGAACTCCCGGACGATCTCGATGATCGGCAGCCCTTCGGGCGCGTCGATCGTGGTCTCGTGGTGCACCACCGTGGTCATGACACTCCTCGCTCTCGTTCGTCGACTTCCAGGGATCCCAGGACGGCGTCGAGGCGGGCATAGCGCTCCTCGACCTCGCGCCGGTAGCGCTCGATCCACTTCGTCATCAGGTCGAAGACGCCCGGCTCGAGGTGGACCGGCCTGCGCCGACCCGCGACGGAGCGCGTGACAAGGCCGGCCTCCTCGAGCACCTTCAGGTGCTTCGAGATCGCCTGCAGGCTCATCGCATACGGCTCCCCGAGCTCGCCCGGTGTGGCATCGCCATCCGCGGCCAGGCGCGCCACGAGGTCGCGCCGCGTCGGGTCGGCCAGGGCGGCAAAGGCCCGGGAGAGCTGGTCCGTCATCTCGACTCCTCGATCAACCGTCTGGTTGTCAATCAGTCAACGCCGCGAACGTCAGATTGTCAACCCCTTGGTTGAACGTCAGGCGGTCCAGTGGAAGACAGCCGCCCCGAGGTTCACCAGACCGAACCACAGCACCACCGAGACGACGGGCAGCAGGAGCACACGGCCCGGGTGCGGCGTCCACCACCGGAAACCCAGGAGCAGGAGGCCCAGCCAGAGCGCCAGCAGCACCACGACCGCCCAGGCGGGCACGAGGAGGCCGGAGGCGGCGTTCAGGAAGAAGGTGCAGGCCATGCCGGCCATGCCGACGAAGGGCCAGGGCGAGATGGCCGGCCCGACCGGCTGGCCGCGGCGCGGCTCGCTCAATCCTGGTCGTTCCACTCGGGGTCGTTGTCCCAGGCCTCGTTGCGCTCCGCGACCTTCTCCAGGGCGCGGGCAGCCTCCGCCTCGGTGGCGTAGGGACCGAGGCGGTCGTTGGCCTTGCAGCCCTCCGTCGGCTCGACGGTGTGGTGCTTCAGGCAGAACCAGTACTCCGGGTCGCTCTCGCTCATGTCTCTGAAACTACACTCGCCCTCATGCCTGTCGCTGCTCCTGTCGCCCCCGGCGTGGTCTCCCCGCGCCGCCCCGTGCCCGCCTCCATCCCGCGACCGGAGTACGTCGACAAGCCGGCACCGGCGAAGTTCACCGGATCCGAGGTCAAGGACGCCGAGACGATCGAGAAGATGCGCATCGCAGGCAGGCTCGCCGCGCAGGCGCGCGAGCTCGTCGGTGCCGCCGTCACGCCGGGCATCACCACGGACGAGCTGGACCGGATCGGCCACGAGTTCCTCTGCGACCACGGCGCCTACCCGTCGACCCTGGGCTACCGCGGCTTCCCGAAGTCCCTCTGCTCGAGCGTCAACGAGGTCATCTGCCACGGCATCCCGGACAGCCGGGTTGTCGAGGACGGCGACATCGTCAACATCGACATCACGGCGTACCTCGACGGCGTGCACGGCGACACCAACGCGACGTACCTGGCCGGCGAGGTGGACGAGGAGTCGCGACTGCTCGTGGAGCGGACGAAGGAGTCTCTCGACCGCGCGATCAAGGCCGTGAAGCCGGGCCGCAACATCAGCGTGATCGGCCGGGTCATCGAGTCCTATGCCAAGCGCTTCGGCTACGGCGTGGTGCGGGACTTCACCGGCCACGGCATCGGCACGTCGTTCCACAGCGGCCTGATCATCCCCCACTACGACCAGTCGCACTACGACGACCTGATCCAGGTCGGGATGACCTTCACCATCGAGCCCATGCTCAACCTCGGCACCCACGAGTACACGATGTGGCCCGACAACTGGACGGTCGTCACCAAGGACCTCAAGCGGAGCGCGCAGTTCGAGCACACCCTGCTGGTCACGCCCGACGGCGCCGAGGTCCTCACCAACCCCTGATCGCCCGTACGCCGGCCCGGCGCCGGCGGCTTGCCTGCGGAGTGCAACCTCCCGGGGGCCTGGCGCGTCTCATGGATGACCGCACATCCCGGAGGCACCCATGTCGCACCTCGGCTCCACCCTCGTCGCCCTCGTGACCACCTCGCTCGCCGTGGCCGGCATGGTCAGCGCCGCTCCCCCGGCGACGGCCGCTCAGACCGTCGCCTCGGCACAGCGGCTGCTCAACGACCTCGGCTGCGACGCGGGCGTCGCGGACGGTGTCTTCGGCACCCGCAGCAAGGCGGCGGTGATCAAGTTCCAGGCCGCGAACGCGCTCGCGCAGACGGCGTCGCTCGACACCGCGACCTGGCGCCGGCTGGGCGCCGCCACCAAGGTGCGGTGCGACCGGAGGCCGGTACCGGCCGGCTCCGGAAGCGGCCGCCGGATCGTCGTCTCGCGGACCCAGAACTACGTCTGGCTGGTCCGCGCCGATGGCACCGTGCGCTGGCAGGGCGGCGTGATCGACAACCCGTCGGTCTTCGGCACCGGGACCTACCCGAGCGGTGCGGCGTGCGGGCGACCGGCCCACGTGCTGCACAACACCGACTACTCCGGCACCCTCCGCCTCGACCACTACAGCAGGATCCGCACCGGCCTCTGCGGTGTGGGCTTCCACCGCGTGCCGGTGCGGAAGTCCGACGGCACGCAGATCCATGCCGACTGGCTGCTGGGCACCAACCTCAAGGAGTCCCACGGCTGCCTGCGCGTGACCGCGCGGACGGCACAGGAGATCTGGGACTTCACCCAGTCCTCCGTGCCGGTGGTGTTCAGGCCCTGAGCCGTCAGAGGCCCATCAGGTGCCGCTCGACGCGCAGCACCGCGGCCTCGTGCTCCGGATCGCCGGTCATCGCGCCGGCCAGCCGCAGGTGCGGCAGGGCATCGGCGTACCGGCTCTGGCGCTCGAGGGAGCGGCCCAGCGCGTGACGCGCCCAGGCGTCGTCGGGGACCTCCTCGACCAGCGTGCGGAGCTCGGCCTCGGCCTTCTGCAGCTGGGCGCGCATCAGGTAGGCCCAGGCACGCAGGCTGCGCAGGCCCCGGTTCTCCGGCTCGTCCGCGAGCGCCTTGTCGACCAGCTCGAGCGCCTTGGCAGGCTCACGCCGGACCAGCAGGTCGTACGCCGTGGCGTACGCCCGCTCGGGCGCCTCCTGCAAGGGGAAGACGAGGGCGGGGGCGGTGATCTCGAACTGCTCGGACATGCCGCCTCAACGCACGTTCGGGCCGTGCTGTTCCCGTGACGCAATCGGTTTCGTGCAACGACGACCCCGCGGTCATGTGTCCGCAACATGACGGAAACCCCACCTCCCTACGTTGCTGCGCATGCAGGGACCGTTCGACGCCTACACGCCAGGGCTCGCCTACGACGAGATGTTCGACGAGACGAGCCAGTCGCGGCAGCCCTACGCGATGCTCCACGACGCGTTCGAGGCGCTCTCCGCCACGGAGCTGAAGTCGCGCGTCGACGCGCTCGCAGCCAGCTACCTCGACCAGGGTGTCACGTTCGACATCGGCGGCGAGGAGCGGGCGTTCCCGCTCGACATCCTGCCGCGCGTCATCGAGGCCGATGCCTGGGCCTCCGTCGACGTCGGCGTCCAGCAGCGCGTGAAGGCGCTCGAGCTCTTCCTCGCCGACGTCTACGACGCCGGCCGGGTCTTCGACGACGGGGTCATCCCGCGTGCGGTCATCACGACCTCGAGCCACTACCACCGGGCCGCTGCGAGCGTCGCCCCGCCGAACGGCGTACGCGTGCACGTGTCGGGCATCGACCTGATCCGCGACGCGAACGGCGAGTTCCGGGTGCTCGAGGACAACGTGCGCGTGCCGTCCGGTGTCTCCTACGTGCTCACCAACCGGCGCGCCATCTCCGGCGCGCTGCCCGAGACGTTCAGCCACCACCGGGTGCGGTCGGTGGCGGCCTACCCCCAGCGACTGCTCGCCGCCCTGCGTGCCGCGGCGCCTGCCGGCGTGAGCGACCCGCGTGTCGTCGTGCTCACGCCGGGTGTCTTCAACGGCGCCTACTTCGAGCACGCCCTGCTGGCCCGTCGCATGGGCGTCGAGCTGGTCGAGGGACGCGACCTGGTCTGCCGGCGCGGACGCGTCATGATGCGCACGACGCAGGGCCTGGCCCAGGTGCACGTGATCTACCGCCGGGTCGACGACGAGTTCCTCGACCCGGTGCACTTCCGCGGCGACTCGCTGCTCGGCTGCCCCGGCCTGGTCAACGCGGCCCGCGCCGGCAACGTGACGCTCGCCAACGCGATCGGCAACGGCGTCGCCGACGACAAGCTGGTCTACACCTACATGCCGGACCTGATCCGCTACTACCTCGGCGAGGAGCCGGTGCTCCGCAACGTCGACACCTGGCGCTGCGGCGAGCCGGACCACCTCGAGGAGGTCCTGGACCGGCTCGGCGAGCTCGTGCTCAAGCCGGTCGACGGCTCGGGCGGCAAGGGCATCGTCATCGGCCCCCACGCCACCCCCGAGGAGCTCGACGAGCTCCGCGTGAAGGTGACCGAGGACCCGCGCTCGTGGATCGCCCAGCCCGTCGTGCAGCTCTCCACCGTGCCGACGTACGCCAACGGGCAGATGGCGCCGCGCCACGTGGACCTGCGGCCGTTCGCGGTCAATGACGGCGACAACGTGTGGGTGCTGCCCGGTGGCCTGACCCGGGTGGCGCTCGCCGAGGGCGAGCTCATCGTCAACTCCTCGCGCGGCGGAGGGTCGAAGGACACCTGGGTGATCTCCGGCGGACCGGTCGACGTCGAGGTGCTGCCCGCGCGGCCGGACGTCCCGGAGAAGCCGTCCCCGCAGAGCACAGGCCCTCGCCTGACGGCGACGCAGCAACCGGAGCAGCAGGAACAGGCAGGCCCGCCCACCACGGCAGCAGAGGAGGACGACGCATGCTGAGCCGGATCGCGGAGTCCCTGTTCTGGATCGGACGGTACGTCGAGCGCGCCGAGGACACCGCACGCATCCTCGACGTCCAGCTCCAGCTCATGCTGGAGGACGCCACCGTCGACGAGGACCTCACCTGCCGCACGCTGCTCTCGATCATGGGCGTGGAGGCCGAGCTCGGCCCCCGGCTGACCTCGCGGGAGGTCCTCGACCTCCTCGCCTACGACCTGGACTCCCCCGCCTCGATCGCCTCGGTGCTCGCAGCGTCGCGCGAGTCCGCACGCCGGGCCCGCGAGACGCTCTCGGAGCCGCTGTGGGAGGCGATCAACACCACGTGGCGGACGATCCCGTCGGGCCGGTTCACCACGTTGCGGCCGCCGGCTGTCTTCGGCTGGGTACGCGACCGGGCGGCGCTGATCAACGGCACGGCCGACGCGACGATGACCCGTGACGAGGGCTGGCAGTTCCTCGTCCTGGGCCGCTCCATCGAGCGGGCCGACATGACCGCGCGGCTGGTGGCGACGGCAGCCCTGGCCGCATCCGGGTCGTCGACCGCCTGGACCTCGACGCTCCGCGCCTGCGGTGGCTACGAGGCGTTCCTGCGGACCTACGGCGGCCTGGAGGCCGACCGCGAGGCGGCGGAGTTCCTGCTCCTGGACCGGGTCTTCCCGCGCTCGGTGGTCTACGCGCTCTCCCGCGCCGAGCAGTGCCTGCAGAACCTCGACTCCGGGGGATCACGCGCCGGCTTCCAGAACGACGCCCAGCGGCTCATCGGCCGCACCCGGGCCGACCTCGAGTACCGCTCGCTGAGCGACGTCCTCGCGGACCTGCCCAACGAGATGGAGCGGCTGCAGCAGACCTGCGCAGCCGCGACCGATGCGATCGCCCGGCGGTACTTCGCCGGGTCCGAGGCCACCGAGTGGCATGGAGGTCGGGTCTGATGCAGCTGCGGATCGTCCACACGACCGGCTACCAGTACGCCGGCGGCGCGAAGGCGTCGTACAACGAGGCACGCCTGACGCCGACGACGTCGGCCGAGCAGATCGTCGTCCACAGCCGGCTGGACATCTCCCCCACGCCCTGGACCTACGGCTACCGGGACTACTTCGGCGCCGAGGTGGCGGCCTTCGAGATCACCGAGCCCCACGACACGCTGCGGGTCACCTCCGTGGCCACGGTGCACACCAACCGCCCGGTCGCCTCGCCGCCCGCCCTGGCCTGGGCCGAGCTCACCTCCGACGAGGTGGCCGACCTGCACTGCGAGTACCTCGCCACCGACGACCTCGTCGCGTGTCCGGAAGACCTGCTGGAGGCCTCCCGCGGGATCGCCGCGCGGTCCACCCGCCCGGGCGCCGCGGCCCGGGAGATCTGCGCCCTCGTCCACGACGCGATGGCCTACGAGCCGGGCTCGACCGACGTCCTCACCACTGCGGCCGCTGCCTGGGAGCAGCGCGCGGGCGTGTGCCAGGACCTCGTGCACCTGGTGATCGGGGCGCTGCGCGCCATCGGCATCCCGGCCCGCTACGTCTCCGGCTACCTGCACCCGACCGCGGAGCCGCTCGTCGGCGTGACCGTTGCCGGCGAGTCGCACGCCTGGGTCGAGTGGTGGGACGCCGGCTGGCGAGGCTTCGACCCGACGACCGACGAGCCCGTGGGCAACCGGCACGTCTCCATCGCCGCCGGCCGCGACTACCGCGACGTGCGGCCGCTGGCGGGGATCTACAGCGGCGGGTGCACCTCGTCGATGTTCGTCGACGTGCAGATCACGCGCCTGGCCTGACGGCCCGGTGCGTCAGTTGAGCTCGACGTCCCACATCCGCATCGCTGCTGCGAGCAGGGAACCGGGGACGTCGGGGTTCAGCGCGTCACCGACGAAGACAGCCACCCCGCGGAGCGTTCCCTCACCCCGCCAGCCGAGGGACCGGGCGAACGCCGTCGCGGGCCCGTTGTCGAGCGCCGAGCACTGCTCGAGGAACGCGCGCCAGGACGTGCCCCGGAACTCGCCGTCGATGGGGCTGCCCGTCAGCATGCTCAGGAAGGAGACCTCGACCAGGCCGTCGGGCCGGATGATCAGCCCCTGACGGGGGCGCTGCGTCTCGTCTGTCGCAGCAGAATCAGTTGCCGTGCTCATTGGAGCCTCCGTCCGGGCCCCACCGAGTAAAGGGACTGCTCTGTCGACACTACGCCTGTCCTCCCCGGATGTCGCTGCGAGGGGCGAAAGTCCCGCCCGGACAGGCTCTCCGCCGGTGGGCGGGTGCGTGGGGCGCTGCCTAGCGTGGGTGGGGCCGGAGGCCTGCCGGCGAGCTTCCCCCTGACACCAGGAGCACCCTCGTGGACCCGACCGACATCGCGCGGTGGCAGTTCGCCATCACCACCGTCTACCACTTCCTCTTCGTGCCGATCACGATCGGTCTCTCGGCGATCATCGCGGGCTACGAGATCACCTGGGTCCGCACCGGGGACGAGCGCTGGCTGCGGCTGACGAAGTTCTTCGGCAAGCTCTTCCTCATCAACTTCGCCATCGGCGTCGTGACCGGGATCGTGCAGGAGTTCCAGTTCGGCATGAACTGGAGCGACTACTCGCGCTTCGTGGGAGACGTCTTCGGCGCGCCCCTCGCCATCGAGGGCCTGCTCGCCTTCTTCCTCGAGTCGACCTTCCTCGGGCTGTGGATCTTCGGCTGGGACCGGCTCTCCCCCAGGCTGCACGCCGCCTGCATCACGCTCGTGCACATCGGCACCGTGTTCTCGGCCTACTTCATCCTCGCCGCGAACTCCTGGATGCAGCACCCGGTCGGCTATGCCTTCAACCCGGAGACCGGCCGCGCGGAGATGGACGACTTCGCTGCCGTGCTCCTCAACAAGGTGCAGCTGGTGACCTTCCCTCACGTGCTGCTGTCCGCCTACCTGACCGGTGCCGCCTTCGTCGTCGGCGTGGGTCTCTGGCACCTGCGTCGCAGCACCACGGAAGAGGCGGACCGGACCTACCGTCCGGCCGTCCGCGCCGGCGCGTGGGTCATGCTGGCCGCAGCGGCGGGCGTCTTCGTGACCGGCGACCTGCAGGGCAAGGTCATGACCGAGGTCCAGCCGATGAAGATGGCAGCTGCCGAAGGGCTCTACACGACGGAGAAGCCGGCCGCCTTCTCCGTCTTCCAGCTCGGCACGCTCGACGGTGCCCACGAGACCTTCTCGGTCAAGATCCCCGGCCTGCTCTCGTTCCTCGCGACGGGCTCGCCGGAGGGTGAGGTCACGGGCATCGACGACCTCCGCGCCGCCTACGAGAAGACCTACGGGGCCGATCCCGGAGCGGCGTACTACTCCCCCGGCGACTACACACCGGTGATTCCGCTCACCTACTGGACCTTCCGCCTGATGATCGGCCTCGGCGTCGTCGGCGCCGCGGTCGCGGCATGGGTCCTGTGGGCGACCAGGAAGGGCCGCACCCCGCAGGGACGGAGCGTCCTCGCTGCCGCTGTCGCGGTGCCCTTCCTCCCCCTCCTCGCCAACTCCTTCGGGTGGATCTTCACCGAGATGGGGCGCCAGCCCTGGGCCGTCTTCGGCCTGATGACCACCGAGCACTCCGTCTCGCCCGGGCTCACCACTGCCGAGGCATGGACCTCGCTGCTCGCCCTGACCGCCGTGTACGGCGTGCTCGCAGTCGTCGAGGTGCGCCTGCTGCTCACGTGGATCCGCCAGGGCGCCGAGGACGCGCAGCCCGCGACGGACCCCGACCGAGCCGGCGGGGACCGTCCGCTCGCGTTCGCCTACTGACGCCTCGAGAAGAGAAGCCCATGGAGCTCACCACCGTCTGGTTCATCCTCATCGCCGTCCTGTGGATCGGCTACTTCACCCTCGAGGGGTTCGACTTCGGCGTCGGCCTGCTGCTGCCGGTCCTCGCCCGCGACGACACCGAGCGCCGGGTCATGATCAACACGATCGGGCCGGTCTGGGACGGCAACGAGGTCTGGCTGCTGGTGGCTGGCGGCGCCACCTTCGCCGCCTTCCCGGAGTGGTACGCCACGCTGTTCAGCGGCTTCTACCTGCCGCTCCTGCTGATCCTCCTCGCGCTCATCGTGCGCGGCCTCGCCTTCGAGTACCGCGCGAAGCGGCCCGAGGCGAGCTGGAAGGCGAGCTGGGACCGCGCGATCATCGTCGGCTCGTTCGTCCCCGCCGTGCTGTGGGGCGTGGCCTTCGCCAACATCCTGCGGGGTGTGCCGATCAACGCCCACCTGGAGTACGCCGGCGGGTTCCTCGACCTGCTCAACCCCTACGCCCTGCTCGGTGGCCTGACCACGCTCGCCCTCTTCGTCACCCACGGAGCGCTCTTCGTGGCCCTGAAGACCGACGGAGAGATCCGCCACCGTGCCCGGCGGCTCGCGGTGCCCGCGGTGGCGGTGAGCGCCGTCCTCGCGGTCGTGTTCCTGGCCTGGACCCAGCAGCAGACCGGCACGACCGCATCGGCGCTGGCCTTCGTGCTCGCCGCGCTCGCGCTGGTCGGGGCGGGGCTCACCGCCCACGCGGGACGCGAGGGGTGGGCGTTCCTCGGCACGTTCGCGACGATCGCGCTGGCGGTCGCGGGGCTCTTCCTCGCCCTCTTCCCCGACGTCATGCCGAGCACGCTGGCCGGGGGCACGAGCCTGACCACGACCAACGCCGCCGCGACGGCGTACACGCTGCGGATCATGAGCGTGACCGCGGTGGTCTTCACGCCTCTGGTCCTGGCGTACCAGGGCTGGACCTACTGGGTGTTCCGCCAGCGCATCGCGACCCACCACATCCCGGAGTCACCCGTCGCGACCGCAGCAGCGCGATGAAGCCGACCGACCCACGCCTGCGGGCCCTGCTGGCTCCGGCGCGAACCCAGCTGGCCGGGGTCGTCGGCGCGGGAGTGGCCGGCGGCCTCCTGGTGCTCGCCCAGGCGTGGGTCGTGGCCGGCCTGGTGGTCTCCGTCCTCGACGGTGCCGACATCCGGGGGTGGTCGATCGCGGTCGTGGTCGTGCTCTCCCTGCGAGCCGCGGCCGCCGCGCTCAGCGACGCGTGCGCCACCCGCGCCGCCTCGGTCGTCGGCACCGTCCTCCGCCACCGCCTCGTCCGGGCGTACGTCGACCGGGCCGGCGTGGACGGCGGCACCGGCGAGGAGGCAGTGCTCGCGACCCGCGGTGTCGCGGCCGCCGAGCCCTACCTGACGCGCTACGTGCCCGCCGTCGTCGTGGCAGCGCTGCTGCCGCCGCTCACCGTGGTCGCGATCGCCACCCAAGACCTGCTCAGCGCCGTGATCGTCCTCGCGACCCTGCCGCTCGTCCCGGTCTTCGGCGCCCTGGTCGGACTGGCCACCCGCGACCGCGCCGACGAGCAGTGGCAGGCGATGGCGGCGCTCTCGGGGCACTTCCTCGACGTGGTGCGCGGCCTGCCCACGCTGGTCGCACACCGGCGAGCGCGCGCGCAGTCGTCGCGGATCGCGGAGGTCACCGACCGGTACCGTCGCGCCTCGCTGCGCACGCTGCGCATCGCCTTCGCCTCCTCCGCCGTGCTGGAGCTGGTGGCGACCCTGTCCGTCGCACTCGTCGCCGTCACCGTCGGCGTACGGCTGGCAGGTGGCACGCTCGGGCTGCACACCGCGCTCGTCGTCCTGCTCCTCGCCCCCGAGGCCTACTGGCCACTCCGGCGGGTGGGGGCGGAGTTCCACGCCGCCGCGGAGGGCGCGGCGACCTTCACCGCCGCCCACGACCTGCTGGCACCGGACGCCTCCCCTGCGCTCGACGGGGCGGCTCCCGACGGGGCCGACCTCGTGCTCGACGGAGTGACGGTGAGCTGGCCCGGGCGGGCTGTGCCGGCGATCAGGGACCTGTCGGCCGTCGTGCCCGCACGGGGGCTCACCGCGCTCACCGGTCCCTCCGGATGCGGCAAGTCCACACTCCTGGCCGCGATCGCAGGTCTCCTCCCCCTCGGCGCAGGGAGGATCTCCTCGGGCGGTGTCGCCGTCGGCGGAGCGGCGTGGCAGGCCCAGGTCGCGTGGCTCCCCCAGCAGCCGCGCTTCGTGGCGGGGAGCATCGCCGACAACCTGCGGATCGCCCAGCCCGCAGCGACCGACGCAGCCCTGTGGACGGCGCTGCGAGAGGTCGCCCTCGAGGAACACGTCCGGGCCCTCCCCCTCGGGCTCGACACCCCGCTCGGGGAGGACGGCACGACCCTCTCCGCGGGTGAGCGCGCTCGACTCGCCCTGGCCAGGGCCGTGCTGAGCGACCGGCCCTGGGTGCTCCTCGACGAGCCGACGGCGCACCTCGACGACCTGACCGAGCAGGTCCTGGCCGACACGCTGGTCACGCTCGCGCAGCGCCGCGGAGTCGTGGTCGTGACCCATCGCCCGCGCCTGGTCGCGCTCGCCGGCACCGTCATCGAGGTGCCCATGGCCCCGACGCTCCCGGGGCCCCGCCGCCCGGCTGCGAGGTCGCTCTCGTCGAGCCTGCCCCCGCCGCCCGTGGAGGCGCGCGACCGCGTCCGTCACGAACGACGAGGCCTGCTCGGCGCCGGTGCCGTGGGTGCCCTCGCCTCGGCCTCCGGCGTCGCCCTCACCGCGACGGCGGGCTGGCTGATCGTGCAGGCCTCCTCGCGGCCTCCGGTCCTCACCCTGATGGTCGCGATCGTCGGCGTCCGGGCCTTCGGACTGGCCCGCCCGATCCTGCGCTACGTGGAGCGGGTGTGGTCGCACGACGCGGCCCTGCGCCTGCTCGCCCGGCGGCGCGTGGAGGTGTACGACGCCCTGGTGCCACTGGTCCCGGGCCGCCTGGGTCGCCGTCGCGGTGACGTGCTGAACACCGTGGTGGACGACGTCGACAGCGTCGTCGAGCAGCAGCTGCGGGTCCGCCTGCCGCTGCTCCAGTTCACCGTGGTCGGCGTCATGGCGTGCGTGGTCGCCTGGGTCCTGCTGGACGCCGCGTCGCTGGTGGTCGCCTCGTCGCTGGTCCTCGGGTGGGCCGCCTTCCTCCTCGCGCGACGTGGTGCCCACGCTGCGGAGCACCAGCTCGTCGACCTCCGTGCCGCCCTGTCGGAGACGGTCGTCGAGACCGTCCAGGTCGCGAGCGAGCTGCGCATGTGGCAGCGCACGCTGCTGGAGGCCGACCGGACGGCCCTGCTCAGCGCCCGCATCGGTGCGGTGCAGGCGGCCGCGACCGCGTGGCTCGTCGCGGGGCGCACCCTCGTGCTCGTCGGCACCGGCGCCGCAGTGGCGGCGATGGCATCGGTCACCGCCGGCCCGGTCGCTGACCGCTCGTTGGCGGGTCCCGTGATGGCGCTGCTCGTCCTGCTCCCGCTGGCCCTCGCCGACGTGGCGGTGCCGTGTGCCGATGCCGGCGTGCTCGCGGCCCGCACGGCTGCGGCCCGGGAGCGGCTGCGCGCCCTCGAGTCCGCCTCCCCGGCCGTGGCGGAGGTCGACGACCCCGCCGCCGCAGCAGGCCTTGCGGTGTCGTTCGAGGACGTCGCCGCACGCTGGAGCCCCGACGGCCCCGTGACGGCGCCGGTCACCCTCGACCTGCAGCGCGGTGACCGGGTCGCACTGGTCGGCCGGTCGGGTTCGGGCAAGAGCACCGCGGCAGCGGTGCTCCTCCGGTTCCTGGACCCCGCCAGCGGCGACGCGCGGTTCGGTGGGGCGGCCCTGCAGCGGCTCGCGCCCGACGACGTACGCCGACAGGTCGGGCTGCTGGACGAGCACCCCCACGTGTTCGCGACGACCCTCGTCGAGAACGTCCGTCTCGCCCGGCCGCATGCAAGCGACGCGGAGGTGGAGGACGCCCTGCGCCGCGCCCACCTCGGCACCTGGCTCGACGGGCTCCCCGATGGGCTGGGCACCTGGCTCGGCGTCGGGCACGGCGGGCTCTCGGGCGGTGAGCGTGCCCGGCTCGGCCTGGCCCGATCGTTGCTGGCCGACCACGCCGTGCTCGTGCTGGACGAGCCGACCGCGCACCTCGACGCCCCGACTGCAGCAGCGCTCGCCCGCGAGGTCCTGACCGGGCACCGGGACCGCTCGGTGCTCTGGATCGACCACGGCCCGGTGGGCCTCGAGCTCGTGGACCGCACGGTCGTGCTCCCTCCGGGGGCCGAAGGTCCCCCGCATGCGGGGGCCACGGGCCGTACCGGGCGCGGCGGGGACGTCGCACGCTGGATCCATGACCACGACTGACACCACCCCCTCCATCCCGGCCAGCAGCATCGTCGTCGCCACCGACGGATCCGACGACGCCCGGCGCGCAGTCCGGTGGGCTGCGGACCAGGCCTCCCGCGAGCACCGCCCGCTCACCGTCCTCGCCACGGCCCACGCCGAGGTCCTCCCGGCCGGCGGCATCGGCACCATGAGCGCGGCCTATGCCTACGACCCCCAGCAGCTGCTCGCCGATGCACACGAGACGGCGCAGGCGGGGGCCCGCCTCGCGCACGCCCTGCACCCGGACCTCGACGTCACCGGCATCGCCCAGTTCGGTGCCGCCCGTCACGTCCTCATCGAGCTGTCGCACCAGGTCCACATGATCGTCCTCGGGTCGCGGGGCCGCGGATTCCTCCGCAGCAAGCTGCTCGGCTCGGTGAGCGCTGCGGTCAGCCGCGACGCCGCCTGCCCCGTTGTCGTCTGCCGCCCGGTGCCCCGCGACCAGTCCGCCCAGGGAGGCATCCTCGTCGGCGCCGACGGCACGCCCGAGTCCCTGCCGGTCATCGAGTTCGCCTTCCGCCAGGCCTCGCTCACGGGCGAGACGCTCACCGTGGTCCACGCCGTGTGGGACGAGCTGGCTGCCGTCCAGGGCCCCGGACCGGTCTCCGCCACGGAGCCCGACCTCGAGGCGTACCGGCTGCTCCTCGGCGAGAGCGTCGCCGGGATCTCGCCGAAGTTCCCCGACGTCCCGCTCGACCTCCGGCTCGCCCGCGGAATGGCGCAGGACTGCCTGCAGGACACCAGCGGGATGTGGAGCACCATCATCGTCGGCCGGCACCCCGTCGACTCGTTCGCACGCCTGGTCACCAGCACGGTCGCCACGGCGGTCATCGAGCGCGCCCACACGACCGTGGTGGTCGTGCCGCAGGCGGGCACCACCACCGCCGCGGGCGAGGAGGAGGCGTGATGGGCACCGTCGCACCAGCGCCGCTGGGCTTGCCCTCGCTGACCGACCTGGTCTCCCTCGCCGGCCGGACGGCGATCGTCACCGGTGGCGCCATGGGGATCGGACGCGGCATCGTCGAGCGCCTCAGCGAGGCAGGCGCCTCGGTCGTGATCGCGGACGCCGACCTGGCAGCCGCGGAGGCCACGGCGGAGGAGCTGACGGCCCGGGGACGCTCGGCCTTCGCGATGTTCGCCGACGTCGGCGAACCCGACGACGTGCGCCGGCTCGTGGCGGACACGATCGGCTGGCGCGGGCAGGTCGACGTCCTCGTGAACAACGCCGGCATCTTCCCGAGCGTTCCCGTGCTCGACATGGCGCCCGAGGACTTCGACCGGGTGATCAGGACGAACCTCCGTGGCACCTACCTCTGCTCACGCGAGGTGGCGCTGCGCATGCGCAGCCGGGGCACGGGCCGGATCATCAACGTGACCTCGATCGACGCCCTGCACCCCTCCGCCGTCGGCCTGGCGCACTACGACGCGTCCAAGCACGGCGTGTGGGGCTTCACCAAGAACCTCGCCCTGGAGCTCGCGCCTCACGGGATCCAGGTGAACGCCGTCGCACCGGGTGCGGTCGCCACCCCCGGTGCGGCCGCCATGCAGGCGGCGGCAGGAGCCGGGGGCGACCAGGAGGCGGTGCTGGCGGCCTTCCTCGAGCGCGTCCCGATGCAACGGATCGGCGCGCCGGACGACATCGCACGCGCCGTCCTCTTCCTCGCCAGCGACCTCGCGTCGTACGTCACGGGCGTCCAGCTGGTCGTCGACGGCGGCCGCCTCCTCGCCTGACGCGGCGGGTGGCCGGGCGTCGTGCGCATCGCGGGGTCCGGAGCCGTGGATGCGGAAGGGCTGGCTCATAGGCCGGGTTCTGTTCCCCGGCCGGCCTCACGACCGACCGGCTGGCGACCATCCATCTAGGCCTGCCGTTGCCGACAGGCTCGAGCGCTCTACCCGTGTGCTCCGGCGGGCCGCCTTCTGACCGGCGAACCGGTCGCACACACTGTTTGAACTTGCTCCGGGTGGGGTTTACCTAGCTACGCCGGTCACCCGGCGTACTGGTGGTCTCTTGCACCACCGTTTCACCCTTACCTGTTGCCAGGCGGTCTGTTCTCTGTGGCACTGTCCCGCGGGTCACCCCGGGTCGCCGCTAGCGACCACCCTGCCCTGTGGAGCCCGGACCTTCCTCGGCCGCTCCCGAGGGAGCGAACGCGGTCGCCCGGCCAGCCCTTCCGCAGGCGTGAGTGTAGTGCCGATCAGGCGCTGAAGGTCACCCGTCGCTTCACCGGGTCCGCCTCCACGAGCTTCACCTGGATCTCCTCGCCGAGCGGGAGGGTGCCGGTGCTCGTCGCGTCCGCCTCGACGGCAGGCTCGGCGATCGTGATCCGGCCACGGCTCGGCCGCTTCTCGTCCACGTCGACGACGACGGCGTCGAACGTCTCGCCCACGCGGGAGGAGAGCACGCCGGCCTCGACGAGGTCGAGCACACCGCCCTCGTAGCTGCGCGCGCGGCGTCCCGACTCGCGCATCGTCTCGGCGAGGGTGTCGAGCCGCGCGAGCACCCAGTCCGGCACCGGCTCGCCCGCACAGAGCGCGACGCAGCACTCGAGGGCGTAGCGGTCGACGAGCCGCCGGATCGGCGCGGTCACGTGGGCGTACTCCGCGGCGATGGCGCTGTGGCGGGTCTGCTCCGGCTTCGTGCCGTTGAACCCGACGTAGCCGGCGCCGCGCAGCAGGCTGGTGGACGCAGCCGCCACCGCGGCGTGGGCGGGCTTCGTCGGGTCCAGCGTGCGCAGGAACGCCGGGTAGTCCTGACCCGCGGGCCAGTCCACCTTCAGCGCGTGCGCCGTACGCCGGAGCCGGGCGACGTCACGCGGGTCCGGGTCGGGCAGCGTGCGCAGGATGCCGACGCCACCGTCGAGCATGATCCTCGCCGCCGCCATGCCGGTGAGCAGCGAGATCTGGGCGTTCCACTGCTCGACCGGCGCCTGCGCGCGGAACTCCAGGCGCCAGGTGTCGCCGTCGACGTCGATCTCCTGCTCGGGGATCGGCAGGGTGACTCCGCCCCGTTCGGCCTCGAGGGCCAGCCGGAGCTCGCCCACCTCCTTCAGCAGGCCGAAGACCGGATCGGCGGTGCCGGCGTCGATGTCACCCTGCACCCCGTCGTAGGAGAGCTTCGCGCGTGACGTCACCAGCGCGCGCTCGACCTTGGCGTCGGTCTGGTTGCCCTGCGCGTCCAGGGTGATGGTCCACAACAGGGCGGGCCGGACCTGGCCGGGCAGCAGCGACCCGGCCGCCTCGGAGATCGGCTTCGGGTGCAGCGGGATCTTGTCGTCGGCTCCGTAGAGCGTCTCGCCGCGCTGGTTGGCCTCCACGTCGACCGGGTCACCCGGCGCGATGAAGGCGGCGAGGTCGGCGATCGCGTAGTGCACGACGTAGCCGGTGTCGGCCTTCTCGATGTGGAGCGCCTGGTCGAGGTCCATGGCGCCCTCGGGATCGATGGTGACGAGCGGGACGTCGGTGCGGTCCAGCTGCGGGAGACGGGGCCCGGCCGCCGCCTTCTCCGCGGCTGCTTCGACGTCCGGTGCGAACTCCGGGGTCACCCCGAGCTCGCCTTGCAGCGCCTTCACCCCCGCGCGCAGCGTCGCTGCAGCGACGCCGTCGGAGACGGAACGGACCCGGACCACGCGCTTCGCCATGTCCAGCACCCTAGCCACTGGCCCCGCGACGACACGCCCCACCATTAGCCTTGGCGGGTGCTGATCCTGCTTCCCCCGAGCGAGGGCAAGGCCGCGCCCCGGCGCGGGAAGCCGCTCGACCTGGCCGCCCTCGGCTCCCCCGCGCTCACGCCCGCTCGCGAGCGCGTCCTCGACGCCCTCGTCGAGCTGTGCGACGTCCACCGTGACCCGTCGGTGCCGACCCAGAACGCGCTCCTGCTCGAGCAGGCCGCGGCCACCCTCGGGCTCGGCGTGTCCCAGTCCGACCTGGTCGACCTCAACGCCCGTCTGCGCACGGCCCCGACCGCGCGCGCCGACCGGATCTACACCGGTGTCCTCTACGACGCCCTCGACTTCGCCACGCTCTCGCCCGCCGCCAAGCGCCGCGCGAACACCCGCATCGGCATCGCCTCCTCGCTCTTCGGCCTCGTACGGCCCGGCGACCCCATCCCCTCCTACCGGCTCTCGGGAGACGTCGCGCTCCCCGGCCTCGGTGCCGTCGCCGGGGTGTGGCGCGAGGCCCTGGAGCCGGTCATGGCCGAGGCGCTCGGCTCCGGACTGCTCGTCGACCTCCGGTCCGGGATGTACGCCGCGTTCTGGCGCCCGCCGGCCGACCTCGCCACCCGCGTGGCCACCGTCCGGGTGCTGCACGAGCACAACGGCACCCGCAAGGTCGTGTCGCACTTCAACAAGGCGACCAAGGGCCGGATCGTCCGCGCCGTCCTCGAGCACGGCGGCGCGCCGCGCACACCTGACGGCTTCGCCGACCTGCTCGTCGAGCTCGGCTGGGACGTCGAGGTGCACGAACCGACGAAGAAGGGCACCCAGCTCGACGTCGTGGTCAGCGAGCTCTGAGGGGACTCAGAGCGGGAACGCGCCGTCCCAGTGCGCTCCCGGGGTCGCGTTGAACACCCGCATCGACGCCATCGGCTGGTCGCCCGTCTCGCCGCCGAGGAACCAGCTCAGCACGGTCACCGACGCGGGCTGGAGCTCCATCCGGTAGAGCGACTCCAGTGGTGCACCGAGCGCCTGGGCCACGAGCGTCTTGATCGGCGTCACGTGGCTGACCAGCACGACGGTCTTGCCGGCGTGGGACTCGATGACCCGCTCGAGGCCGGCCAGCACGCGGGCCTGGACCGTGCGGAAGGACTCGCCGCCGCCCGGGGCGTGGTCGAGGTCCCCGAACCACGACGTCAGCTCGTCGGGGTAGGCCTCGGAGACCTCCATGAAGGTCATCCCGTCCCAGGTGCCGAACTCCATCTCGGCGAAGCCGTCGTCGACGAGCACCTCGTGGTGACCGAGCACCTCCGCGATGATCTCGGCGGACTCGAGGGTGCGGCGTACCGGCGAGGAGAGAACGACGTCGACCTGGTCGGCCACGGTCGCCAGCCACTGCGCCGTCTCGCGCACGTGGCGCCGGCCCAGCTCGTTCAGCGGCGGGTTCGCGGAAGCGAGGCCGCCGGAGAAGCGCTTGTCGGTGGTGTGGTCGGTCTCGCCGTGGCGGACCAGCACGATCCGGGTCGGCGCCATGCCGGGCCGGCCCCAGCCGCGTGCCGGTGCGGAGCTCGTCGACCCGTCGAGGCCGGCCGTCTGGCCTTGGGTCATCGGCTCAGATGCCCGACTCGGAGGTGCGGACCAGGATCCGCTCGCACTCCGGGCAGCGGAGCACCTCGTCGGCCGGCGCCTTGGCCAGCTCGGCCAGGTCGCCGGGGTTGAGGGTCAGCTGGCATCCGCCGCAGGTGCGGGCGCGCAGGGCTCCTGCGCCGATGCCGCGCGACTCGTGCAGGCGGTCGTAGAGGGCGAGCAGCGGAGCGTCGACGCCGACGACCGCGTCGACGCGCCGGCGCTGGGCGCCGTCGAGCTCGCGCTCCAGCGAGACCGACTTCTCCAGGCGACGGGCCTCGAGGACCTCACGCTGCTCGACGGACTCGGCGACGGCCTGCTCCGCCTTGGCGAGCTCGATCTGTGCGGCCTCGAGCATCTCCATGACCTCGAGCTCCTCGTCCTCGAGAACGCCGATGCGGCGCTCGAGCGACTCCAGCTCGTGGGTCATCGCCTGGATCTGCTTGGGGTCGGTGATGACGCCCTGCTCGAGCCGGCTGCGGTCGCGCTCGCGGCGCGCACGGACCTGCTCGACGTCGGCGTCGGCCTTCTTCTGCTCCTTGGTCAGGTCGTCGACCCGGATCTTCGCGTCACGCATCCGGTTGGTGCGCGCGGTCTCCTCCGCAGCGAGCGTGGCGAGCTCGGCGATCTCCGGGAGCGAGGTCAGCTGGTGCTTCAGCTGGGCGATGCGGGCGTCGAGGTCCGCGACCTCGAGAAGCTGGGCCTGGACGGCGGGATCGGCCTTCACCGGTGACTCCTGGGTTGAGTTGTTGCGAGCTCAGATCCGCGCGGTCCACGGATCCGTGCGGATCGTGCTGACGCGGGTCTCCACCGTATCGCCCAACGCCTCCTGCAGCTTCGCCCGGACCACCGGAAGCCACGTCCACTCCGCTGACCAGTGGGCGACGTCGATGAGCGCGGGGCCTCCGGCCTCGAGGAACTCGGCCGCCCGGTGGTGCCGCAGGTCCGACGTCACGTAGACGTCGACGTCGGAGCCGGCGAGCCGGTCGAGGAGGAAGTCGCCGGCCCCACCGCACACGGCGACCCGCTTGACCTCGCGGTCAGGCTGGCCCGCGACGCGTACGCCGCCCGCGGTCTCCGGCAGCGCGGCGGCCACGGACTCCGCGAAGGCGGCCAGCGTCATCGGCTCGATGACGCCACGGCGCCCGGTGCCGGCCTCGGCGATGCCGGGATCCGCCACCTCCACGACGCTGTAGGCGGGCTGCTCGTAGGGATGGGCGGCGAGGAGCGCCCGCACGACGTCGGCGCGACGGCTGCGGGGCAGCACGACCTCGATCCGCTCCTCGGGCACCACCTCGAGGTTGCCGACCGTGCCGATCGCCGGGTCCGCACCCTCGAGCGGACGGAAGCGTCCCTCCCCCGGGCTCTGGAACGAGCAGTGGTCGTAGTGGCCGATCGCCCCGGCTCCCGCCTCCGCCATGGCGGCCCGGACGGGCGCGGCAGCGTCGGCGGGCACGTAGACGGCGAGCCGGTCGAGGGCCTCCGCCGGTGCCGGGACGAGTGGCGCCAGGTCCGTCAGCCCCAGGGCCTTCGCCATCGCCTCGGAGACCCCGTCGACGGCCTGGTCGGCGTTGGTGTGGGCGGTCAGCAGCGCACAACCGGCCCCGGCGAGCGTCGCCGCGGTGCGGCCCTTCGGCGTGGTCGCTGCGAAGCTCGTCACCGGGGTGAGGAAGAGCGGATGGTGCACGACGAGCAGGTCGGCACCCCACTCCGCAGCCTCGCGGGCCACCGCCTCCGTCGGGTCGACCGCGAAGAGGACCTTCCTGACCGGCGCCGCGGGATCGCCCAGCACGAGACCGACCGCGTCCCACGAGTCCGCCGTGGCCGGCGGGTACCAGGAGTGCAGGAGGGAGACGACGTCACCGAGGGTCTGGCTCATGCGCCCACCCTATTCACGCGAGCCCACCGAGGCAGTCCGTGGCCGCCACCTCGAGCCGGCCGACGAGGCGCAGCGCCTCCGGACGTGCTGCGGGCTCCACCGGCGCGGCCGCCAGCCAGCGCGCGGCGACCGTGAGGTCGTGGTGCGTGCCGAGCACCCGCTGGACGTGCTGCTGTCGAGCGGCCTGGCCGACCTTCCCGGTCACCTCGGCGGCGTAGCGCGCCCTCTTGGCCGCCTTGCGCGCGTCGTGAAGCGCATCGGGGTCCCCGCAGGCACCTGCCAGTCGCTTCGCCGCCCGCCGCGCAGCCGCACGCGCCCGCTTGCGCATCCGGACGTCGCCGGGCGCCGTCGCCTCCAGCACCGCGCTGAAGCGGCTGCGCAGCTCGCCGTCGTCCGCGGCCGCCACCGCCGCGGAGGCGTCGTGCCACGCTGCCTCGAGCTCGGCACCGAGGCGGTCGTGGATCCACCCGGACAGTGCATCGGAGATCTCGCCCGCCACGCCCGTCACGAAGACGTCGTCCAGCACCTGGAGGTCGCGGACCGTCCCCAGCCGCCGTGCATGCGCCACCAGCGCGGCGTCCAGCTGGCGTGCGGGGCCCGAGGGGAAGCACGCCCGGAAGGTCCGCAGCGTGCTGCGGGCCCGGCGTACGGCGACGCGGCTGGTGCGCACCGCCGAGCGGTCGCCGTCGCGCAGGCGGGCCGTCGCGTCGAGCAGCGCCCGCTCCTGGTCGGCGAGGTACCGCCGGGCCGCTCCCGCCCCCATCTCGTCGGTCCGGCCCTCAGTTGACCGCGCGTTCGCGGCCCTCCCAGTACGGCGCCCGCAGCTTGAACTTCTGCAGCTTGCCCGTGGCAGTCCGGTCGAGCACGTCGCGGAACTCGACCGACGTCGGTGCCTTGTAGCCGGCCAGGCGCCCCTTGCACCACGCGATCAGCGTCGCTTCGTCGACGGTGCCATCCGGCGTACGGACGACGAGGGCCTTGATCGTCTCGCCCCACTTCTCGCTCGGCACGCCGATCACCGCCACCTCGGCGACGTCGGGGTGGGAGAAGAGGCAGTCCTCGACCTCGATGGAGGATACGTTCTCGCCGCCGGTGATGATCACGTCCTTCTTGCGGTCGCTGATGGTCAGGTAGCCCTCGTCGTCGATCACGCCGCCGTCGCCGGTGTGGAACCAGCCTCCGGCGAGCGCCTTGGCGGACTCCTCGGGCTGCTCCCAGTAGCCCTCCAGCACGTGGTTGCCGCGCGCGAGCACCTCGCCCTCGGCGTCGGTGCGGACCCGGATGCCGATCGCCGGCGCGCCGGCCCGCACGAGCTTGGCCGCACGGTCCTCCGGCGCGAGCTCGTCCCACTCCGCGCGGCGACGGTTGACCGTCAGCAGCGGGGAGGTCTCGGTGAGCCCGTAGATCTGGATGAACTCCCAGCCGAGCTCCTGCTCCATCCGCACGATCACCTTGGTCGGCGGCGGCGCCCCCGCGCAGATGACCCGCACCCGGTCACGGCCGGGCACCTCGCCCTCCCACTGCGGCAGGGCGTCGAGCACGGCACTCACGACGGCCGGCGCGGCGCACATCAACGTGACACCGTGCTGCTCCACGCGGCGGAGGATCTCCAGGCCGTCGACCTTGCGCAGCAGCACCTGCGGGACGCCGAGGCCCGTCGTCACGAACGGCATCGTCCAGCCGTTGCAGTGGAACAGCGGCAGCGTGTGCAGGTAGACGTCGCGGTCGCTGACGCCCAGGTGCAGGCCCATCATCACGGTGTTCGTCCAGATGTTGCGGTGGGTGATCTGGACGCCCTTGGGCCGCGCGGTGGTGCCGGAGGTGTAGTTGATCGTGGCCGTCGCCGCCTCGTCGTGCTGCCATGCCTTCGGCTCCGCGCCCGGCGGCGCGTAGAGGTCCTCGTCGTCGCCCAGCACGAAGGTGTGCTCGCACTCGACGCCGGCCAGCGCCTCGGCGAGCTCCGGGTCGACGTAGAGCACGCGGGCGCCCGAGTGCCCGACGATGTAGCGGATCTCCTCGACGGAGAGCCGGAAGTTGACCGGCACGAGGACCCGGCCCCACCCCGGCACGCCGAAGAGGGAGGTCAGCAGCCGCGCACTGTTCTGCGAGACCACGGCGACCCGGTCGCCCGGCTCGATGCCCAGCTCGTCCAGCTTCGCGGCCTGGCGCCGGGCGAGGTCCGCGACCTCCCGCCAGGTCAGCCGCGGCAGCGGCGGGGCAGGCTGGTCGGGTTCGTCGAGGAGGGCGACCCGGTCGGCGTAGACGGTCTCGGCGCGGTCCAGGAAGTCCCGGACACTGAAGGGCACGAACATGGGACCGACTGTGGCACGAGCCACACCGGCACCGCGAGGGCTACGCGCCGAGCGGCACGAACCGCACGACGAACGGTGGTGGGCGCGGAGGGGTTCGAACCCCCGACCGTCCGGGTGTAAACCGGAAGCTCTACCGCTGAGCTACACGCCCGTGGCCCGCAGACGGGCCTCCGGAACCCTACGCGAGACGAGGCGCGAGGGCGGAATCAACCCCGGAAATGAAAGATGCGACCGCCGGGGTCTCGGGTCCCCAGCGGTCGCAACACCTGAATCCTGTCGCATCGACGACCACGTTGTCCGGCGAATCCATGAAATAGCCGGAACCCGTCCTGACTGGTCCAGACCAGTTGGTCCCTGCGTCGTTCAGCCGAGCGCGCGGAGCTGCTCCAGGTGCGTGGCCAGGTCGCGTGCCTCGTGACGCGCGTTGTGCATCGCCCAGCGCACCACGCCGTCGGTGTCGACGAGGAACGACGAGCGCTCGGGTGATCCCTTCGCTGCGTTGAACACGCCGTACGCCGACGAGACCGCGCCGTGCGGCCAGAAGTCGGAGAGCAGCGGGAAGTTGAGCGAGTCCTGGTCGGCGAAGGCCCGCAGCGAGTACGTCGGGTCGCACGAGATCGCGAGCAGCTCGCTGTCGAAGGTCAGGAACTCGTCGAGGCGGTCGCGCACTCCCCCGAGCTCACCGGTGCAGACTCCGGAGAACGCGTACGGGTAGAAGAAGAGGAGCACCGACTTCCGCCCGCGGTAGGACGACAGCCTGACGTCCTGGCCGAACTGGTCACGCAGGGTGAAGTCCGGGGCCAGGTCTCCGGCGACAGGACGCACGGCTCCGTCCCCGGGCATGGCAGGCGCAGCGCTCACGATCAGGACCCCGGGGTCCAGGTCACGAGCTCACGCTTGAGGATCTTGCCGGTGGCGTTGCGCGGCAGCTCGGGCACGAAGACGATCTCGCGCGGCACCTTGAAGCGGGCGAGGTTGTCGCGCACGTGCTCCTTGAGCTGCTCCTCGGTGAGGGTCGAGCCCTCCTCGACGACCACGAAGCCGCGCAGGCGCTTGCCGAAGTCGGGGTCGTCGACGCCGACACAGGCAGCCTCGACGACGCCGTCGATGCGGACGAGGCAGTCCTCGACCTCCTGCGGGAAGAGGTTCTCACCGCCGGAGACGATCATGTCGTCGTCGCGGCCCTCGACGAAGAGCCGGCCCTCGCTGTCGAAGCGACCGACGTCGCCCGACGACATGAGACCGTCGATGACGGCCTTGCCGCCGCCACCGGTGTAGCCCTCGAAGAGGATCGAGTTGCCGACGAAGATCCGGCCGGAGTCGAGCGGGCCGACCGGCTTGTCGTTGCCGTCGAAGAGGCGCACGGTCGCCCCCAGCGGCGGCTTGCCCGCCGTGCCCGGCGCGGAGCGCATGTCCTCGGGCGTGGCGATCGAGGCATAGGCGACCTCGGTCGAGCCGTAGGTGTTGTAGAGGTTGTCGCCGAAGGCGTCCATCCACTCCGTGGCGAGGTCGCCGGGCAGCGCCGAGCCCGACGAGGCGACGACCTTGAGGCGGGACAGGTCGTACTTCGCGCGGGTCTCGGCCGGGAGCTGCAGCACGCGCTGGAGGAAGACCGGGATGACGATCGCTCCGTCGCAACGCTGCTCGTCGAGGATCCGGAGGAACTCCTCCGGGTCGAAGCGGCGCGAGAGGACGATGGTCGTCTCCAGGAGCATCGCGAGCATCCAGTGCGCGAGGCCCCAGGTGTGGAACAGCGGGGCGGCGACGTGGATCCGCTGGCCGCGCTTGAACGGGATGCGCGAGAGCAGCGCAGCCGCGGCGTCGAGGCCGGCCTCCGACCGCGGGGCACCCTTCGGCGTACCGGTGGTGCCGGAGGTCAGGATGATGATCCGGCCCTGGCGCGAGGGTGCCTTCGGCGCGGCCGTCGGCGAGGTCGCGATCAGCGTCTCCACGTCGGGTACGCCCTGCGTGTCGCCGTCGACCCACGCGATGACGCGCGTGACACCCTCGACGGAGGAGAGGAGACCGGTGAACTCCTGGTCGTAGACGACCACCGTCGGCTTCTCGCGCTCGATGACCTCGGCCAGCTGCGGGCCGGCGAAGGCCGTGTTGAGGTAGAGCATGTCCGCGCCGAGCTTCGCGGTCGCGATGGAGGCATCGACGAAGCCGCGGTGGTTGCGGCACATGATCGCGACGCTGTCACCGGCACTCACCCCGAGGCCGGCGAGGGCGTGGGCGAGCGCGTTGGAGCGCTCGTCGATCTGCTGGTAGGTGAGCTCACCGAGCTCGTCGATCAGGCCGATCGCCCGCGGCGCACGGTGCGCCAGGGCGGTGAAGCCGCCGGCCGGACCGAGGCCGAAGCCCTTGAGCGTGACCAGCGTCTTCACGCCGGCGAGCGGGCCGATCGGACGGACCATGCCCGCGCGGGCGAGGACACGCAGGACCTGAGGGACGTTCTGCACAGTGGTGACTCCTGGTTCAGCGGGAGGCGGTCTTCGGCGCGACCAGGCGCGTCGCCGACCAGTCCTTGCTCACGGTGGCCGTGGTGGTCTGCGAGAGGCCCGCGATGGGCGCGGCCTCGGCCACGTCGGCCGGGTCGACCGCGCCGGGGCGGCCGACCTTGGGGGTCAGCAGCCAGATGACGCCGCCGCCCGCGAGGTCCGTGAGGGCGTCGACGAGGGCGTCGACGAGGTCACCGTCGTCCTCACGCCACCAGAGCACGACGACGTCGACGACGTCGCCCTGGTCGCCGTCGACCATGTCGGCGTCGATCGCGTCCTCGATCGCGATGCGCAGGTCGTCGTCGGTGTCGTCGTCCCACCCGAGCTCCTGGACGGCCATGCCGGGCTTGAGCCCGAGCCGACCGGCCACCGTGGATGTCTGGGCGGTCTCATCGCCCGTGGTGGAACTCAACTGACGCCTCCTGGCTCGCGGTAAGCGCCCGGCTTGCTGCCGGGCTGGGGCCAGTCCAGCGGACAACGGCCCCCGGGTGCAAGCCTCACACGCGATCAGGCCGGCGCTGCGACCGGGTCCACCGGAGCGTCGCCCATCTGCGCGACAGGCACGTCGACGAGCGGTCCGCGCCGCAGCAGGGCCACCATCCCGTCCTTGTCGTACGCCGGCGCGGGCGAGGCCATGAAGGCGTCGACGAACGCGACGAACGCCGCCGGGTGGTCCTTGTGCGGGAAGTGGCCCGAGTCCTCGAGCAGCTCGGTCATCGCGCCCGGCGCGAGGTGGCGCACCGTCTCCAGGTGGTGGGCCGGCAGCACGCGGTCGTCGGCGCCCCAGATCGCAGCGAAGGGCATGCTCTCGGTCAGGTAGAACCGGTCGGCCATCGAGATCACCTGGCCGCGCCAGTCGATCACGGCGTTGACGAGGTGACGGATCGCGAAGCGCGTGCGCCGGTCCTGCCAGGAGTCGACGATCGCGGCGACCTCGTCGAGGTCGCGGGTGTAGGCGGGCCACAGGTCCCGGGAGGCGCGCAGCACCCCTGTGACGACCGGCCGGAGGAAGGGACGGGTCAGGACGCGCATCAGCGTCTCCCATCCCGGCGCCTGGATCACCTTGATGAGCGGTGTCACCTCGCGGCCGAGGCCACCTGCCGAGACCAGCATCAGCCGCTCGGTCCGCTCGGGGAACTGGTAGGCGAACTGCATGGCGACGCCTCCCCCGAACGAGTGGCCGATGACGGAGGCCCGCTCGACACCGAGCACCGCGAGCAGGTCGCGCATGCCGTTGGCATAGCCGCCGACGGTGTAGTCGGCCCGCGGCTTGTCCGACGCGCCGTGCCCCAGCAGGTCGGGGGCGATGACCGTGTAGCGCTTCGCCAGCTCCTCGATCACGGGGTCCCAGGTGCTGTGGTCGCAGGCCAGGCCGTGCAGAAGCAGGAGCGCCGGTCCCGAGCCGGCCTTCACGTAGGCACGGCGATGACCGTGGAGCGTGACGTACTGGAGGTCGAGCTGCGGACGCGCCATGAGGACCCCTTTGCTCCGCCCTGCGGGGCGGCCACCAGCCGGAAGTGCGAGAATCCCACCGTAGGACCGGATTGTTTCCCGGAGGTGACAGCAGTGCCCCAGCGTGACAGGGACGAGATCACGGCAGGCCTCGTCGAACTCCTGCACCTCATCCTCGAGGTCCCGGCCGACACCATCGACCCGACCGCGCGGCTGGTCGACGACCTCGGCGTCGACTCCCTCTCCCTCGTGGAGCTCGTGCTCGGTGTCGAGGAGCACTTCGGCGTCCGCATCTCCGACGCCGAGGTCGCCCGGATCAGCACGCTGGACGACGCGGCGGAGCTCATCACCACCGCCGTCTGACATCCTCGCTCCCATGAGCTACGAGACCCTCGCCTACGACGTCGCCGACGGCATCCTGACGCTGCGGCTGAACCGGCCAGACGCCCTCAACTCGTTCACGGTCCAGATGGCCGACGAGCTCGAGCACGCCTTCCGCCGGGCGAGCGACGACGACGGCGTCGCCGCCATCGTGGTGACCGGCGAGGGACGCGCCTTCTGCGCAGGCATGGACCTCACCCGCGAGGGCAACGTCTTCGGGCTCGACGAGTCGCAAGACCCGACGATCACCGACATGCGCGAGCGCCTCGACGCTCCGGAGATCGCGGTGGGCGTCCGCGACACCGGCGGCCGGGTCACCCTCGCGATCTACGACTGCAAGAAGCCGGTCATCGCCGCCGTCAACGGACCGGCCGTCGGCATCGGCGCGACGATGATCTGCGCGATGGACGTCCGCATCGCGTCGACGAAGGCACGCATCGGCTTCGTCTTCGGCAAGATCGGGATCACGCCCGAGGCCTGCTCGACCTGGTTCCTCCCCCGCATCGTCGGGGTCTCGCGCGCACTCGAGATGCTCTACTCCGCCGAGATCATGACGGCCGAGACGGCACAGGAGCAGGGACTGGTGCGCTCCGTGCACGAGCCTGAGGAGCTGTTGCCCGCGGCGTACGAGCTGGCGCGGAAGTTCACGCAGAACCGGTCGCCGGTGGCGACCGCCCTGGCCCGGCAGCTCGTCTACCGCAACATGGCGGCCGACCACCCCCTGCGCGCGCACGAGTCGGACTCGCTCGCGATCTTCTACGCGTCCCGCGAGGACGGCAAGGAAGGGGTCGCGTCGTTCCTGGAGAAGCGCGACCCGCAGTTCACGGGCAAGGCGTCGCAGATGCCGCCGTTCTATCCCTGGTGGGAGTGACCTCCCGCGCGAGTGTGCAGAAGGGCCCCGGTCGACGACCGGGGCCCTTCTGGTGTCTAACTACGCTGCCTGGCTACCTGACTGTCCGGGTCAGACGACCTGGTGCAGCCAGCGGACGGGCGCCCCGTCACCTGCGTGACGGAACGTCTCGAGCTCGTCGTCCCACGGCTTGCCGAGGAGCTTGTCGATCTCGAGCATCAGCGTGGTGTCGCCCAGGGCGGCCTTCACGACCGATGCCTTCAGCCGGTCTTCGGGGATGAGGATGTCGCCGTGCACTCCCGTGACGGCGTGGAAGACGCCGAGCTCGGGGGTGTAGCTGTAACGCGAGCCCTCGGTGCCCTGTGAGGGCTCCTCGGTGATCTCGAATCGCAGGTGGTTCCACCCTCGGAGGGCCGAGGTGATCGCTGCAGCAGCGCCGACGGCGCCGGTCCACGACAGCTCGGCACGGTAGGTGCCGCTCTGCGCGGGCTGCGGGATCCACTCGAGGTTCACGGAGACGCCAAGGACGCCGCCGACTGCCCACTCGACGTGCGGGCACAGCGCCGAAGGCGCCGAGTGCACGTAGAGAACACCCCGGGTAGCGGTGCGGTTGCTGGTCACGTGACCCCTCCTTCATCTCCGGCGTCGGACAACGCCTTCCCCAGCGGCCCTTCAGTGGAGATGCACGAACAGTCAAGTGACACATATGTAGTTATGGGCCTCATTGTGACCGATGAGGCCTCGTGTTGCCAGCGTTGTCGCAGGTGAGTTTCGTCAGTACGCCGAGAGGCCGGTGGCCGCGAGCACGTTCCCGTCGTCGGCGAGCGCCCCGAGCCGGAGCCCCTCCCCCGGCACGCGCTGCCGCGCGGTGGGGTGCGCGGTCACGACGTCGGCGACCACGCAGGTGACGTTGTCGCGCCCGCCGGCCAGGAGCGCCTCGTCGACGAGGATCCGCGCGGCCTCGTCGGCGCGCGGCACGGCGAGCAGCGCGGCGATCCGCTCGTCGGTCAGGCAGTCGGTCAGGCCGTCTGTGCAGAGCAGCAACCGGTCGCCGGCGACAAGGGCCAGCTCGGTGAACTCCGGACGCTCGTCGTCCGGGATCGGCAGGGCGTGGATGGAGCGCGTGACGACGTGGCGCCACGGGTGCGCCGCTACGCCCGACTCCTCGAGGAAGCCGTCGTCGAGCAGCTGCTGGACGTAGGTGTGGTCGCGGGTCAGCCGGGCCAGCCCTCCCGACCTCAGGAGGTACGCACGGGAATCGCCGGCGTGGACCAGCGCGACCCGGTCGCCGTCCACTGCGAGGGCGGTGAGGGTCGTGGCGAGACCACCACGATGCTCATCGGCGGCCTCGGCCCCGGAGAGCACGTCGACCGCGCGGCGTACGGCCTTGTCGAGGGAGAGCATCGGGTGGGTGCCGGGGGTGGCCGCCCGCGCGAAGACGTACGCCGTCGTGGCCGACGCGACCTCGCCGGCAGCCGAACCGCCGACACCGTCAGCGACGACCAGGACACTCGCCGAGAGGAAACCGGCGTCCTCGTTGACCTCCCGTACCGGCCCGCGGTCCGAGGCGCCGAACCCGTCGAAACGAAGCATGACGCCCTCCTCTCCCGCACCGATCGGTGCAGCGAGTCAACCGGAACTCGGGAGGTGTCACAAGTTCCACCGGGTGCCGTCAGGCGGGTTCGCTGACTTCGACCGGGGCGCCGACACGGATCTCGCCGCCCTCCAGCACGCGGCAGATCGCTCCCCCACGGCCTCGCCGCAGCGCCTCCATCGCGCCCGGCCCGAGGTCGTCCTCGAGCAGCTTGCACGGGGCTGCGACGCGCACTACCTCGAGGAGCACCTCGCCGATCCGGAGGCGTGTCCCGGGCGCAGTGGGCACGACGCCGTGGCTGAGCGTCAGGTTGCGGCGGGTGCCCGTGGCGTCGACGTCGCGGCCGAGGATGCGCGCCGCCTCGGCCAGCCCGTCGGCCGACTGCACCGTCACGTGGCGGTGCCTCGTGCCGTGGTACCGGTCACCGACGAGGCCCTTGCCCGCCTCGGCGAGCACGGACTCGACCGGCCGCATCGGGAGGCGCCGCGCCTTGGCGACGTGGATCGACGCAACGGTCGGCTGCTCGGCGTGCACGTCCCGAGCGTACGGCGCTGCCGGCCCGCGTGCTCCTGACGCCTCCGGGTACCGCCCCAGCATGACGACGGCGCCCGACCGCTTCCCCAGCCGCCTGCTCGAGCCGGCGGTCCTCGCCCGCGTGCACGGCGCCTTCAACATGGCGGGCGGCCTCTGGCCCCTCCTGCACCTGCGCAGCTTCGAGGCCGTCTTCGGACCGAAGGCGGACCGCTGGCTCGAGCACACCGTCGGAGGACTTCTCACCGGGCTCGGCTGGGCCCAGTGGCAGGCCGGTACACCCGCCGACTGGAAGCACGCGCGGCGGATCGGCGTAGCGACAGCGGGCACACTGCTGGCCATCGACCTCGTCTACGTGCCACAGGGCCGGATCAGGTGGACCTACCTGTTCGACGCCGCCGAGGAGATCGCCCTGCTCGCCGCCTGGGCCGCCGCGAGCACGCGCCACGCGGCGTCGTAGATCGGGTGGGGTCGACCCATGACCCGGAGATCATCGGCTGGCTCGGCTCGCCGGCGCATGGTCTCCGTCGTCAGCAGCGGCGGGGTTGAACTGTCCCGCTTCCATCCTTCAAAGTGAGCTGGGAGCGGGGCTGCCGTCATTTCAGGAGCCGAGCGTCACGACCACTCCATCCGCATCGTCCTTACCGAACACGATCTGCCCCCGATGCGACACCTCAACCGACATGGGCCAGTCGCCACTCACATCCTTCACGGTGAAGCGGTACGTGCAGATGCCGTATGCCTCCTCACGTGTCCCAGCCTCCAGGGACCCGACAGATACGGTCTTACCGCCACTGTCGCGGACAACCACCTGCGTGCCCTCGCCGATGTCCGAGTAACCGCCGCGGGCGATGCATGATGTGCCGTCGTCGCTTGCCGGGTCTCCGAGGTCGGACAGCAACAGGGCGCCACGCACAGTGACGAGCGACGGAAGCATCACGAGCGCCGCTGCCGCCCCGACAGCGACGACCAGACAGATTGCGGCCACGATCGCGAGAACCTTGTTCTGAAACAACGTGCGCATGTCACCCAAGGTGCACCCGTTTCCGCCGACCCGCAGCAGAACAGCGTAGTAGGCCAGGTGGGACTTGAACCCACGACCGAGCCATTATGAGTGGCTTGCTCTAACCGGCTGAGCTACTGGCCCGCGTGGTCGGACAGTACCGCCACGCCAGATCTGGCGTGCGGGTGGGCCTTTGTTGAATCGGCTCACGACGTAGCTGACACCGGGCCACCGATTGAGCTACCGGCCCCTCGACGTCTGACCCTATCGCCGTCCGGAGCAACTTCCCGTTTTAGTTGCATGAATACAATCGTTGCATGCGTACAACTAGTTCGGATCCGATCGCGGTCTGGATGGGCCTGATGGGCCTGGTGATGGACCACAAGCTGCTCGCACAGGGCCTGCTCCAGGAGGCCTCCGGCATGCCGTGGAGCCGCTACCGCGCCCTGCGCCGCGTCGAGGACCGAGGCTGGTCGCAGCGGGAGCTCGCCGAGGCGATGCGCGTCGATGCCTCCGCCATGTCGGGCATCGTCGACGACCTCGTCGAGCGGGGGTACGCCGAGCGGGTCACCCACCCGCAGGACGCGCGGATGAAGCTGGTGACCATCACCGAGTCGGGGCGCGACCTGATGGAGCACCTCCGGACGCTGCCCGGCGTCGTTCCACCTCCGGTCGCGACGCTGACCCACGCGGAGCGACGCGAGCTGGCGAGGCTGGTCGACAAGATGCGCGCGGCGGCGGAGGCATGAGCACGGTGGCACCGGCATCCGAGGACCTCGCGCACGGGCGACGCATGGGCGTCCTGGCCATCTGCTGCCTCAGCCTCTTCATCGTGGGGATCGACGCGACGGGGGTGAACCTCGCGCTGCCGTCGATCCGCCGCGACCTGGGCGCGGACGGCAGCCAGCTGCAGTGGGTGATCGACGCCTACACCCTGGTGCTCGCGAGCCTGCTGATGCTCGCGGGATCGACGGGCGACCGCCTGGGGCGGCGTCGGGTGTTCCAGTGCGGCCTGGTGCTCTTCGGCGTCGGATCGCTGCTCTGCTCCGCGGCGCAGACACCCGGCGTCCTGATCGCAGCCCGCACCGCCCAGGCTGCCGGTGGGTCGATGCTCAACCCGGTCGCGATGTCGATCATCACCAACACGTTCCGCGAGCCGAAGGAGCGCGCCCAGGCCATCGGGATCTGGGGCGCCACCGTCGGCCTCAGCATGGCGCTCGGCCCCGTGCTCGGCGGCGTGCTCGTCGACAGCATCGGATGGCGCGCGATCTTCTGGCTCAACATCCCGGTCGTCGTCGCTGCCATCGTGCTGAGCTCGCTCTTCGTCCCCGAGTCGCGCGCTGACCGCGTGCGCCGACTCGACCCGCTCGCACAGGCGCTCGTCGTTGCCCTGCTCGCCAGCCTCACCTTCGGCATCATCGAGGGACGCACCTTCGGCTGGGGCTCGGCGACCGTCCTCGGCTGCTTCGCCGGAGCAGGAGTCGCCCTGGTCGTGCTCGTGGCGCACGAGCTGCGGCGTACCGAACCGCTGCTGGATCCCCGGTTCTTCGCGAGCATCCCGTTCAGCGGAGCGGTCGCGAGTGCGATCCTCGGGTTCTGCGCCATGGGCGGGTTCCTGTTCCTCAACACCCTCTACCTGCAGGACGTCCGTCAGCTGTCGCCGCTGCAGGCCGGCCTGATGACCCTCCCGATGGCAGGAGCGACGGCATTGATGTCGCCGATCTCCGGCCGGGTGGTCGGAGTCGTCGGACCGCGGCTGCCGATGCTCGTGGCCGGCGGTGGCATCGCCCTGAGCGGCACGATGCTGCTCAGGATCGAGGACGGGACCTCCTTCGCCTACCTCGGCCTGGCCTACCTCGCCTTCGGGATCGGGTTCGGCATGCTCAACGCGCCGATCACGAACGCCGCGGTCTCGGGGATGCCCCGCGCCCAGGCAGGCGTCGCCGCGGCCATCGCCTCGACCAGCCGGCAGGTCGGCATGTCGCTCGGCGTGGCCACGCTCCCGACCGTCACCTACGCCCACCTGCACGGACCAGCGTCGACCGGCCTCGCCGCGGCCTCGCACACGGCGTGGTCGCTCGTGGCCGGCTGCGGAGTCGGGGTGGCCGTGCTGGCACTGGTGACCACGAGCCGCGCGGCGATCCGCACGCGGGACCGCGTGGCGGCCGAGCTCGGCGCGGCCTGACCTGAGAGGCGGCGGGCGGCCGACACATGCAAAAGGTGTCCGCCTGGCGGCCGGCACACCCCATGTGATGCCGGGCGAGGGACGGCGGACACCGTGCACCGGATCCTGGGAGGGAGGGCGGATCCAGTGCGGTTCCCTGCCCGCTCAACGAAGCACCTCCCGCGGGGTTACGCCATGCATCCCAGCCGGGCTGTGAGCCGCCTCACGAGCAGGGGTGCGCGACTCTCGCGTGGTCAGGAGGTCTTCTGCTGCACCTGCTGCAGCTCGCCGAAGACCGCGAGGCGCCAGTCGGAGTGGAAGAGCTCCGCGCACGTGACCATCGTGATCAGCCGCTGTCCGGGCTTCTGGGGCGGCTCCACTCCCCCGGGCTCAGGGTTGTGCGGCAGCGTGTCCATCACCCAGCCGCCGCTGTCGAAGCTCACCCGGAGTGCGTCGCCGCGGGTGATCAGACGGTAGGTGTAGATCCGGGTCCGGGTCTCGATGCTGACCGTGTCCCCGGGCCGCAGGTCGGGCATGTGGCGCAGTGGCTCGTTGCGGGTGGTGCGGTGGGCGACGATCACGAAGTTGCCCTGCTCGCCCACCTTGGCCGAGTTGATGACGTGCCCGAACCCGGCGTGGAGGGCGTCGTAGCCGGTGAACTCCATGAGCGGGATCGCGTAGTCCCTGCCGAACCGCGGGATGCGCACGATGCCGTCGACGGTGCCCCACTTCACGTGGGGCTCCCTGCCGCGCGCCCACGCCTGCTGGGTCGTGCCGATGACCTGCTTCTGGATCCGCGCGGACTGCCAGTCGGTCCCCCAGAACTGCCAGCCGATGTAGCCGAGGCCGGACAGGCCGGCGAGGATCAGCACGACACCGATCAGACGACGCATGGGTCCCCCTCAGGACTTCACAACCGCACCAGCGTAGCCGCGCCGCGCTTGTCTGAAATGAGAACCGCCCCCAGCCCGGGGTACGGACTGGAGGCGGTGGTGGCTCCCCCGGCTGGACTCGAACCAGCAACCCTTCGATTAACAGTCGAATGCTCTGCCAATTGAGCTACAGGGGAATGCTTTGCAGCGGGCGAAACCATAGCAACCAGAGGGCCGCGAGATGAAATCGGGGGCCCGGCTCTCAGGAGCCGAGCGCGGCCTCGCGCAAGGTCCGCCGCCGCTGCTCGAGCGCCATCAGCTCCTGGAACATCCGGTTGTACTCCACCGGGTCCTGCTGGGGGCTGGTGCGCTGGAGGCGGGACTTCACGTCGGCGATCCGGCGGGCAGCCGTGAGCTCGAGGAGCTTGTTGACGTGGACCACGACATAGGCCGTGTCGGGCTCGCGCGGGGAGAGCACGGGCTCGACCGCGAGCGCGCTCAGGGCGGCCATGGCGAGCGGGTCGGTCATCCGGTCACGCAGGCCGGTCGGCCAGGTCGCGTCCACGGCCCCCGCGGACGGGCCGCCGGCGGCCGCGACCGCCTGCCACACCCCGGCGTACGTCGGGTGGGTGAAGTCGTGGACGGTGACGTCGCGAGCAGCGTTCGCGACCGCGACGGGGTGCTGGAGCACGAGCTTGAGGGTCTCGCGCTCCAGGGCGAAGCGCGGGTCGCGGAGGTCGGGCACCTGCGGCGCGGCAGCGGGCGCTGCCGGCCTGCCCTGCGCCGGCTGTCCCTGCCCCATCGGCAGCCGTCCCTGCTCGCGGCCGCCGGCGTCACGACCGCCCTTCGCAGCCCGGGCCGAGGCGCGACGCACCTCGGCGCGCGCGTCGTCAACGTCGATGCCGATCGACGCCGCGAGCTCGCGCGTGAACGCCTCCACCTTCGACTTGTCGCGCACCGACGAGACCAGCCGTGCTGCCTCGCGCAGGGCGTCGACACGGCCGTCGGCGCGGTCGAGGTCGTAGCGGGACAGCACGTTGCCGAGCACGAAGCGGTAGAGCGGGGTGCGGCCCGCGATGAGCTCACGGACCGCCTCGTCGCCCTTGGCCAGACGCAGGTCGCACGGGTCCATGCCGGACGGCTCGACCGCGACGTAGGTCTGGGAGACGAAGTTCTGGTCACCACCGAAGGCGCGCAGCGCGGCCTTCTGGCCGGCGGCGTCGCCGTCGAAGGTGAAGATCACCTCGCCGCGCGCGTCCTGGTCACCGAGGAACCGGCGGAGCACGCGTGCGTGGTCGTCACCGAAGGCCGTGCCACAGGTCGCGACGGCGGTCGTGACGCCGGCCAGGTGGCACGCCATGACGTCGGTATAGCCCTCGACGATGACGGCCTGCGAGCTCAGGCCGATCGACTTGCGCGCCAGGTCCAGCCCGTAGAGGACATGGGACTTCTTGTAGATCGGCGTCTCGGACGTGTTGAGGTACTTGGCCTCGATCCGGTCGTCGTCGAAGATCCGGCGGGCGCCGAAGCCGATGACCTCGCCGTTCGCCTCCCGGATGGGCCAGAGCAGGCGCCCGCGGAACTTGTCGTAGTGGGACCGGCCGAGGCCGGCGAGGCCTCCGGCCACGAGCTCCTCCGCCGAGAAGCCCTTCTGCCGCAGGTAGCGGAAGAGGACCTCGCCCCCGCGCGGGGCGAAGCCGACACCGAACGTCGCCGCCGCGTGCTGGTCGAACCCGCGGGACCCGAGGAACTGGCGTGCCGCCTGGGCGTCAGGCGTCGTCAGCTGGTCGACGTAGAACTCCGCCGCCAGCCGGTGCGCCTCGATCAGCCGGCCGCGAGCCGGACCCCGCGGCCCCTGCGGTGCGTCGCCCTCCTCGCGGCGCAGCTGGATGCCGGTCTTGTCGGCAAGCCGCTCGACGGCCTCCGTGAAGGTCAGCCCGTCGATCTTCATCAGGAAGTTGATGACGTCGCCGCCCTCACCGCACCCGAAGCAGTGGAAGAAGCCACGGCTCGGCGTGACGTGGAACGACGCCGACTTCTCGTCGTGGAAGGGGCACAGGCCCTTCATCGAGCCGCCACCGGCGTTGCGGAGCGTGACGTAGCCGGACACGACGTCGTCGATCCGCGCCTTCTCGCGGACCTCGGCGATGTCCTCGTCACGGATCCGTCCAGCCACGTGCGGAGCCTACACAGCGGAAGCCGCCCGCCGCGGCGCGGCGGGCACCGCACAGAAAGCACGAAACCGGGCGTTCCGGGGTGAACGTGTGGAAGGATGGCGGGCGGTCCAGAGAGGGTGGACCGGACACATCATGGGGAGTGGGACACGTGTCGGGAGCAGCCGGCCGCGGAGCGTCGTGGATGACGTCGGTGATCATCGCCGTCGTCGCCTGTGGGCTGCTCGCGTTCGCCTTGTTCACGGTGCAGGAGCACCGCAAGGACACCGCCAAGCCTGCTGACTACGCCGCGGCGCTGCGCGACAAGGGATTCGCCACCACCCACACCCGCACCCCGCGTGCGCCCCGTGACCCGTACCCGAACCAGGCCACGACCGGCCTCGTGGTGCACCCCAACCGCACCGTCGGCCTGTACGACGCGCCGGCGGGCAAGCCGTTCGCGAAGCTGAACCCGATGGAGTTCGGTGACTCCTGGTTCCCCGCGATCGCCCGCGCCGGAGGCTGGCTGCAGATCATGCTGCCCTCGAAGCCCAACGGCTCCACGGGGTGGGTGCGCGCCGGCCTCATGGCGACCGGCCACACGCCGTACGTCATCCGGGTGCACCTGAAGAGCACCCAGCTCGAGCTGTACAAGGACCGCATCCTCATGGGCGCCTGGCGCGTGGCGGTCGGGGCACCGAAGACCCCGACTCCGACCGGGCGCACCTTCGTCCTGGGACAGTTCACCGACCCCGCCCAGAGCTTCTCGCCGGTGATCCTCCCCCTGGGCACGCACAGCGCGACCCTCGACAGCTTCGGCGGAGGCCCCGGCACCGTCGCGATCCACGGCTGGAACGACCCGAAGGTCTTCGGTCACGCGGTCAGCCACGGCTGTGTCCGGGTGCCCAAGGAGGCGCTCTTCCAGCTGCGGCAGGTCCCCATCGGCACGCTCGTGATGATCGATGGGAACTAGCAGAAAAACGTGTGGCAATCGACCGTCACGAAACGGACCTTGCTCCGTTGTCCAGACAGAGCTTAAGAAAAGCAACGAAGGGAACAACCACCATGAAGCGTGAGCTGAAGGCAGCCCTGGGCGCCACCGCGCTCCTCGCTGGCGCGGCCACCGTCGTCGTCGGCGGCGCCACCTCGGGTACGGCGGCCGGTGTGCCGTCGTCGGCCTACGGCATCACCGCCAGCGGTCTGATCCCGATCGACCCGCTCCCCTACGTCGTCTCCACCGACGGCACGCTCAAGGAGGACAGCGCAGTCGGTCTCCCGGTCCAGGGTCTCGCCGACGTCGGCGTCATCAACGCCTCCGCCGAGAACGACCACGCCACGGCCTCGGTCGCCAGCGTCGACCTCACCGGCGGCCTGCTCAAGAACGCCGGCCTGGCCGACGCGCTCGCGCCGATCACCGACGCGTGCACCCAGCTCGCGACGGCGCTCAACGACACGACCGCCCAGCTCGGCGGCTCGCTCACCAACCTGATCGGTCAGATCGGCACCGTCACCCAGCCGCTCACCGGTGGCGACCTCATCTCCGACCCGACGCTGCTCACCTCCCTCCAGGGCCTGTGCGACACGCTCAGCAACCTCGGTGACCTCGTCAACGTCGGCGCCGTCACCGCCGAGTGCACCGGCCACACGGGCGAGGGCAAGATCGCTTCCCTCAACCTGCTCGGCCTCCCGGTCGACCTGCCGACCGGCGCCAACCAGTCGCTCTCCTCCGGCGCCCTCGGTGCCCTGGCGCCGATCCTGGACGTCAAGCTCAACACGCAGACGACCAACGCCGACGGCACCTTCACCGTCACCGCGCTCGAGCTCGACCTCCTGGGCCAGATCCAGATCAAGGTCGCCTCGGCCACCTGCGGCCACGTCACCAACGACGTGACCCCGACCCAGGTCCCGTCGGCTCCGGCCCCGAAGCCGATCCGCACCGACGTCCCGGTCACCGGCTGACGCACCAGCTCCACTGACGAGGCCCGTCCCGCACTGCGGGGCGGGCCTCGTTGCATGTCCCGGGCCGGAACCGCGTGGAGCCGTCCTCAGACGAGGCGTGCGTGCCAGGCGTGCGCCGAGGCGTCGGTCAGCGACGCCACCTGGTCCAGGACCACGCGGAGCCGTGCGGCGTCGTCCCCGGCGCCGTGCCAGTCCTCGGCGTACATCGGGTCGAGCGCGTCCGCCCCACGGTCGAGGATCGCCTCGACCAGCTCGTGGAGCAGGACCTTCTGCCGCTCCTGGAGCTCCAGGCGGTGCGCCGACTGCATCACGTAGTGCGCGGCGATGCCCTTCAGCACGGCGATCTCGGTCGCGGTCTCGCGCGGGACGACCAGCTCGGCGTCGTAGCGCGCGATGGGCCCGTCGTACGCCGCGAACGTCGCCGCCTGCGCGCTGCCGCAGAACCGTCCGATGAGGTCGCTGGTCAGGTTCTTGAGCGCGGCGAGCGAGCGGCGCGTGCCGTCGTAGGGGCCGGTCGGCCAGCTGCCGATCGCCATGAGCGCCGCGAGCGACTCGTCGAGCTCGGCGTCGGTGGCCCGCGGGAGGTACCAGCCGCGCACGGTCTCCCAGGTGGCGTGCCTCTCCCCCGGGTCCTCGAGACGCCCGAGGTCGATGAGGCCGGCGACCACGCCGTCCTCCACGTCGTGCACGGAGTAGGCGACGTCGTCGGCCAGGTCCATGACCTGCGCCTCGACGCACTTGCGGCTGCCCGCGATGCCGGAGCGGAGCCAGCCGAAGACCGGCAGGTCGTCCTCGTAGACACCGAACTTGGCCCCGGGAGCCGGCCGGCGCCACGGGTACTTGGTGCAGGCGTCGAGCGTCGCGCGGGTCAGGTTGAGCCCGACCGAGCGGCCCTCCGCGTCCACGGACTTGGACTCGAGCCGGGTCAGGATGCGCAGCGTCTGCGCGTTGCCCTCGAAGCCCCCGCACGCATCGGCCATCGCGTCGAGCACGGACTCGCCGTTGTGCCCGAACGGCGGGTGGCCCAGGTCGTGGGCCAGCGCAGCGGTCTCGGTGATGTCGGGGTGGCAGCCGAGTGCGCGGGCGAGGTCGCGGGCCACCTGGGCGACCTCGAGGCTGTGGGTGAGGCGGTTGCGCACGAAGTCGTCCGACCGCGGGTCGACGACCTGCGTCTTGGCGGCCAGGCGCCGCGACGCCGCGGCGTGCACGACCCGCGCCCGGTCGCGCTCGAACGGCGTGCGCTCCGGCGCGTCCACGCGCTTCGGCGGCTCGGGGACGAGGCGCTCGCGGGCGTGCGCGTCGTACAGGCTCTCGGGATCCATCGGGAGCGACCCTAGGGCACGCGTGTCAGACGCGGGCGGTGTCCTTGCTCATCCGCCAGGCGGCGCCACCGACGAAGATCACCAGCCAGGCGATCGCGTTGACGACGGCGTACCAGGGCAGGTCGCCGGTGAGCACGGAGCGCGAGACCATCGCCGGGCCGAACATCGGCGTGCAGGACGCGACCCACCACATCGTGCTGCCCTCGTCGATCGGGATGAACACGTTGCCGAGGAACGCCAGGAGCGCGAGCGCAGGTCCGAGCACCTGCATCGCGTTCTCCCCCGGCACCAGGTAGCCGACGAAGACGCCGAGGGCCGCGAAGACGAGAGCACAGGCCAGCGTGAGGAGCGCGCTCGCGACCCAGATGCCCACCGGCATGTCCGGCTTGCCCTGCACCAGGCCGGCGATGTTGACGACGGTGATCGAGATCGCGCCGATGACGAGGGCGGTGATCGCCTTCACGGCGATGTAGGCGACCGGCTGCAGCGGGGTCAGCCGCAGCTGTCGCGACCAGCCCAGCGCCCGCTCGAGCGCGACGATCGCGCCCGCCGACGAGGCCGTCAGGGCCGCGCCGTAGAACGCCATCGACACCATGATGTACGCCGACACGTTGCCGTGGCCGACCCGCTCGTCGGAGCCCTGGCCGCCGAAGGCGAAGAAGAGGGCCGCCGGGAAGATCAGGGTGAAGACGATGGTGCGCCGGTTGCGGAGCACGCGCAGCAGCTCGAGCCGCAGCAGCGTGGCGTTGAAGCCACCCATCGCGGGAACGCGCCGCGCTGCCGGGTCGTAGGTCGTCGTGCTCATGCGCGGGCCTCCTCGCGGGCCGGAGCGGCGTCGCCGGTGAGACTGAGGAACGCCTCCTCGATGCCCTTGGCGGTGATCTCGAGATCACGGGCGTCGGTCGCGGTCAGCAGGTGGCGTGCGACAACGTCGCTGTCGCGGGCGTGGGCGATCACCGCCTCGCCACGGACCTCCACGGCGTCCACGCCCGGCAGCGCACGCAGCTCCTCGGCGACGCCGCTGGCGTCTCCGACGGTGGCACGGACCGTGCGGCCGGACGACAGTGCCTTGATCTCCGAGCCCGAGCCGTCGGCGACCACCCTGCCGTGGCTGACCAGCACGATCCGGTCGGCGTACTGGTCGGCCTCCTCGAGGTAGTGCGTCGCGAAGAGGACGGTGCGTCCCCGCTCGGCGTCCTGCCGGATCGCCGACCAGAACGACCTGCGTCCCTCGACGTCCATGCCCGTCGTGGGCTCGTCGAGCAGGAGCAGGGCAGGGTCCGGCAGCAGGGCCATCGCGAAGCGCAGCCGCTGCTGCTCGCCGCCGGAGCACTTGCCGACCTTCCGGTCCGCGATCGCGCTGATGCCGGCGCGCTCGAGCACCTCGTCGACAGGCGCAGCACCCGGGAAGAGGCTCGCCGTGTAGGCAACCGTCTCGCGCACGCTCAGGTCCTTGAGCAGACCGCCGGTCTGCATCACGGCCGAGATCAGCCCACGCGCGATCGCTGCGCGCGGCTCCAGCCCGAGCACCTCGACCTCGCCCGACGTGGGGCGGCTCAGCCCCAGGATCATGTCGATGGTGCTGGTCTTGCCGGCGCCGTTGGGGCCCAGGAACGCGACCACCTCACCCTGCTGCACGGTGAGGTCGATCCCGTCGACGGCGGTCACGGACCCGAACTTCTTGCGGACGCCGGAGAGGCTGATGGCCGGAGCGCTGGTCACAGGCGTCAGCATGCCTGATGCATGCAACGAACGCCGGGCGAACCGCCCGGCGTTCGTGCGTGGTGCGTCGTGAGGTCCGCGTCAGTTGGTACGGACGTGCACGTGGTCGAAGTGGTTCGCGGTGAGCGAGCCACGGTCCGACATGCTCTTCCAGCCCACGCCCGGCTGCCAGATGCGCTGCCGGTAGATGATGTCGTTGAGGTTGAGCTCCGACGCGTGCGCGAGCAGGAAGTCGACGACGGCGTAACCGAGGGTGGTGTCGGAGACGGCGATCATCGCGTCGATGGACGAGCCGTCGGCGTGCTCGCCGTGGTTGTCCCAGCCGCCGTACGTGGCGATCTGCGGGAACGCCGCGCACAGTGACCGCAGCGTGTAGGTCGCGTCGCGGGTCAGGCCCAGGTCACTGCCGCCGGTTGCGGCGCAGGGCGTCATCGACAGGCCCGAGGCAGCGACGATCGGCTTGGAGGAGGAGAGCTTGCCGGCCTCGACCCAGCGCGGCTCGCGGCTGCGGAGGATCTCCACGCGACCGTGGGCCTCGCGCCCGGTGACGAGCACCTCGGTGACGGCCTTGACGGTGCCCTTGGGGTTGGCGTCCTTGCCGGGGCCGGACCACAGCTTGAGGTCCTCGGTGGTCCACATCCGCACGTGTGCCTCGCGGACCGCCTTGTCGGTCGCGGCCTTGCGGGCGAGCCGGTCCGCCTCGGCCGGGGTCCAGGAGACGCGCGGCACGCTGCGGGAGACCTGCGGTGCACGGGTCGCGTCGGACGCGCTGGCGGCATCGGCGCTGAAGACGGCGCCGAGGTCGGCCTGCACCGGGGCGCCGCCGGCGGCGGCCACGCCGAGGCCCACAGGAGCCAGCGTGGCCACGAGGGCGAAGGGGGCGGCGATCTTCACGGCACGGCCGGAGATGCGGCCACGGAGGGGGGTCATGCGGGCAATCGGGCTCCGCTGGTGGCTGTCGGCCACGGCGCTACGTCCTTAGCTCGGGGTCATGGGCTGGTGTCATGCAGCAGGGCCGCCTGTGGGCGACCCGGTGACCAGTTCACCATGCTTGCTCGCAGCTAGCATCATCCTGGGTCACAGCGGCGGCGTGAGAACGCTCACCCACCGGTGGTGTCGTGCGCGTCCTCGGAGATGACACACCCGTGCCCGTCCATGTCGTCCAGCCAGCCCTCGGGCAGCACCACACGCTTGCGCGGGGCACCCTGGCGACCGCGGGGCGTACCCAGCTCGTTGACCGGGAACGGCGCCGTCGGGTCGAGCTCCGCGATCAGTGCATCGAGGTCGGCGAGGGTGTCGACGAGGGCCAGGCGGTGGCGCAGGTCGCCGCCGGCCGGGAAGCCCTTGAGGTACCAGGTGATGTGCTTGCGGATCTCCTTGCAGCCCCGCTCCTCCCCCATGTGCTCGGTCAGCAGCTCCGCGTGGCGTCGCAGCATCGCGCTCACCTCGCCGAGGTCAGGCAGCGTGGCCACCTCCTCGCCGTTGAACGCCGCGGCGAGGTCGCGGAAGAGCCATGGCCGGCCGAGGCATCCGCGGCCGACCACGACGCCGTCCACGCCGGTCTCCTCGACCATGCGGACCGCGTCGGCCGCCTCCCAGATGTCGCCGTTGCCGAGCACCGGGATGCCGACGCTCGCCTTGAGCTCGCCGATGGCGTCCCAGTCGGCCTGGCCGGAGTAGGCCTGCTCGACGGTGCGGCCGTGCAGGGCGATCGCGGCGCAGCCGCTCTCCTCGGCGATGCGGCCTGCGTCGAGGTAGGTGAGGTGCTCGGGGTCGATGCCCTTGCGGGTCTTCATCGTCACCGGCACGCCGTACGGCGTGGCTGCGCGCACGGCGTGATCGAGGATCTCGCCGAGCAGGTTACGCTTCCACGGCAGGGCGCCTCCGCCACCCTTGCGGGTCACCTTGGGCACCGGGCAGCCGAAGTTGAGGTCGATGTGCGCGACGCCGTACTCGTTGCAGAGGATCTCCGCGGCCTTGCCGACGTAGACGGGGTCCGTGCCGTACAGCTGCACGCTGCGGACGCTCTCGAGCTCGTCGAAGACGAGCATCTTCTTCGTCGTCTCGTCACCCTCGACCAGGCCGCGGGAGGTGATCATCTCGCAGACGTACAGGCCCGCGCCCTGCTCCGCGCAGAGCCGGCGGTACGCCGCGTTGGTGATGCCCGCCATCGGCGCGAGGACGACGGGTGTCTCGACGCGCAGGGACCCGAGCTGCAGGTGGGTGGGCAGGGACGACATGTCCCCATTCTCGCAGGAGGAAGGACCTTCCTCCTCCGGCGGGGCTGTCAGCCCTTGCTCGGCGACGCCTTCGGCCGGGGCTTCGTGCCCGCCTTCTTCGTCGGCGTCGGAGACGGGCTCGGGGTGGTCACCTCGCCGGGCCAGGTGATCACGTCACCGACGGCGGGCTGCAGGATCATCTGGTCCACGGGAGCGGTGGGCACGTAGACCAGGCAGACCGTCGCCTTGGCGCCCTTGGCGAACTTCGTGGGCAGGACGCCGCGCGGGCACTTGTCGAACTTCATGTCGGCGCGCAGGTCCGCCGGCGGGTTGAGCAGGTCCGTGCCCTCGTCCAGGAAGAGCGGCAGGCGGCTCACCGGGACACCGCCGAGGTCCGTGGTGCCGAGGTTCTCGACCGCGACGGTCACGTAGTAGAGGTGCGGGTCCTCGGGCTTCGGCGTGATCCTGATCCGCGCGATGTCGGCCTTGCTGCCCTGCACGATCTTCGTGACCGCGACCGAGACGATCCCCTTGGTGTTCTGGTCAGGGGCCCAGGTGAGCTTCGCTGCCTCGCCGAGGTCGAGGTGCTGCCCGCTCGGGGTCAGCGTGACGCCCGCGGTCACCGTCGGCTTCGCGCTCGGCTCCGCGTCCTTCCTGGCGTTGCCCCCGCACCCGGTGAGACCGAGGGAGAGCGCCAGGACGGCGGCAGAGCCAGCAAGAAAGCGACGGTGTCCGCGAGAGGTCATGCGGGCATTGTGCACCCGCCCGGCTCAGCAGCCGAGGAGACGCTCCGCGAAGTAGCGGGAGATGCCGTCGAGGCTGATCCGCTCCTGCGCCATCGAGTCGCGCTCGCGCACGGTGACCGCGTTGTCCTCGAGCGTGTCGAAGTCGACGGTCACGCAGTACGGCGTGCCGATCTCGTCCTGGCGGCGGTAGCGCTTGCCGATGGCACCGGCGTCGTCGAAGTCGACGTTCCAGTTCTGGCGCAGCTCGGCCGCAAGTGCCTTCGCCTTCGGCGAGAGGTCGGCGTTGCGCGAGAGCGGGAGGACCGCGACCTTGACCGGCGCCAGGCGCGGGTCGAGGCGCAGGACGACACGCTTGTCGACGCCGCCCTTCGTGTTCGGCGCCTCGTCCTCGTGGTAGGCATCGACCAGGAAGGTCATCAGCGAGCGCGAGAGACCCGCTGCGGGCTCGATGACGTACGGCATGTACCGCTCGTTGTTGGCCTGGTCGAAGTACGACAGGTCCTTGCCCGAGTGCTTGGAGTGGGTGCCGAGGTCGAAGTCGGTGCGGTTGGCGATGCCCTCGAGCTCGCCCCACTCCGAGCCGGCGAAGTTGAAGCGGTACTCGATGTCGACGGTGCGCTTGGAGTAGTGCGACAGCTTCTCCGGCGCGTGCTCGTAGTGGCGCAGGTTGTCCGGGTTGATGCCCAGGCCGGTGTACCAGGCGGTGCGCTCGTCGATCCAGTACTGGTGCCAGTCCTCGTCCTCGCCCGGCTTGACGAAGAACTCCATCTCCATCTGCTCGAACTCACGGGTGCGGAAGATGAAGTTGCCCGGCGTGATCTCGTTGCGGAACGACTTGCCGATCTGCGCGATGCCGAACGGGGGCTTCATGCGCTGGGACACGACGACGTTCTGGAAGTTCAGGAAGATGCCCTGCGCGGTCTCGGGGCGCAGGTAGTGCAGGCCCGACTCGTCCTCGATGACGCCCAGGTAGGTCTTGAGCATCATCTGGAAGTCACGGGACTCCGTCCACGAGCCGCGGGCGCCGCAGTTGGGGCAGGCCACCGACGCGTTGATGTCGACGTCATCGGGGTTGTCGATGCCCTTCTTCTCCGCGTAGTCCTCCTGCAGGTGGTCCTCGCGGAAGCGCTTGTGGCAGGACTGGCACTCGGTCAGCGGGTCGGTGAAGGTGCCGACGTGGCCCGAGGCCACCCAGGTCTCGCGCGGCAGGATGATCGAGGAGTCGAGGCCGACGACGTCCTCGCGGCCCTGCACCATCGCCTTCCACCACTGGCGCTTGATGTTCTCCTTGAGCTCGACACCGAGCGGCCCGTAGTCCCACGCGGAGCGGGTGCCGCCGTAGATCTCGCCGCACGGGTAGACGAATCCCCGGCGCTTGGCGAGGGACACGACGGTGTCGACGGTGCTGGCGGGCGGCTTGGCCACGATGGCTCTCCTGTGTTCTTGCGGACCGGCTGGCTGCCGGCTCGTGCCGCAGAAGCGTACCGATCCGGTGCGTGGCCGCGCGCACGTGGGGACTTAGGGTGAGCGCCATGACGACGACGCCCACGCCGACGCCGCCTCGACGTACGCTCCGCGACTGGTTCCTCGAGGGTGACCGGCCCGAGCCGGAGGGCTTCTACGAGTCCGAGGCGCACGTCGAGGCACAGCACCACACGCATGCCTGGTGGAAGGTCATGTGCCTCACCGGCGTCGACTACTTCTCGACGCTCGGCTACCAGCCGGGCATCGCCGCCCTGGCCGCCGGCGCGCTCTCCCCCATCGCGACGCTCGTCCTCGTCCTGATCACGCTCTTCGGCGCCCTGCCGATGTACCGCCGGGTCGCCCAGGAGAGCCCGCACGGCGACGGCTCCCTCTCCATGCTGGAGCGGCTGCTGGCCTACTGGCCGAGCAAGCTGCTCGTCCTGGCCCTGATCGGCTTCGTCGCCACCGGCTTCGTCATCACCATGACCCTGTCGGCCGCCGACGCGGCGGCCCACATGATCGAGAACCCGTTCCTGCACGACGCCCTGAGCGGCGGCCAGATCTGGGTGACACTCGGCCTCCTGGCGCTGCTCGGCGCCGTCTTCCTCAAGGGCTTCAACGAGGCGATCGGCATCGCCGTCGTCATCGTCGTGGCCTACCTGGGCCTCTCGTCGGTCGTCATCGTCAACGGGCTCGCGGCCATCGTGCAGGAGCCCTCCCTGCTCGACGACTGGTGGGGCAACGTCACGCTCGACCACTCCGCGCCGTTCGGGATCATCGGCGCCTCGCTGCTGGTCTTCCCGGCACTCGCGCTCGGCCTCTCCGGCTTCGAGACCGGCGTCGTCGTGATGCCGCTGGTCAAGGGCGACCCCGACGACAAGCCGCGCCGCCCGAAGGGCCGGATCCGCAACGCGAAGAAGCTGCTCACCACGGCGGCCGCGATCATGAGCGTCCTGCTGCTCAGCTCCTCGCTGGTCACCACGGTGCTCATCCCGCACGAGGCCTTCGAGGACGGCGGTCCGGCCAACGGTCGCGCGCTCGCCTACCTGGCTCACTCGCGGCTGGGTGACGGTTTCGGCACGGCGTACGACGCCTCGACGATCGCGATCCTCTGGTTCGCCGGCGCCTCGGCGATGGCGGGCCTGCTCAACATCGTTCCCCGCTACCTGCCGCGCTACGGCATGGCACCGGACTGGGCCCGCTCGGTGCGGCCGCTGGTCGTGCTCTTCACCGGCATCGCCGCCGTCGTCACGCTCGCCTTCCGGGCCGACGTCGACGAGCAGGCCGGCGCCTACGCCACCGGCGTCCTCGCCCTGATGACGTCGGCCGCCGTCGCCGTGACGCTGACGGAGTGGCGGCGCCGCCACCGCCCGCTCGCGGCGTTCTTCGGCGTGATCAGCGCGATCTTCATCTACACGATCAGCGTGACGATCGTCGACCGACCCGAGGGCCTCCTCATCGCACTCGTCTTCGTGCTGATGATCCTGGTGATCTCCGTGATCAGCCGGATCCGCCGCGCCACCGAGCTGCGCGTGCAGGGCGTCCACCTGGACGCCGGCGCCCAGCAGATCGTGGACACGGCCATCGGCGACCCCCGACCCATCCGGTTCATCGCCAACAAGCTCCAGGCCGGCGACGACCTCGAGTACGACGCCAAGATGGCCGAGGTCCAGCTCGACAACCACCTCGGCGACCACGAGGACCGGATCTTCCTGGAGGTCGCGGTCACCGACGCGAGCGACTTCGCGGGAGTCGTCGAGGTCACCAGCGTGCAGGTGGGTCGACACCGGGTGCTGCGCGCGACGGGCCCGTCCGTGCCGAACACGATCGCCGCCTTCCTCCTGCACGTGCGGGACCTCGACCAGCAGGTGCCCCACGTCTACTTCGAGTGGAGCGAGCGCTCGCCGGGCGAGAACGTCATGCGCTTCCTGCTCGCCGGCGAGGGCGACATCCCGCCGCTGACGCACGAGATCCTGCGCAAGGCCGAGCCGGACGAGTCGCGCCGCCCCCAGGTCCACGTCGGCGGCTGACGCCGACACGCCGGCCGACTCTTGACCGGACGGTCACGTGCGGCGACTATGACAGTCGTCATAACCGTCGTACGCCGAGGAGCCGACCGTGTCCGAGTGGCAGAAGTCCGCCTGCATCCTGTGCGAGTGCAACTGCGGCATCGAGGTGCAGGTCGACGACCGGCACCTGTTGAAGATCCGCGGCGACAAGTCCCACCCGGGCTCCGAGGGCTACACCTGTGAGAAGCCGCTGCGGCTGGACCGCTACCAGAACGGCACCGCCCGACTCACCTCTCCACTGCGCCGCCGCCCGGACGGAACCTACGAGGAGATCTCCTGGGACACCGCGATCCGTGAGATCGCCTCGCGACTCACCGCGATCCGCGACGAGCACGGCGGTGACAAGATCTTCTTCTACGGCGGAGGAGGACAGGGCAACCATCTCGGCGCGACCTACGGCCAGTCGCTGCAGGCCGCCCTGGGAGCGAAGTACCGCTCCAACGCCCTCGCCCAGGAGAAGACCGGGGAGATGTACGTCGACGGGCGACTCTACGGCGGACACACCAAGGGCGACTTCGAACACGCCGAGGTCGTCGTCTTCATCGGCAAGAACCCATGGCAGTCGCACTCCTTCCCCCGGACCCGTCCGGTCCTCAAGGAGATGGCCGCCGACCCGCACCGCTGCATGGTCGTGCTCGACCCCCGGCGGAGCGAGACCGCCGCGATGGCCGACATCCACCTCCAGGTCAAGCCCGGCACCGACGCCTGGTGCATCGCCGCCCTCGTCGGCGTCCTGGTCCAGGAGGACCTGGTCGACCACGACTTCATCGAGCGGCACACGACGGGTGCGCTGCCCGTGCTCGCGGCGTTCGCCGACGTCGACATCGCCGGCTACGCCACCCGCTGCGGGGTGCCGGAGGAGCTGATCCGGACCACCGCCCGCCGGATCGCCGCCGCACAGAGCGTCTGCACCTACGAGGACCTCGGCACGCAACAGGCGCCGCACAGCACGCTCAACTCCTACATGCAGAAGATGCTGTGGATCCTGACCGGCAACTTCGCCAAGCAGGGCGGCATGTTCCTGCACTCGACTTTCGCCCCGATCGCCGGCGCGGCACCTGGCGGCGCCAGCAGCCACCGGCCAAGGTCGCCGCTGCAGCGTGCCCTCGCCGGACTGCAGGCAGCCGCCGTCGACAGCGTCGGGGCTGCCGCCGTCCGGGTGCCGGCTTTCCTGCCCGACGTGGTGGCCGTACCCCTCGCGGTCCGCCTGCGCGGACCGGTCGCCGCCGTCGCCAACGGGCCCACCCGCACGGCTGGGCCGCCCCGCTCCCCCGCCGCCGACCGTCGTACGCCGGTGACGGGCGCGCGCATCATCGCCGGCTTGGTGCCCTGCAACTCGATCGCCGAGGAGTGCCTGGGGAATCATCCCGACCGCATGCGTGCGCTGTGGATCGACAGCGTGAATCCGGCCCACTCGCTGGCGGACTCCGAGTCCTTCCGGCGTGCGATGCGCGCGGTGGAGCTGAGCGTGGTCATCGACATCGCGATGACCGAGACCGCACAGCAGGCCGACTACGTCCTGCCCGCGAGCACGCAGTTCGAGAAGTGGGAGTGCACGTTCTTCAACGTCGACTTCCCGACCAACGTCTTCCACCTGCGCCGCCCGATGATGCCACCGCTCCCGGGCACCCTGCCCGAGCCGGAGATCTACGCCCGACTGCTCCGCGAGCTGCACCCCGTCGACGAGAAGGTGCTCGCTCCCCTGCGCCGCGCCGCCCGCAAGGGCCGCACGCAGTTCGCGATCGCCTTCTTCGCAGCCGTCGCCGCCGAGCCGCGGCTGATGGGACTGGCCGGCTACCTCCTCCACGAGACCCTCGGTGAGGTCCTGCCCGAGGGCGCCCGAGGCACCGCCTCCCTGTGGGGCATCAGCCAGCTCTGCACCATGTCCAACCCCGCGGCGACGGCGCGGGCGGGCTTCACGGGGTCTGGCTTCGAGCCCGGCAATGCGCTGTTCGACCGGATCCTCACCGGCGAGGCGGTCGCCTTCACGGTCGACGACTACGCGGACGCGTGGAGCTACACACGACGCCCCGACAAGCGCTTCACCCTGGAGATCCCCGAGCTGCTCGAGCACCTGCGCGCCCTGAAGACGGCCGAGAGCTCATGGACCACCGAGGAGTTCCCCATGGTGCTCTCAGCAGGAGAGCGTCGGGCGTTCACTGCCAACACGATCATCCGCGACCCCTCGTGGCGGCGCCGAGACGCCCAGGGCGCGCTCCGGATCTGCCCGGAGGACGCCGCGGCGTACGGCGTGGAGACCGGCGACTCGCTGCGGGTCGTGACCGAGAAGGGAGCGGCCGTGGCCGTCGTGGAGGTGACCGACCAGATGCAGGCGGGCCACATCTCGCTTCCCAACGGTCTCGGCGTCGGGCACGCCGACGGCACACCGGGCGTGGCCCCCAACGAGCTGACCTCCCTGCACCACAAGGACTTCCTGGCAGGGACCCCGTGGCACAAGTACGTGCCGGCGCGCCTGGAGCCCGTCGGATGAGTGTCCGGGACACGATGGTCGCGAGCGCTGCGGCCCTGTTCCGCCAGCGCGGTGTCGCGGGCACGTCCCTGCGCGACGTCGTCGCGCACGCCGGCGCGCCCCGTGGGTCGATCTACCACCACTTCCCCGGCGGCAAGGCCGAGCTCGCGAACGCCGCCACGGACCTGGCCGGCGGATTCATCGAGCGCCTCCTCACCGGGGTCCTGGACAGCGGGGATCCCGCTGGGGCGATCACCGCGTTCGTCGACTACTGGAGCCGGTCTCTGACCGCGCACGACTTCGCCGACGGCTGCCCCGTCGCGGCAGCGGCGGTGTCGTCCGACGAGACCGCAGGCGCCCGAGCCCGAGCGGGTCGCGCTTTCGCCCGCTGGCAGGAGCAGCTCGCGACCGCGCTCATGGCGCGGGGCATGGCGTCGGACCTCGCCGTCGACCGCGCCGGGCTGGCGATCGCCGCCGTCGAGGGAGCGCTCCTCGTCGCGCGTGCCCAGCGGAGCACGGAGCCCCTCGAGCGGGTGGCGCGCCAGCTCACACCGCTGCTCGCGAGCTGAGCACCCGGGTCACCAGGCAGCGCGGCGACGACCCTGCGTGCGGGGTCCGCTGACCGTCAGGGCCGCGATCACCGTCGTCGCCGGCATCGCCAGGACCAGGCCGATGCTCGAGGCGAGCGTCATCACGCACTCCTCGGCGAACTGCTCGGTGAGCAGCATGTCGAGGAGCGTGCGGTCGTAGAGCGCCACGAACAGCAGCGTCGTCAGCGCCGTGCCGGCGTACACGAAGACGATGGTGTAGATCGCCGAGGCGATGTGGTCGCGCCCGATGCGCATGGCACTGGTGTAGATCTCGCGCCGGGTCATCGTGGCGGACGCAGCCCGCAGCTCCCAGACGGCCGAGGCCTGGGTGATCGTGACGTCGTTGAGGACGCCGAGGCCGGCCACCACGATCGCCGCGACCATCAGCGCACGGAAGTCGAGGTCTCCCGCATAGGTCCGCAGCGGGTCGCTGGCCTCGGCTCCGAGGCCGCTCAACCGCGACCAGCCCACCGCCTGGAGACCGAGGAGCGCGGTGACGCCGAGTCCGACGAACGTGCCCGCCAGGGCGGTGCTCGTCCGCACGGACAGCCCGTGGGCGGCGTAGAGGACGACGAACATGATCGTCGCCGAGGCGGTGAGTGCGACCGGCACGGGCGCATGGCCCTCGAGCAGCGCCGGCACCATCCAGAAGCCGACGACCAGGACCGCGATCCCGAGGCCGAGCAGCGCCATCAGTCCTCGCCACCGGGCCACCAGCAGCACCACCAGCACGAACGCCGCGAGGAGCAGGCCGACCGGCACGCTGCGCTGGGTGCCGAAGTAGGAGTAGACCGTCGTGCCGTCCGGGGTCGGCACCTTGGCCAGCGTCACCCGGTCGCCCGCGCGCAGGCCCGACCGCGTGGCTCCCGGCTCCGCCTGCACGTCGACCTTCGTCCCGTCGGCGAGCTTGACGGTGAGGCCGTCACAGCCCTGGGGCATGGTCGGCGCGTCGGCCGGATCGGCGTTCGGGTCGATGACGGGGCACGGACGGTGCGCGTCCACGACGGTCGCCGACGGGTAGGTCACGCCGGTGGCGGCGTACTGCGCATGGGGCCGGTGGCCGTCTGGCCAGAGCTGGACCAGCCCGACCACCGTGGCGATCGCCGCGAGGACGAGGAAGGCGAAGAGGGCCCGGCGCGGCGTCGCCGCCGTGCGCACGTCCGCGAAGGCGGCCGCATCGTGCCCGTGGGAGTGCCCGTGCGAGTGCGCGTGGGAGTGACCGTGCGTGTGCGCCATGGCGCGAAGCCTGCCACCTGGCCCGAACCCGCCGACGAGACCCGGCGGCCGGAACGCCAACAGTTGACAACGATTCTCAAATCGAGTGAGAATTGTTCTCATGTTCTCGCCTGTCACGCGCACCGCTGCCCGCCCGCTCCTCGCGACGATCCTTGCCGTCAGCGCGGCGTCCGGCCTGGCTGCGTGCGGCGTCGACTCCCCGGGGTCCGGTCGTCTCCAGGTCGTCGCAGCCTTCTACCCGCTGCAGTACGCCGTCGAGCGCGTGACGGGCGGGAACGCCGACGTCACCAACCTGACCCAGCCGGGCAAGGAGCCGCACGACCTCGAGCTCTCGGTCCACCAGGTCGCCGAGGTCGCGAAGGCCGACCTCGTCGTCTACGAGGCCCACTTCCAGGCAGCGGTCGACGCGGCGGTGGACGACAACCGCACGGGCCCGTCGGTCGACGCCGCCGCCCACGTCGACCTCCTGCCTGCGCCCGATCCACACGGCCACGAGGCCGACGGCGAGGAGCACGGCGACCTCGACCCCCACTTCTGGCAGGACCCGCTGCGCATGGCCTCCCTGGGCGACGCCCTCGCGAAGGAGCTCGGCACGGTCGACCCCGAGCACGCCCGGGAGTACACCCGCAACGCCGCCGCCCTCCGGTCCGACCTCGTCGACCTGGACGCCGCCTACCGGACGGGACTGGCGAGCTGCCAGCGGGACACGATCGTCGTCAACCACGACGCCTTCGGCTACCTCGGCACGTACGGCCTGCACATCGAGGCGATCTCCGGCCTCTCCCCCGATGCCGAGCCGACCGCCTCGACCCTCCAGCACCTCCACGACCTGATCCGCAGCCACCACCTGACGACGGTCTTCTCCGAGACCCTGGTCAGCCCCCGCGCCGCAGACGCGATCGCCGGCGACCTCGGCATCCACACCGCCGTGCTCGACCCGCTCGAGGGCCTCACCTCCGAGGCGGAGCAGAATGGCGGCGACTACCTGACCGTCATGCGGCAGAACCTCGCCCTCCTGAAGAAGGCCAACGGCTGTTGATCACTCCCGACCCCGCCCCGACGCACGTCGACGACAGCCCCGTCGTCGAGGTACGCGACGCCTCCGTCTCCCTGGGCGGCCGGCCGATCCTGCGCCGGGTCGACCTCACCGTCCACCCGGGCGAGTTCGTCGCGCTCATGGGGGCCAACGGCTCCGGCAAGTCGACCGTCGTCCGCACGATCACCGGCCTCGCGCCGCTGACCGGTGGCGAGGTCCGCCTCTTCGGAACCCCGCTCGACCGCCTCCACGACCGCCACCGCCTCGGCTTCGTCCCGCAGCGGGTCGGCGTCGGCGGCGGCGTGCCCGCGTCGGTCTGGGAGGTCGTCGCCTCGGGGCGACTGACCCGCCGCCGCTGGCTGCGACCCTTCAACGCCGCTGACCGCGCAGCGATCCGCAGCGCCCTCGAGGTCGTCGGTCTCTCCCACCGGGTCCGCGACGGCGTCGCCACGCTCTCCGGCGGGCAGCAGCAGCGCGTGATGATCGCGCGGGCCCTCGCCAGCGAGCCCGAGCTGCTCTTCCTCGACGAGCCCACCGCGGGCGTCGACCTGCCCAACCAGGTGGCACTGGCCGACGCCCTGCGCCTCCTCAAGGAGCGTGGCGCGACCATCGTCCTCGTCGCCCACGAGCTCGGCCCGCTGGCCCCGCTCGTCGACCGTGCGGTGGTCATGCGCGACGGCCGGGTGGCGTACGACGGCGCCCCGCTCGCCGACCACGAGGTCCACGGTCCGCTCTTCGGCGAGATCCACACGCACCACCACCCGGAGGGCGAACCGGCCAAGCCGCACCGGCCCCAGGTCGCCTCGCCTCTCGACCCTCGCGAGACCCCGGAGGCGGGCCGATGAGCGACATCCTCTCCGTGCTGACCCTGCCGTTCATGCTGCGCGCGCTCGTCGCCGCGCTCTTCACGGGCCTGGCAGCACCCGCGATCGGCACCTACCTGGTGCAGAAGCGCCTCGCCCTCATGGGCGACGGCATCGGCCACGTCGCCGTCACCGGTGTCGCACTCGGCCTGCTGACCGGCGCCTCGCCGACCTGGACCGCGGTCGGCGTGGCGGTGGCGGGGGCCGTGGTCATCGAGCTGATCCGCGAGCGGGGCACCACCAACGGCGACGTCGCCCTCGCGCTGCTCTTCTACGGCGGCCTGGCCGGTGGCGTCATGATCACCGGCATCGCCGGGCAGAGCGCCCAGAGCCTCCAGGCCTACCTCTTCGGTTCGCTGCTCAGCATCGACACCTCGGACGTCGTGGCCACCGTCGCCCTGGCCGCCACCGTGCTCGTGCTCTGCATCGGGCTCGGGCCTCAGCTCTTCGCGGTGACACAGGACGCCGACTTCGCGCGCGTGGCCGGTCTGCGCGTGCGCTTCTACAACGTGCTGATCGCCGTGCTGGCGGCGGTCACGGTCACGGTCGCGATGCGCACCGTCGGCCTGCTGCTCGTCTCGGCCCTCATGGTCGTGCCCGTGGCGACGGCCCAGCAGGTCACCCGCTCCTTCCGCACGACGCTGACCGCGGCGATGGGGATCGGCGTGCTCTCGGCGATCGGCGGCCTGGTGGCGTCGGCGTACCTCTCGGACCTGGCGGACGTCGCCCCCGGCCCGACCATCGTCCTGGTCGCCCTCGCACTGTTCGCCCTGTCGTGGCCCCTCGGCGTGGTGCTGCGGCGCAGGCGTCGGCAGGTGGAGCCGTTCGCGCCGCTCGACCCGCTCGCACACGAGGTCATCGGCGAGCACCCGCACGAGCACGGCGAGGACTGCGGCCACCCGGCCGTCCCGCACGGCGACCACGTCGACTACATCCACGACGGCCACCGCCACGCAGCGCACGGAGAGCACTATGACGAGCACTGAGCACGGCCACGCCGCCGCGCCCGCCGTCCGGCCCACCCGGCAGCGCCGGGCGGTCGCCGACGCGCTGGCCAGCTTCGACGACTTCCGCAGCGCGCAGGACATCCACGCGCTGCTCACCGAGCGTGACGAGAAGGTCGGCCTCGCGACCGTCTATCGCACGCTCCAGCTGCTCAGCGAGAGCGGTGAGGTGGACATGCTGCGCACCGAGGACGGCGAGGCGATCTACCGCCGTTGCTCGGCGACGCACCACCACCACCTGGTCTGCCGCTCGTGCGGTGCCACCGTCGAGGTGGAGGGCCCGGCCGTGGAGCGCTGGACGCGCGCGATCGCGGCCGAGCACGGCTATGCGGACATCGCGCACACGCTGGAGCTGTTCGGCACCTGCCGGGCGTGCGCGGGCTGAGTCCTACTCGACGACGGTGCCGGCGACCTCGTTGGGCACCGCGCCGCCGTAGCGGCGGTCGCGCCGGGCGTACTGGTCGCACGCCGCCCACAGGTGGCGCCGGTCGACGTCGGGCCAGAGCACGTCGGTGAAGACGAACTCGGCGTACGCGGACTGCCAGGTCAGGAAGTTGGAGAGGCGCTGCTCCCCCGACGTACGCCAGATCAGGTCGGCATCGGGGAACTCCGGCACGTAGAGGTGCTGGGCGATCGTCTTCTCGTCGATCTTCTCGGGGTTGATCTTCCCCGCTGCTGCGAGCCGGGCGATCGCCCGCGTGGCGTCGACGAGCTCGGGGCGTCCGCCGTAGTTGATGCACATCGTGAGGGTGAGGACGTCGTTGTCCTTCGTCATCTCCTCCGCGATGCGGAGCTCCTTCAGGACCGACTTCCACAGCCGTGGCGCGCGACCCGCCCACCGGACCCGTACGCCGAGGGCGTGCATCTCGTCGCGGCGGCGACGCACGACATCGCGGTTGAAGCCCATGAGATAGCGGACCTCCTCGGGCGAGCGCGACCAGTTCTCGGTCGAGAAGGCGTAGACGGTGACCGCCTTGATGCCCAGCTCGATCGCACCCTCCATCACGTCGAAGAGCGCGAACTCGCCCTGTGCGTGGCCGGCGTTGCGCGGCAGTCCACGCTCCTTCGCCCAGCGTCCGTTGCCGTCCATGACGATCGCGACGTGCTCGGGGACCAGCTCCGCCGGAATCGGCGGCGGCTTCACACCCGAGGCGTGCGGCTGGGGCGTGGCGTAAGGATGAGGCACAGGCCTCACTTTAGGGGGCACCCTCTTCGGCGATTCACCACGCGGGCGATGTGACGCAGGAGTAACTTCGTTCGTGCACACTGTTATCCAACCGTGACCTTCACACTGCGAAGAGGAACCGTGGAGCCGAAGACCCCCAACGACGTGATCGAGCAGCAGCTCACCAAGGTGATGCGCCGCAGCAACGCGATCCACGTGAGCACCGCCAGCGGCGAGGTCGCCCTGGAGCGCTCCAGCTACGGCATCCTGTGCCTGCTGGCCGACGAGGGTCCCCAGCGCCTCGGCGCGATCGCCTCGGCCTTCCACCTCGACCCCTCGACCGTCACCCGCCAGGCACAGGCCGTCGTCAAGCTCGGCCTCGCCGCGAAGAAGACCGACCCGGGCGACCGGCGGGCGACCCTGCTCAGCCTCTCCGACTTCGGCGAGCGCTCGATCATGGAGGCACGCAACTTCCGACGTCAGGCGCTCGACCTGCTCCTCGCCGACTGGTCGGCGGAGGACATCGCCGAGTTCGGCCGGCTGCTGTCGAAGTTCAACGACACGATCGACCACTGGGACAACGGCGCCGTGCCCGACGAGATCACCAACCACCCACTGGCCGCCCCCGCACCCGACGGCGAGCCCGAGGCCTGACGCCCTCGCTCGACGGCGCCCTCGCGGTCAGCGCTCGACGTACGCGAGCGAGCGCAAGCCACGCTCCACGTGCCACTGCAGGTACGCCGCGACGAGGCCGGTCGCCTCGCGACGGTGCCGCGGCTCGCTCGCGTTGACGGTGGCCCAGTCCCCCGCGAGCAGTGCGCCGAGCAGGACCAGGGTCTCGGGAGCCGGCCCCGCCGAGCCGGGCAGCTTGTCCGCCGCACACAGCACGCCGCCCGCCGCCGGGTGGAACCAGCGGTGCGGCCCGAGCTCGCCGCAGCGTGCGCACGCGTCGAAGCTCGGCGCGTAGCCAGCGACCGAGAGGCTCCGGAGCAGGTAGGAGTCGAGGACCTGGCCGTGCGGCTTCGGGTCCGCGCCGTCGAGCCCGGTCATTGCGCGCAGGCCGCCGACCAGCAGCAGGAACTGCTGGAGTGCGGGCTCGCGGTCCTCGGTGATCAGCCGCTCCGCCGTCTCCAGCATCGCCGTCCCCGCGGTGTACCGCTCGTAGTCCCTCCCGAGGTTCGCGGCGAACGGCGTGAGGGTCACCGCCTGGGTGATCGTGTCGAGGTTGCGGCCCTCGGCGAGCTGGAGGTCGACGTGGCTGAACGGCTCGAGCCTGCTCCCCCAACGGCTGCTGGTCCGGCGTACGCCCTTGGCGACGGCACGCACCCGACCCTGGTCGCGGGTCAGCAGCGTGATGATCCGGTCGGCCTCACCCAGCTTGTGGGTGCGGAGGACGACGGCCTCGGCGCGGTAGAGGGGCACGCGTTCTATTGTGCCGTGGTGACCTCGCCCTCGATGACGCCGCGCCACCACGCCCAGGACGTGTTCTTCGACGCGGTGATGCCGGCGCTGCCACCCGAAGCCCAGCACGCCGCGGCCGAGCTGCGGAAGGTGGGCTTGCGCGACTGGGTGATGTCCCTGGCCTCGGTCGCCTCGCTCGGCCTGATCGTCTGGTTCGGCTTCTGGCGGCCGGAGTCGGGCTCCGTGCGGCAGGCGGCGTACCTCGCCGACGCGGCCATCTCCGTGCTCTTCGCCCTGCGCCTGCTCGCGCGCCTGGCCCGCTACGGCCGCACGTCGCGTTTCTGGGCCACCGGCTGGTGGGAGCTGATCGCACTCGTCCCGCTCGTGACGCCCTGGGCGGGCACGGCCGCGCTGCCCCTCGTCGTCATCGGCCTGGCCCGCACGACGCGCGCCATCGACACCGGTGACAACGTCGTGGGCGACGCCGTCACCGTCTTCCTGATCGACCACTTCTCCGCGCCGATCGTCGATGCGATCAAGCGCCCGATCACGGTCGCGGTGCTCGACGAGGTCATCGACGTCATCCAGACCGGGACGTACGCCGCCAACGTGCGCGACGCGCTCGACGAGAACCGCATCGAGCTCGAGCAGATGGTCCACGACCTGCTCATGGCCGACCCGACCGCGGGCAAGCTGAAGTACGTGCCGTTCCACGACGAGATCGTCGGCCTGGTCTCCGACACGGTGCTGCGCATCGTCGAGGGGGCCCTCGAGGACCCGCGGACGACCGAGCTGATCAGCGACGTCATCCGCAACTCCGCCGACCAGCTCCGCGACGCCGTGCGGGCCAAGGCCTAGGCGAGCGCGTCGGGCATCGAGCGCCCACACATCGGCGCACGTGGACGGCGCACGGACCACAGGCGCCGCCTGCACATCCAGGGAGAGGGCTGATCGCGGCGTCATCTTGACGTTCTGGCGCTACGGTCAGGCATGGCCAGCCGCTACTCCCGCGCCGAGACGACGCTCCTCCTCGGATCGGAAGGACTCGTGATCGCTGCGGGGTTCGCTGGTCTGATCGGCGAGAACCAGGCGCTCGCGGGTCTCGTGACCGGGCTCGTCGCAGTCGCCGTCGCGGCCGGACTGCTGTGGGGAGGCAGCCGCGTGGCATGGCCGGCACTCGGAGCTGGGATCGGTTTCACCGTCGCCCAGGCCTACGTGCTCGCCAGCGGCTGGGGCGACGAAGAGCTCATCGACCCGCTCGTGGTCCTCGGGGCCATAGGCATCCTCGCCGGAGTACCCCTGGCCGGTGCGACGGAGAGCGTCATCAGGGGCGGACGGTCCCAGCGCCACCGCTGACGTGCCGCTGCCGGCCGGTCCGCGGACCGGCCGGCAGCGGCACGTACGGTGCTCAGGCGCGGTTGACCGCGCTCAGCACGGCCTTCAGCGAGGCCGTCACGATGTTGGCGTCGATGCCGACACCCCAGAGGACCTTGTCGCCCACCGCGCACTCGACGTACGCCGCAGCGACCGCGTCACCGCCGGCCGACAGGGCGTGCTCGGTGTAGTCGAGGACCCGGACGTCGTAGCCGACCTGGCTGATCGCGTCGACGAACGCCGCGATCGGCCCGTTGCCGGAGCCGCTGAGCTCCTTGTGCTCGCCGTCGACGTAGACACCGACGCGCAGCGCGTCTGCAGCACCGACCGCGCTCTCGGTGTGGACCGAGTTCAGCTTCAGCGGCGCGTCCTTCTCGAGGTACTCGGCCGAGAAGATCTTCCAGATGTCGTCCGAGGAGATCTCCTGCCCCGAGGAGTCGGTGTGCTCCTGGATGACCCGCGAGAACTCGATCTGCGCACGCCGCGGCAGGTCCAGGTTGTGCTCGGCCTTCAGCAGGTACGCGACGCCGCCCTTGCCGGACTGGCTGTTGACCCGGATGACGGCCTCGTAGGTGCGGCCGACGTCCTTGGGGTCGATCGGCAGGTAGGGCGCCTCCCACGGGATCTCGCCGACCGGCTTGCCCTGCTCGCGGGCGATCCGCTCGAGGTCCTCCAGGCCCTTCTTGATGGCGTCCTGGTGCGAGCCGGAGAACGCCGTGTAGACGAGGTCGCCGGCGTACGGGTGGCGCGGGTGGACCGGCAGGTTCGTGCAGTACTCGACCGTACGACGGACCTCGTCGATGTCACCGAAGTCGATCTGCGGGTCGATGCCCTGCGAGAAGAGGTTCATGCCCAGCGTCACCAGGTCGACGTTGCCGGTGCGCTCGCCGTGGCCGAAGAGGCAGCCCTCGACGCGGTCGGCGCCGGCCATCAGCGCCAGCTCGGTGGCCGCGACGGCGGTGCCGCGGTCGTTGTGCGGGTGCAGGGAGATGGCGGAGACGGAGCGTCGCGTCAGACCACGCGAGAAGTACTCGATCTGGTCGGCGTAGGTGTTGGGCGTCGACATCTCGACGGTCGCCGGCAGGTTGAGGATGATCTCGCGACCTGCCTCGGGCTGCCACACGTCCGACACGGCCTCGCAGACCTCGAGCGCGAAGTCGGTCGGCGTCTGCGTGAAGATCTCCGGGCTGTACTGGTAGCCGAAGTCCTCGGTGCCGACGATCGGCCCGAGCAACGACTCGGCGTACTTCATGACCAGCTCGGTGCCGCGGGTCGCGATGCCGATGCACTCCTCCGGCGTCACGCCGAAGACGACGCGGCGGAAGAGCGGGGCGGTCGCGTTGTACATGTGCACGGTCGCGCGCGGAGCTCCGACCAGGGACTGCACGGTGCGCTCGATCAGGTCCTCGCGGGCCTGGGTCAGCACGGAGATCTGGACGTCGTCGGGGATCCGGTCGCCCTCGATCAGCGAGCGGACGAAGTCGAAGTCGGTCTGCGACGCCGACGGGAAGCCGACCTCGATCTCCTTGTAGCCCATCGTGACCAGCAGCTTGAACATCTCGAGCTTGCGGGCCGGGTCCATCGGGTCGATCAGGGCCTGGTTGCCGTCACGCAGGTCGGTGGAGAGCCAGCGCGGCGCCTTGGTGATCTTCGCGTCGGGCCAGGTGCGGTCCGGCACGGTCACGGGCTCGAACGCCGTGTAGCGGCCGTACGGCATCGGCGACGGCTTCTGCTGGTTCCGGGTGTTGCTGATGTTCGTCATGGGAATTCGCCTTGGTTCAGTGAAGGAGCGTCAGCCGCGCAACACAACACCCCGCAGCGAGGAAGGCCGACAGTCTCAGGCCTCGCTGCGGCAGCCAAGAAGAAGGAACTGGCGCATCATGACCCCTCCAGACTAGCAGGCCGCTCACGCTCCGTCGTCGAGGAGGCGGCGGTGCAGCTCCGTCGTCAGCTGGTGGATCGCCCGGGTGATCTCGGTGTTCGTCTTCAGCTCGAGCTCCTGCTCCACGAAGTCGTGGTCGGCCTTCGCCTGCACGAGCGCCGCCTGGCGGTTCTGCCCGATCATCACGAACGTCGACAGGAAGATCGCCTCGAGCGACACGACGAGGGTCAGCGTCGGCCACGGGCTCCGCTCCCCCACGAGCATCCACACGGTGAAGGCCACCGCGTGGATGTAGACGAACCACATGGACCCCGCGAACGCCGTGATCGCGTCGGCGAGACGGTGCTGCGCGTTGGACCCGCGCTTCTCGAGGTACGCCGCGACGCCGGGGTGCGACGGACGCATGGGCTGCTCGGTACTCATGCCCCCGATGCTCGCACTAACCTCGGGGGCATGGCCCGGCTTCTGGTGGTCCACCACTCCCCGACCCGCTCCCTGCAGGCGCTGACGGACGCCGTGGTGGCCGGTGCCCACGACGAGAGCATCGAGGGCGTCGAGGTGGTCGTCCGCCCCGCCCTCGAGGCGAACGCCGACGACGTGCTCGCCGCCGACGGCTACCTGCTCGGCACCACCGCGAACTTCGGCTACATGAGCGGGGCGCTGAAGCACTTCTTCGACTCGACCTTCCTCGCCATCGGCGGCCAGCTCGACGACTCCGGTTCCACCGACGTCGCCAACGACAGCGGCACCACGGCCCGGCGCCCGTTCGGCCTCTACCTGCACGGCCACTACGACCTCACCGGAGCCGTCCGCAGCGTCACCAGCATCACCGGCGCACTCGGCTGGCGCCAGGGATACGAGGTCCTCGGCGTGCTCGGCGAGGTCACCGACGCACACCGCGAGGCGGCGTACGAGCTGGGCGGTACGATCGCGGCGCTCGTGAGCGACGGCTCCTGAGCGGTCGACGGGGAGCCGGATGATGGTGCGAAGCGTGCTGCGCGTGTGTGCGCTCGCCGGCGCCTTCGTGGTGTCCGCGGCTGCGCTCCTGGCGCTCTCGGGCTGCGGCACGGCCCTGCCCGCGAACGTCGATCCCGACCAGGTCGATGCGGTCGACCCGCCGGCTGTCGGCGCCTGCCGTGTCCTCACGCCACGCGACGTCGAGCAGCACCCGAGCAACGCCACCCGCACCGTTCCGTGCAGCAAGCCCCACACCGCCGAGACGTACGCCGTCGGCGAGTTGCCCGCCGACCTCGACGACGCGGCGTACGACAGCCGCGAGGTGGCCCGGACCCTCTACGAGCTCTGCACGGACGGGTTCGCCCGTCACCTCGGCGCCGACGAGTCGGTCGCCATGCGCACGATCCTGAGCTGGGCGAAGTTCCAGCCCTCGGAGAAGGCGTGGAAGAAGGGGGCGCGCTGGTACCGCTGCGACCTCGTGGGCGGCACCGAAGACGTCGCGAAGGACCGCTACCTGGACCTCCCGACGCACACGCGGAACCTGCTGCGCGGCACCCGGCCGCCGGACCGCTGGATGGCCTGCGCACGTGGTGCCTCGATCGCCACCAGCACGAAGGTCCCCTGCACGAGGAAGCACGACTGGCGCGCGGCGACGACCATCAAGGTCGGCGACCCCGGTGAGGCCTATCCGGGCGACCGCGCCATCGAGGTGAAGACCCGCGAGTACTGCCACAGCTCCATCAGCGCGTGGCTCAACTACGCCCTGGACTTCCAGTTCGGGTACACGTGGTTCCACGAGGCCGAGTGGGAGGCGGGGATCCGCCGGTCGGTCTGCTGGGCACGAACGGACACGTGAGGATCCTGATGCGCATCACTCCCCTGGTGCTCGCCGCCGGCCTGCTGCTGGGGACGGCGGCCTGCTCCGACCCGAAGCCCGCCGCGGCGCCGTCGTCGACGCCCATGCCGCCGCCCACCGCAGCCGCCGCCCCCGTGCCACCGGCGCATGGCTGCTACGACCTCTCCTACCAGGCAGCCCTGGCGTCGACCAGCGACGCCAGGCCGGTCGACTGCAGCAAGGCCCACACCGTCCGCACGTTCTTCGTCGGCCAGGCCGACACCCTCACGGCGGGCGGCCACCTGCTCGCGATCGACTCCGAGAAGGTACGTCGGCAGATGGCCACCACCTGCCCGCAGCGCTTCGCGTCGTACGTCGGCGGGAACACGGAGGAGCGGCGGCTGAGCATGCTCTCGCCGGTCTGGTTCGGACCGACGCTGAAGGAGTCCGACGAAGGCCAGTCGTGGCTGCGGTGCGACGTGATCGCGCTGGCCTCGGAAGGCAGGCTCGCGCGACTCGGCGGCCGGCTGGAGAAGGTCCTCGACAAGGCCGACGGGCGCGACCGCTGGGGCCGCTGCGCCACCGCCAAGCCGGGCACCCGCAACGCACACCAGGTGATCTGCTCCGTCGACCACGCCTGGCGCGCCGTGGCGACCGTCGACGTCAAGGGAGGCCCGAAGGGCGCCTTCCCCGGTGCGAAGGCAGCCGATGCCGCTGGCGCTGCGTGTGAGGACAAGGTGCGCGCGAAGGCGAGCGACAAGCTCAGCTTCACCTGGGGCTGGACGCCGCCCACCAAGGCGCAGTGGGACGCGGGCCAGCACTACGGCTTCTGCTGGGCGCCCGGCAAGCAGTAGGTCGTCCGCGTGAGGCCTACCTATAGCTAGGCCTCACGCGGACGACCCCGCGTCAGAAGCCGAGCTTGCGGAGCTGGCGCGGGTCGCGCTGCCAGTCCTTGGCCACCTTCACGTGCAGGTCGAGGTAGACCGGCGTGCCGAGCATCGCCGAGATCCCCTTGCGCGCCTGGGTGCCGACCTCGCGCAGGCGCGACCCCTTGTGGCCGATGATGATGCCCTTCTGGCTGTCGCGCTCGACGTAGAGGTTGGCGTGGATGTCCAGCAGCGGCTTGTCGGCGGGGCGCCCCTCGCGGAGGTTCATCTCCTCGATCACCACGGCGATCGAGTGGGGCAGCTCGTCGTGCACGCCCTCGAGCGCGGCCTCGCGGATCAGCTCAGCGGCGATCGCCTGCTCCGGCGCGTCGGTCAGCTCGCCGTCGGGATAGAGCTGGGGCCCCTCGGGGAGCAGGTTGATCAGCAGGTCGGCGAGCAGGTCGACCTGGCTGTCACCCACCGCCGAGACGGGCACGATCTCGGCCCACTCGGTGCCGGTCTTCTCGCCGAGCTCGACGATCGAGAGCAGGTGCGCAGCGAGCTGCTCGGGCGTGGCCTTGTCGGTCTTGGTCGCGATCGCGATCTTGGTGGTGCGCCGCACCTTGGCCAGCTCGTTGACGATGAAGGTGTCACCCGGGCCGATCTTCTCATCGGCCGGGAAGCAGACCGCCACCACGTCGACCTCGGACCAGGTCGTCATCACCAGGTCGTTGAGGCGCTCGCCGAGCAGGGTGCGCGGGCGGTGCAGGCCGGGGGTGTCGACGAGGATCAGCTGACCGTCCTCGCGGTGCACGATGCCCTTCACCACAGTGCGGGTGGTCTGCGGCTTGTTGGAGGTGATCACCACCTTCGAGCCGACCAGCGCGTTGGTCAGGGTGGACTTGCCGGCGTTGGGACGGCCCACGAAGCAGGCGAAGCCGCTGCGGTAGCCCTCGGCGACCTGCCCGTGGATCGGCCCGGCCGGCGCCACGCCCTTGATGTCGAAGTCGCGGTCGTGCTCGCTCATGCCTGCTCCTCCGCAGCGCTGCGGGCTGCGTCGTACGCCGCCCAGATCTCGTCGTCGGTCTTGCCCTGCGCCTTGCCCTCGCGCCAGATCGGGCCCGGGTCGATGGCGCGAGGCTGGCGCTGGTGTCCGCCTCCGCGCCAGTAGCCCATGACGTCGTACGCGCTGGTCGGGAGCTTCACCTCCCGCATGAGGTGCTTGCGGATCGCGCGCATCTGCGCTGACTCCCCAGCCATCCAGAAGTAGCCCTCGCCCTCGGGCCACTCGATGCCCTCGACGATGGCGGCGGTGGCCGTCTCGGCGTCGTGCGGGACCGGCACCCAGGTGATCTCGCCGCCCGCCACCGCGTTGTCGAGGTAGTCGGTCAGCGGCGTGCCGGGGATCTCGACCCACGCGGTGACCGGCACCGAGACGGTCTCCATGGTGCGCGCGATCGCGGGCAGCGCGGTCAGGTCACCGACCAGCAGCAGCCACTGTGCGGACTCCGGCATGTCGAAGCTGCCCTTGGGCGCACTGACCGTGACGACGTCGCCCACGCAGTCGCCGGCAGCCCACTCGGTCACCAGCCCGTGGTCGTGGACCACGATGTCGAGGGTGAGCTCCCCGCCCGCCCAGGAGCGCACCGTGTAGTAGCGCGTCTGGAACTGGCCGGGCACCGTCAGAGCGACCCACTCGTCGGGGATCCCCGTCGACGTGAACTCCGCCAGCCCGTCGCCGCCGAGCACGATCCGCACGAAGTGGTCGGAGAGCTGCTCCCGCCTGAGGACGGTCGCGGGGTACTGCGCTGCTCGGGTGCTCACCGGCCAAGGCTACCGGCGGGCGGGCTCACGCCCCGAATGCGTGGCGCATCGGGTAGGTGGTCTGGCCGTCGACGGTCTTGGTCGCCAGGACGTGGTGCAGCTGGATCTCGTTGCGCTCGAAGCCGATCCGCGACCCGGCCATGTAGAGGCCCCACACCCGTGCCGTGCCCAGCCCCACCTCGGCGACCGCCTCGTCCCAGTTCTCGACGAGGTTGCGGTTCCAGCCGGCCAGCGTGAGGGCGTAGTGGCGCCGGATGTTCTCGTGGTGCTGCACCTCGAGGAAGGCGTCCTCCAGGGCAGCCACGATGGTGCCCGACGTCGCGAGCTCGCCGTCGGGGAAGACGTAGCGGTCGATGAAGGCACCGGCCTTGGCGCCGTGCCGGCTGTCGGCGCGGGTGATGCAGTGGTTGAGGAAGCGACCGTCGGGCTTGAGCCGGTCGTGCACGAACCCGAAGTACGCCGGGTAGTTGGCGACGCCGATGTGCTCGGTCAGCCCGATCGAGCTGATCGCGTCGAACCCGGTCTCCTCCACGTGGCGGTAGTCCATGTGTCGCACCTCGGCGAGGTGGTCGAGCTGCTGCTCCTTGATCGCCCGCTGCGCCCACGAGGCCTGCTCACGCGAGAGCGTCACTCCGAGAGCGCGGACGCCGTACTCCCGGGCGGCGAAGCGGACCATCCCGCCCCAGCCGCAGCCCAGGTCGAGCAGGCGCTGCCCCGGCCGGAGGTCGAGCTTGCGGCAGATCAGGTCGTACTTCGCGTCCTGTGCCTCCTCCAGGGTCGCCACCGGCTTGGGGAAGAGCGCGCAGGTGTAGGTCATCGACGGCCCGAGCACCATCTCGTAGAACCGGTTGGAGACGTCGTAGTGGTGGTGGATCGCGTCGGCGTCGCGCTCCTCGGAGTGCCGCAGGAACCAGCGCAGGCCCTCGAGCTTGTGCCGCCAGGCCGGCAGGTGCTCCTCCGGGGGCGGCTTGGGCGGCACGAAGTGCGAGACGCCGAGCTCGGCCATCAGCCTCACGACCTCGACCGGCCCGGGGCGGGCGATGTCGGTGTGCCCGACGATCCGGGAGAGCAGCGGGTAGGGATCGCCGGGGTGGGTGCCGTGGAGCACGAGGTCACCGCTCACGTACGCCCTCGCCAGGCCCAGGTCTCCGGGCGCGGTGAGGAGGTACGCCAGGCCGCGCGGCGTCGCCACCTCCATCGTGTACGGGCAGGCGGTGTCCCCCGCCTCGCTGCCGTCGTACGCCGTGAGGCGGATCGGGAGCCCGCCGTCGAAGAACCCGTCCAGCACCTCGGCGATCCGTGCCATGCCTACCTCCTGTGCACTGCCTTGTCGTAGAGCGAGGTCAGTCGCCCGCCGGGGTCGTACTGCTGCTTCACCGCGGCGAGGTTGTCGCCGTTGTAGAGCCGGTTGAACTCGGATGGCGCGTAGAAGGCCTCGCTGTAGAGCGACTTGTGGCCGCCCAGCTCGCTGACCTTCGCCTCGATGGCGCGGTTGGTGGGACCCTCGTCCGCGCCCTCGCCGACCCGGACGGTGCCCCAGAAGCCGACGTTGACGTAGGTCGTCCCGGCCTCGAGCGGGTACGACGACCACGGACGCGCCCCCGCGGGTGCCTCACGGCTCAACCGCAGGGGACAGAGCCAGACCGGACGCATCCCGACCTCGGCGTCGAACCAGGCGAGGAACTCCCCCAGCCGGTCGAGCGGCACCTCGACGTCCTGCACGACCCGCTCGGCGGCGGGCCGCCCGGCGCGCTCGTCGAGGCGGCGTGAGATCCCGAAGCGCTGGTCGAGACCGAGCAGCCGGTGGTAGACGTCGGAGCGACGCCACCGCCGGGGCCAGACAGCGCGGACCAGCGGGTGCTGCGCCCCGAAGGCCTTGCTGCACCAGAACCAGTCGGTGTCCCAGCGCCAGAGGTAGTCGTGCATGGTGAGGACGTCGGACTCGCGCTCCTGGAGCGACCGGTAGAAGACGTGGCCGCCGGTGTAGTCCGAGGGCCACTGGTCGCCCGGGTCGTCGGTCCAGTGGGCGAGGGTCAGCACGAGCTCTCCCGGGGCGAAGGCCACGCCGTCCATCGCGTGCACCTGCTCGCCCTCCCACTCCCCCGTCTCCACGACCTCGGCGATCGCCTTCTCGAGCATGCCCGCGTCGGAGAAGCGCACGTGCCGCAGCCGGACGTACGCCGGCGCCGGCTCGAGCGCGATCCGCAGGCGCGTCGCGTAGCCCAGGGAACCGTAGGAGTTGGGGAACGCGTCGAACAGCGGGTCGCCCGGCATGGTCGTCACGATCTCGCCGGCACCGGTCAGGACGTCCATCGCCAGGACGCTCTCGTGCGGGAGGCCGAGGCGGAAGCTGGTCGCCTCGATGCCGAGGCCGGTCACGGCGCCGCCCAGCGTGATGGTCCGCAGCTGGGGCACGACGTACGGCACGAGGCCGTGCGGGAGCGTCGCCTCGACCAGGTGCTCGTAGGTGCACATCCCCTGCACCTCCGCGACACCGGCGCGCGGGTCGACCTCGATGACACCGTCGAGGCCGGAGACGTCCAGACCCGCCTCGACCTCGGCGCGCGGCCGGAAGAGGTTCGACGTCTTCTTGCGCAGGCGCACCGGGGCGCCGGGCGGGATCGCGGCGTACGACGTCAGGAGCCGTGCCACGCCCTCCCGGTGCTGCTGCCAGCCGACCGGGGTGGACACGCTCCGACGCTAGCGCGGTGCGCCGGAGAGCGTCACTCGCCGGAGTTCAGCGGAGCTTGCCGGCCGGGTCCGCGAGGTGGATGACGACGGCGTCGCCTGCGAAGTCGCGCACCGCCGCGGCGTCGGGCTCGGTCATCGCCTCCGCCTCGCCGAGGAGCACGAGCGCCTCGAGACCACGCGAGCCGGAGGCGACCGCCATGCCGATGCAGACCTGCACGGCACTGAGCTGGAGGCTCGGGAGGTCGACGGTGGCAGCGGCGTACGTGCGTCCGTCGCTGTCACGGACCGCGGCGCCCTCGGCAGCGCGGGTGCGGGCGCGCGTCGCGCGGGCGAGCACGACGAGCTTGTTGTCCTCGGCGGAGAGATCAGCCATGCGGGTCAGGCTACCGAGCCGGACTCGTCGGCCGCGTCGGGAGCCCCCTCGGGAGCCGCGAGACGGGTGATCACGACGGTGTCGACGCGGTTGCGGCGACCGCTCGCCGCGACGGCCTCGAAGTGCAGCCGGCCCCCCTCGGCCTCCACCTCGACGACCGATCCCGGGATCGGGACGACGCCCATGAACTTCGCCATCAGGCCGCCGACCGAGTCCACGTCGTCGTCGGAGAGGGCGATGTCCGGGAAGAGCTCGTCGAGGTCGTCGACCGGAAAGCGGGACGAGACCTTCACCCGGCCCTCGTCGAGGTGCTCGACCTCGACCTCGGCGGCGTCGTACTCGTCGGTGATCTCGCCGACGATCTCCTCCAGCACGTCCTCGATGGTGACGATGCCGGCCGTGCCGCCGTACTCGTCGACCACGATCGCCATGTGCTGGCGGCGGGCCTGCATCTCCTTGAGCAGCGCATCGGCAGGCAGGCTGTCGGGCACCCAGTGCGCGGGCCGCAGCAGCGTGTCGATGCGCTGCGTGGTCTCGGCGTCAGCGTCCTCGAAGACGCGGCGCGAGACGTCCTTCAGGTAGGCCAGGCCGACGACGTCATCGAGGTTGTCGCCGATGACCGGCAGGCGCGAGTAGCCGCTGCGGAGGAAGAGCGACATGGTCTGGCGGAGGTTCTTGTGCCGCTCGACGAAGACCACGTCGTTGCGCGGCACCATCACCTCGCGGACCGTCGTGTCCCCCAGCTCGAAGACGTTGTGCACCATCTGGCGCTCGCCCTCCTCGATCACGCTGGAGGCGCTCGCGAGGTCGACCAGCTCCCGCAGCTCGGTCTCGCTCGCGAACGGTCCCTCGCGGAAGCCCTTGCCGGGCGTGATCGCGTTGCCGAGCAGGATCAGCAGCCGTGGCAGCGGCCCGAGCAGCGGCGTGAGGGCGAGCAGCACCGGCGCCGCGGCGAGCGCGATCGGCTCCGCGTGCTGACGGCCCAGCGTGCGGGGGGCGACGCCGACGACGACGTAGGAGACGACGACCATCGCGGCCGTCGCCAGCAGGGTCGCCTGCCACCACACGTCGAGGTGGTCGAGGGCGAGGTGGGCCACCATCACGGTCGCGGCCACCTCGGCCGCGATGCGCAGCAGGAGGACGCTATTGAGGTAGCGCGGCGGGTCCTCCAGGAGGCGCACGAGCTTGCCCGCGCCCGTGCGTCGCTCGTGCTCGATCTCCTCCGCGCGGGCGCGGGAGAACGAGATGAGGGCGGCGTCGACGGCGGAGAGCAGGCCCGCCACAGCCGTCAGCGCGACGGCGAGGACGAGCAGCCAGAGATCCGCAGGCTCCATCGGGTCAGCCCGCGCGGAACTCGGCGAGGAGCTGGTCCTGCAGCCCGAACATCACCCGGTGCTCCTCCGGCTCGGCATGGTCGTAGCCGAGGAGGTGCAGGATGCCGTGGACGGTCAGGAGCTGGAGCTCGGCCTCGGTGGAGTAGCCGGCGTCGCCGGCCTCGCGCCGCTCGGTCGCCTGGCGCTCGGCGACGACCGGGCACAGGACCAGGTCGCCCAGGACGCCCTCCTCGGGCTCCTCGTTGACCTTGCCCGGGCGCAGCTCGTCCATCGGGAAGGCGAGCACGTCGGTCGGGCCCTCCTTCTCCATCCACTTCTCGTTCAGCTCGGCGATCGTCGGCTCGTCGACGGCCTTGATGCAGAGCTCGGCGAGGGGGTGGACGCGCATGCGGTCCAGCACGAACCGGGCGAGCCTCGAGGTGGCCTGCACGTCCAGCGGCAGGCCCGACTCGTTGAGCACCTCGATGGTCACCGACGGTTCTCCTTCTGCGTGTTCTTGGTGAGGGCGACGGCTGCCGCAGCAGCCGCTTCGAGCGCGGCGTCGTGCTCGTCGTACGCCGCGACGATGTGGCCGACCAGCTTGTGGCGTACGACGTCGTGGCTGGTGAGCCGGTTGAACGAGATGTCCTTGATGCCGTCGAGGATGCCCTCCACGACCCGGAGGCCGGAGCGCACGCCGCCGGGCAGGTCGGTCTGGGTGATGTCGCCGGTGACGACGATCTTCGAGCCGAAGCCGAGGCGGGTGAGGAACATCTTCATCTGCTCGGGCGTGGTGTTCTGCGCCTCGTCGAGGATGATGAAGGAGTCGTTGAGGCTGCGACCGCGCAGGTACGCCAGCGGGGCGACCTCGATCGTGCCGGCCGCCATCAGCTTGGGGATCAGCTCGGGGTCGAGCATGTCGTGCAACGCGTCGTAGAGCGGGCGCAGGTAGGGGTCGATCTTCTCGGTCAGCGTGCCGGGCAGGAAGCCCAGCCGCTCGCCGGCCTCGACCGCGGGCCGGGACAGGATGATCCGGTTGACCTGCTTGGACTGCAGGGCCTGCACGGCCTTGGCCATCGCGAGGTAGGTCTTGCCGGTGCCCGCGGGGCCGATGCCGAAGGTGATCGTGTTCTTGTCGATCGCGTCGACGTAGCGCTTCTGGTTGAGCGTCTTCGGGCGGATGGTGCGGCCGCGGTTGCTCAGGATGTTGAGGCCGAGCACGTCGGCCGGCTTCTCCTTGGACTCCGCGCGCAGCATCGAGATGATCCGCTCGACGGTCTCGTTGGTGACGCCCTGACCGGTGCGGATGACCGTCACGAGCTCCTGGAGGTAGCGCTCGATCAGCGCGATCTCGTGCGGTGCGCCGTGGAGCACGAACTGGTTGCCGCGGACGTGGATGTCGGCGTCGAACTCGCCCTCCATGATGCCGAGGAACTCGTCGCCCGGGCCGAGCACGCTGACCATGTCGACGCTCGCGGGGACCACCACCGTGTGGCGGGTGTTCTTGGCACCGGGCTCCTCGAAGGGGCCATCGGCGTGCGGGGGCGTGCGCGGGTTCTCTGTCATGGGTCCGGCCAGTCTATCCGCGCCGCCCGAGGAGGCGCGGCTCAGCCCGGAGGCCACTGCAGGTGGCGCCCACCGAGCACGTGCAGGTGCGCGTGGAAGACCGTCTGGCCGGCGTCGGCACCCGTGTTGAACACGAGGCGGTAGCCGCCCTCGAGGCCTTCCTTCTCCGCGACGTCGCGGGCCGTCGTGATCAGGTCGGCGGCCATCGCGGGCGCCCAGTGCGCCACCTCGGCGGCGTTGACGTAGTGGTCCCGGGGCACGACCAGGACGTGCGTCGGCGCCTGCGGGTTGACGTCACGGAAGGCGACGGAGTGCTCCGTGGCGTGGACGATCTCGGCCGGGATATCGCCCGCGACGATCTTGCAGAACAGGCAGTCCGGGTCGGGCATCGGTGCGCTCATGCGGCCAGCCTAGGGGCGCGCGGGGAAAAGGGTGTGTCGCCCGGTAAACCGCCGGCGGGTGGTGCGCGTGGGACTAGCGTGACCATCGTGGACCCGGACCCGCTCGCGCTGCAGGCGTCATCGGCCGACGAGGCCGTCTCCGCGCTGTACGCCGCGCACTGGCGCCGCCTCGTGCGGCTCTCCGTGCTCCTCGTCCACGACCAGGGCCTGGCCGAGGAGATCACCCAGGACGCCTTCGTGGCGCTGCACGGGCGGTGGTCGCGACTGCGCTCCCCCGACTCGGCACTCGCCTACCTGCGGCAGTCCGTGGTCAACCGCTCCCGCTCCGCCCTGCGGCACCGCAAGGTCGTCGACCGGCACGCCGCCCGGGAGCGGCTCCCCGAGCCCGCGCCGTCCGCGGATGCCGGGGTCACCGCCGACGTACGCCGCGCGGAGGTGCTCGCCGCGCTCCACACCCTCCCGCGGCGCCAGCGCGAGGTCCTCGCCCTGCGCTACTACCTCGACCTCTCCGAGGCCGACATCGCTGCGACGCTCGGCATCAGCCAGGGCGCGGTGAAGAGCCACGCCTCACGCGGCTCCGCCACGCTCCGCACCCACCTCGCTCCCCACCTGGAGGACCTCCGATGACTGACCGACGTGATGCTGGCGACGACCTCGCCCGGCTCGTCCGGGAGGCTGCCGACCAGGTCCAGCCCCGCCCCGCCCTCGACGCGATCCGCGCCCGGACCGTCACCGCCCCGAAGGAGAGCGCCATGTCCATCGCCCGCACCTGGGTCCTCGGAGGACTCGGTGGCGCCGTCGCCACCGCAGCCGTGATCGGCGGCGTCTACCTCGCCTCCAGCAACGGCGGCGACGACCACGTCACGCCCGGCCCGGCCGCCAGCCCGACGCAGTCGGTCGAGCCGACACCGTCGGAGTCCGCTTCGTCGACCCCGCCGGCCGGCGCCGGCGAGACCGTGACGGTCCCGGTCTACCTCGCCGGCGACACACCTGCCGGGGTGCGCCTCTACCGCGAGTTCCAGCGCACGACCATCCCGGAGGGCGGCGACCTGAACGAGAAGGTCGGCGCCGCACTGACGGCTGCGATCGCGGGCCACGCCCTCGACCGCGACCACCGCACGCTGTGGCCCGAGGGCACCGAGCCGGTGACGGTCGTCGCGGTCCGGAACGACGGGATCTCGATCAGCCTCGCCGGAGCCAGCACCCTCCACGACCGGCCCGCTGGCATGTCGGCGCAGGAGGCCTCGCTCGCGGTGGAGCAGCTGATCTACACCGCTCAGGCCGCCGCGGGGCAGGGCCGGCTCCCGGTCCAGCTGCTGCTCGACGAGAAGCACACCGACACCATCCTCGGTGTACCCACCGCGGAGCCGCTGAGCAACGGTCCTGTCCTCGACACGCTGTCGCACGTCAACATCTCCAGCCCGGCCGAGGGTGACGAGGTCACCGGCGACACGCTCCGGGTCACCGGGGTCGCGAACTCCTTCGAGGCCAACGTCGTGGTGAAGCTGCAGCGCTACGAGGGCACGTACGTCGCCTTCCAGGAGCCGGTCACGGCCGAGGGCTGGATGGGCGAGAAGCTCTTCCCGTTCTCCGGGTCGTTCGACATCTCGAAGCTCGAGCCCGGGAAGTACGTCCTGACCGCCACGACCGACGACCCGTCGGGCGGCGCCGAGGGTCCGGGCGCCTACACCGACTCGAAGGTCATCACGGTGCGGTGATCGGGCTCAGGCCCAGCGAGGTGTCCGCGACAGGAGCGCGGCGACGGCAGCGACACCCGCGGTCGACGTGCGGAGCACCTCGTCGCCGAGCTTGACCCCCTGCACGCCCGCGTCCGCGAACGCCGCGAGCTCCTCGGGGCTGATCCCGCCCTCGGGGCCGACCACGACCACGATGGAGCCGCTGGCCGGCACGTCGAGCGAGGAGAACGACTCCGGGCCCTCCTCGTGGAGCACCACGGCCAGGTCCGCCTCGCGGATCAGGCCGACGACCTGGGCCGTCGTCGCCATCGGCGGCACGAGGGGAAACCACGAGCGACGCGCCTGCTTGGCTGCCTCCCGCGCCGTCGAGACCCACTTGCCGTGCGACTTCACGGCGCGCTCGCCTCGCCACACGGCGACGGAGCGCGAGGCCGCCCACGGCACGATCTCGGCGGCGCCGATCTCGGTCAGCACCTCGACGGCGAGCTCGCCGCGGTCGCCCTTCGGGATCGCCTGCACGACCGTGAAGCGTGGCGAGGCGGGCTCCTCACGGGCAACCGAGTCGACCGCCACGACGAAGACGCGCTTGCCGGTCGACTCGACGGCGCCGGTCACGGAGACGCCCGAGCCGTCCGTGAGGACGACCTGCTCCCCGACGGCCAGCCGGCGTACGGCGACCGCGTGATGCGCCTCGTCGCCGGTGACCTCGACGAGCGAGCCCTCGACGACGCCCGTGAGCGTGGGGACGAGGTGGACCGGCAGCGACATCTCTGGGGCCCCGGTCAGTGCTGCGAGAACGCGTCGCGCAGGCGGTTGAAGACGGACTTGTGCGCCGGCCGCAGCGAGCCCTCGACCGCCTCCTCGCCACGGAGCTTGGCCAGCTCCTTCAGGAGCTCCTCCTGCCGGGCGTCGAGCTTCGTCGGGGTCTCGACGACGACGGTCACGACCAGGTCGCCGCGCGTCTGCGTGCGCAGGCCGGGCACGCCCAGACCGCGCAGCGTGGTCGTGCTGCCGGACTGCGTGCCGGCCGCGATGTCGAGGTCGAAGGACTGGTCGCCCTCGGTGCCGAGATCGGACTCCAGCGTCGGCAGCGTGAGCACGGTGCCGAGCGCTGCGGCGGTCATCGGCACGGAGACCGTCGCGTGCAGGTCGGTGCCGTTGCGACGGAAGACGGCGTGCGGCGCGACGTGGATCTCGACGTACAGGTCGCCGGCGGGGCCGCCGCCCGGGCCGACCTCGCCCTGCTCGGAGAGCTGGACGCGGGTGCCGTTGTCGACACCGGCCGGGATCTTCACGGTCAGCGAGCGCCGGGCCCGGACGCGTCCGTCGCCGGCACACTCGCGGCACGGGTCGGGGATGATCGTGCCGAATCCCTTGCAGGCCGCACAGGGACGCAGGGTGCGGATCTCACCGAGGAACGAGCGCTGGACGTGGGCCACCTCGCCGCCGCCGTGGCAGGTCTCGCAGGTGACCGGCTTCGAGCCGGGCGCGGCGCCGTCGCCGTTGCACGCCGTGCAGCGGACCGCGGTGTCGACCTTGAGCTCGCGGGTCACGCCGAACGCCGCCTCGGCGAGCTGCACCTCGAGCCGGATCAGCGCGTCCTGGCCCCGGCGTACGCGCGGTCGGGGACCGCGGCCGCCGGTCGAGCCCTGCTGGCCCGCGCCGCCACCGAAGAAGGCGTCCATGATGTCGGTGAACGAGAAGCCCTGGCCCGCGCCGCCGAAGCCGCCACCGAACGGGTCGCCACCACGGTCGTACGCCGCGCGCTTCTGCGGGTCGCTCAGCACCTCGTAGGCGTGGGAGACCGTCTTGAAGGTCTCCTGCGCGTCGGGGTCGGGGTTGACGTCGGGGTGGTACTGCCGGGCAAGACGGCGGTAGGCCTTCTTGATGGCGTCCGCATCCGCGTCGCGGGAGACGCCGAGGAGCTCGTAGAAGTCCTGGCTCACGTGATGTTCCTTCAGTGTCGGGTCAGGGCTGCTCGTCGAGCAGGCGGGAGATGTAGCGGGCGACGGCACGGACCGAGGCCATCGTGCCGGGGTAGTCCATGCGGGTCGGACCGACGATGCCGAGGCTGGCGATCGCCTGGTCCTGCGGGCCGTAGCCCGCCGCGACGACGCTGGTGCCGGAGAGCTCCTGCACCGGACCCTCGTGGCCGATGCGGACGGTGACCAGGTCGGAGGAGGCCTCGCCGAGCAGCTTGAGCAGCACGACGTGCTCCTCGAGCGCCTCGAGCATCGGCCGGACGGCGGTGTCGAAGGACGCGCCGAAACGGGCCAGGTTGGCGGTGCCGCCGACGGCGACGCGCTCGTCGGAGCGGTGGTCGGACATCGCCTCGGCGAGCACCTGGACCACCGTCTCGACCGAGGACCGCACCTCCGGCGCGACCACGTCGGGTACGCCGGAGAGGCCGGCGACCGCGTCGGCTATGCGCTCGCCGACGGTGGCGTGGAGGAGCCGGCTGCGCAGGTCGGCGAGGTCCTGCTCGGCGAGCTCGCCGGGGAGCTCGACCAGGCGCTGCTCCACCCGGCCGGTGGAGAGGATGAGGACCAGGAGCAGGCGGGTCGGCGCGAGGGCCACGACCTCGACGTGCCGGACCGTGCTCGAGCTGAGCGTCGGGTACTGCACGACGGCGACCTGGCGGGTCAGCTGCGCGAGCAGGCGCACCGAGCGCTGCACCATGTCGTCGAGGTCGACGGCTCCGTCGAGGAAGGTCGAGATCGCCCGCTTCTCCGCGACGCTCATCGGCTTGACGGTGGAGAGCCGGTCGACGAAGAGCCGGTAGCCGGCATCCGTCGGCACCCGACCGGCGCTGGTGTGCGGCTGGGTGATGTACCCCTCCTCCTCCAGCGCAGCCATGTCGTTGCGGACCGTTGCCGGCGAGACACCCAGCGAGTGCCGCTCGACGAGCGCCTTCGAGCCGACCGGCTCCTCGGTCGCGACGTAGTCCTCGACGATGGCACGCAGCACTGCGAGCCTGCGCTCCTCGAGCATGCGTCCTCCTCGCCGACGTCTGACCGGATCTGGCACTCCGAACGGTTGAGTGCCAAGACTACCCGGGACGCACCAGAGTTCGCCGGTGACGAGCGCGACACCCCGTGTGTCGGTGCCCGCGCCAGGCGCCGGCGCTCGGCAGACTTGTGCGGTGAGCTTCGATCGATACGGCACGGATGTCCTCAACGACGACTGGCGCAAGCCGAAGAACGGTCGTGCCGTCGAGATCTCGGCCGACCTCGGGCTGGTCATCGAGGAGGTCATGACGGACTGGTGCGGCGAGATCGTCGCCGTCGACCGCGACCTGCGGACCGTGACGCTGGAGGACCGCCGCAACAAGCGGCGTACCTTCCCGCTGGGGCCGGGCTTCCTGCTCGAGGGCCGCCCGGTCATCCTCGCTCCGCCGATCACGCAGAAGGGCCCCGAGCTCCCCACGCGTACGGCGTCCGGCTCCATCGCCGTGCACGGCACCAAGGCGCGCGTGGCGCGGGCCAGCCGGATCTTCGTCGAGGGCCGCCACGACGCCGAGCTCGTCGAGAAGGTCTGGGGCGACGACCTGCGGATCGAGGGCGTCGTCGTGGAGTACCTCGACGGCATCGACGACCTCTCCGACCACCTCCGCGACTTCCAGCCCGGCCCCAACCGCCGGGTCGGCGTCCTGGTCGACCACCTCGTGCCCGGCTCCAAGGAGAGCCGCATCGCCCAGGCGGTCATGAAGGGGCCGCACGGCCGCGACGTGCTGATCGTCGGCCACCCGTTCATCGACATCTGGGCCGCGGTGAAGCCGGAACGGCTGGGCAAGAAGGCCTGGCCGGAGGTCCCGCGCCACCTCGAGTGGAAGAAGGGCGTGTGCCAGGCCTGGGGCTGGCCGCATCGCGACCAGGCCGACATCGCCCGCGCCTGGAAGCACATCCTGGGCGGCGTCCGCGGCTTCCAGGACCTCGACCCCGCCCTGCTGGGCCGGGTCGAGGAGCTGATCGACTTCGTCACCCAGCCCTGACCGGACTCAGTCGGGGTCGACCTCGTCGTGCACCTCGAACTCGACCTGCAGCACCTGGGTCTCCTCCGGCCCCGGCAGCTCCCGTGGCGGTGCGACCTCGCCGGTGAGGCGCTGGCGCACCCCCTCGGCGATCCGCGACGAGACGGACTCGATGCCGCGGTAGAGACGCTCTGCGGACTCGTCGTGGACCATCTGGGCGCGCATCCCGCGCTCGCGGGTGGCCGGGATCGCCTTGAGGAGCGCGAACGGGATCGATGCGAGCGCGCGGTGGCCGGCACGGGTCAGGGCGCTGCCGAAGACCACGGTCTCGGCGCCCACCTGGACGCCGTCGGCGATCCGCTCACGGGAGGCGAGGAAGGTCGCCCGCTCGACCGCCCAGGCGCGCTGACGGCGTACGGCGCGCTCGCCGCCGAGCAGGGCGCGGTCGGCGTCGCGGAACCAGAAGCAGGCGAGGGTCACCAGCGCGCCGCAGACGACGACCAGCACGACCGCGCTAGCGAGCAGCATGGACACGCACCTCGGCCTCGAGGCCCTCGGCCGCCATCTCGGTCACCAGCTCGCGTGCCGCCTGCTCGAGGACGATCCTGCGCAACCGCTCGGGCGCCATCGCGGCGACGACGCCGGCGACCTTGTTGCGCGAGAGCGCCACGTCGAGAGGGTTGAGGATCTCCACGACGAGGAGCCGCCGGGTGCCGGCGCCGAGGGCGGCCTCGAGATCAGCCGGGAGCGGCGGCGCGGGCTCGAGCGCCTCGACCTGGTCGGTGAGCGCCTCGGCCCGTGCCTTGAGGCCGTTGAGCTGCCACAGCAGCAGCGCGCAGGCGCCGGCCAGCAGGAGGGCCACCACGAGCGCGAGCACGGCGAGGACAGCAGTCATGGGGGAAGCGTAGGCCGCCGACGGCGCTCAGGGCAGGAGGTCGCGCACGACGGCGTCGGCGAGCAGGCGACCGCGTGTCGTCAGCACCAGGTGCGTGCCGTCGAGCGAGGCCTCCTCGAGCAGTCCGTCCGCCACGAGGGCCGGCACCGCCGCTGCGCCCTCGGCGTCCAGCACGTCGCGCGGGAGGCCCTCGGCGAGGCGCAGCTCGAGCAGGACCCGCTCGACCCGCTGGTCCTCCGGCGCGAGCACCTCACGCCCGTGCGCCGGGCTCTCCCCCGCGCCGAGCCGCTGCGCGTAGGCGCTCGGGTGCTTGACGTTCCACCAGCGGACGCCGCCGACGTGGCTGTGGGCGCCGGGGCCGACACCCCACCAGTCGGCGCCCTTCCAGTAGAGGAGGTTGTGCCGGCACGCCGAACCCTGGCGAGCCCAGTTGGAGACCTCGTACCAGTCGAGGCCGTCACCGGCGAGCAGCCCGTCGGCCAGCAGGTACTTGTCGGCGAGGTCGTCGTCGTCCGGCATCGGCAGCTCACCGCGGCGCACCTGGCGCGCGAGCGCAGTGCCGTCCTCGACGATCAGGGCGTAGGCACTCACGTGGTCGGGACCGCAGGAGAGCGCCGCGCGCACGGAGGTCTCCCAGTCGGCGACCGACTCCCCCGGCGTGCCGTAGATCAGGTCGAGGCTGACCTGGTCGAAGCCAGCCTCCCGAGCCCACTCCACCGCCCGTGGCACCCGCTCCGGGTCGTGGGTCCGGTCCAGCACCTGGAGCACCGACGGCACGGCGGACTGCATGCCGAAGCTGAGCCGCGTGTAGCCCGCCTCACGCAGCTCGGTCAAGTAGGCGAGGTCGACGCTGTCGGGGTTGGCCTCGGTCGTCACCTCGACGTCGGCCGCGAGGCCGAACTCGTCGCCGATCGCCCGGAGCATCCGGCCCAGGTCCCGCGCCGGCAGCAGCGTCGGCGTACCTCCGCCGAGGAAGACGGTCTCGACCCGTCGGTCGACATCACCGAGCACGCGGCGCGCCAGGGCGACCTCCCGCACCGCCGTGTCGGCGTACGACGACTGTGAGGCGCCACCGCCCAGCTCCTGAGCCGTGTAGGTGTTGAAGTCGCAGTAGCCGCACCGCACCCGGCAGAACGGCACGTGGACGTAGAAGGCGAAGGGCCTCTGCTCCTGGCCGGCGAGCGCCGTCGGCGGGAGGGCGCCGTCAGCGGGCGCAGGCTCGCCGTCAGGCAGGGTCGAGGGACTCACGGCTCCATCCTCCCAGCCCCCGGCGGGTCGTCCGCGCGAGCCCTGTCCATTGCTAGGGCTCACCCGGACGACCGCAGCCTGTGGAGGGCTGAATGCGACCCCGGGTCCTCACGTCAGACCCTCACACCATGAGTTCTGTCAGGAGGCCGCGGCCGGACCGGGAAACGCAGCCCGGAGAGTGGCGTGCTGCGGCGGCGTCGCAAGACGGACTGCTGACGCGATCACAGTTGAGCAGGCTCGGATACGACGAACGACATGTCCGTCACCGGTTGCGCAGCGAGCGCTGGCAACTGATCACGCCGATCGTCGTCGCAACCTTCACGGGCGTCGTGTCCCGTCAACAGCTGATGTGGGCAGGCGTGCTTCATGGCGGGCCACACGCCGTGCTGGGCGGCATCACGGCACTGGAGGTTCACGGCATCAAGAGCTGGAGCCGGCCCGAGATCACGGTGGTCATTCCAAAGTCGAAGACCGTCGAGCCGCTCGACGGTGTGAAGTACGTCGAGACCCGACGCGACTTCAGCGGCGCCCACGCGCCCTGGCTCGCCACACCCGCGTCGTTGCGCGAGTGGATCGACCTGATGCAGCCGCTGCGGCGGACGCACCAGTTCCGGCGCGCGCTGGACGACTTCGAGGGCGGCAGCCAGTCGCTCGCCGAGCGCGACTTCCTGCGCATCTGCCGATGCTTCCACCTGCCACCGCCCGACCGGCAGACCAAGCGCCGCGACGCGTCCGGGCACTGGCGCTACATCGACGCAGAGTGGCATCTGCCCGACGGCACGATCGTGATGCTCGAGATCGACGGCGGCTTTCACATGGACATCGAGCACTGGCAGGACGACATGGAGCGCTCTCGGGCCCTCGCCCGCCCGGGTGTCATCCAGCTCCGTTGCACCACCTTGGAACTGCGCGAGGCGCCGGAGATCCTGGTACAGGACCTCCGACGCCTCGGAGTTGACAGGTTGTCCGTGTGAGCCCTAGCCATTGCTAGGGCTCACACGGACGACCCAGGCGGGCCGCAGGATCAGCCCTGGTAGAGGGAGTCGATGAGCTCCTTGTTGTTGGTCTCGACGACCTTGCGCTTGACCTTGAGCGACGGGGTCAGCTCGCCGCCCTCGATCGAGAAGTCCCGGTCGAGGATGACGAACTTCTTGATCGTCTCCCAGCGGTTCAGGCGGCCGTTGAGCTCGTCGACGTAGCCCTGGACCATCTTCTGGCAGGCGTCGGAGGTGACGATCTCGGCGTAGGACTTGCCGGCCAGGCCGTGCTCCTTGGCCCAGTCGGCGATCAGGTCGGGGTCGAGCGTGATCAGCGCCGAGACGAAGTTGCGCTCGTTGCCGTGGACCAGCATGTTCGCGACGAACGGGCAGATCGCCTTGAACTGGGACTCGATCGACGACGGGGCGACGTACTTGCCGCCGGAGGTCTTGAACAGGTCCTTCTTGCGGTCGGTGATCCGCAGGTGGCCGTCGGCGTCGAGCTCGCCGATGTCACCGGTGTGCAGCCAGCCGTCGACCAGCGTCTCGGCGGTCGCGTCGGGGAGGTTGTGGTAGCCCTCCATGACGTTGGGGCCCTTGATCAGGACCTCGCCGTCAGCCGCGATGCGGACCTCGGAGCCCGGGAACGGGATGCCGACGGTGCCGATCTTGTTCTGCTCGGGGTGGTTGACGAAGGCACCGGCCGAGGTCTCGGTCAGGCCGTAGCCCTCGAGGATCACCAGGCCCGCGGCGTTGAACCACTCGGCGATCTCGCGGTTGAGAGCAGCCGAGCCGGAGATGAAGAACTTGATCCGGCCGCCGAAGCGCGCGCGGACCTTGCTGAAGACCAGCTTGTCGAAGAGCGCGAACTTGAGCTTGAGCGGCAGCGGGATCGGCTTGCCTGCGGCCTGGAGCTTCTTGACCTCGAGGCCAGTGGCGAAGGCCTTGTCGAAGATGCCCTTCTTGCCCTCGGACTCGACCATCGTGATGATCCGGCCGTAGGCCTTCTCGAAGATGCGCGGCGCGGCGCCCATGAAGGTCGGCTGGATGACGGCGAGGTTGTCGACGATCTTGTCGACGCGACCGTCGATGGCGGTGGCGAAGCCACAGGCGAGCTGCGTCGAGAGAAGCACCTTGCCGAACGAGTGGGCCATCGGCAGCCAGAGGAACTGGAGGTCGTCCTCGCCGAGGATGCCCTGCGACTTGATCGCCTCGCCCTCGAAGACCCACGACTTGTGGCGCAGGCGGACGCCCTTCGGCTTGCCGGTGGTGCCCGAGGTGTAGATGAGGGTCGCGAGCTGGTCGGCCGGGATGGCGGCCGCGTGGTCGTCGATGACGGTCGGGTGCTTGGCGAGGTACTCCTCACCGAGACGCTCCAGGTCGGCGAGGGTGAGGACGCCCTCCGACGCGGTGCCGGTCAGGGTGACGATGGTGCCCAGCTCGGGCATGTCCCCGCGGTGCTCGTTGACCTTGGCGATCTGTCCCTCGTCCTCGGCGAACAGGAGGCGGCTGCCGGAGTCGGCGAGGATGTACGCCGTGTCCTCGCCGCCCGTGGACGGGTAGACGGTGGTGGTCGCGGCACCGGCGCACATGATCGCCAGGTCGGCGAGGATCCACTCGTAGCGGGTGCCGGACAGGATGCCGACCCGCTGCTCGGGCTCGATGCCCAGGGAGATCAGGCCCGCGGCGAGCTTGCGCACGCGGTCACCCGCCTCGGCCCAGGTCACCGACTCCCAGCCGTCGCCGGCAGGGAAGCGGAACGCCTCGCGGGGACCGGACTGCTTCACCCGGTCGAGGAACTGGATGGCCACGTTGGCCGGCATGGTGTCCAGGAAGGACGCATCGCGGTTGATCGGCATGCGCGCAGCGTACTCCCGGGTAACCGCCTACGCCGTGTAGACGTCGACCTTGGACCGCACCGACGTGGCCAACCCCTCGATCACGGCGAGGTCGGGAAGCAGGGCGGGGTCGGTGGTGAGCGCGCGGAACATGTGGCTGACGGTGATGCCGTGGTCCGGGCGGTGCACGACCTCGATCGCGTCACCGGCGGCGATCTCCCCCTCCTCGAGCACCCGGAGGTACGGCCCGGGGATCGCCGCCTGCGTGAACCGCTTCACCCAGCCGCGGTCGGGGCCGCCTGCCTCGGCGATCCGGAGCTGGAAGGTGTTGCACGGGATGCGCACCTTGGCGATCTCGAGGAGCGCGCCGCCGATGCGCCACCGCTCCCCCACCAGTGCGGCGTTGACGTCGATGCCGAGGGTGGTCAGGTTCTCCCCGAACCAGCCGTCGGGCAGCTGGAGACCGAGCTCGCGCTGCCACGCGTGGAGGTCCTCGCGTGCATACGCGTAGACGGCCATGTCCACACCGCCGTGGACGTCGGGACTGCCCACGGCGTCGCCGACGAGGCCGAGCCTGGTCGCCAGGGTCGGGCCCGCGACGGGCGTCTTGCCGATCGCCGTGCGGGCCTCGCGGGTACCGCTCGTGGCGCGCGGCTGACCGACGTTGACCGAGAGGACGGAGGCGCTGGGTCGGAAGGGGATGGTCACAGGTTGATCATGCCGGTAGAACTGCCACATGACCGCTGCGCAGTGGCTCCCCGACCCGACCGGCAAGCACGAGCTCCGTTACTGGAGCGGCCACTCCTGGACCGAGCACGTCGCCAACGACGGCGTCCAGGCGACGGACCCGCTGCCCTCGGCCGAGATGCCGACGCCCGCGGAGCCACGCGAGGAGCACGCCCCGACGGGCGGCGGCCACGGCCGTGGCGGCATCACCGGCGACCTCGTCGACGGCCGCTTCAGCGAGACGTCGTCCGTCACCCCCGGCCCCTCGCTGCAGAACGCGAAGCTGCTCCGGGTCCGGGTCGCCGAGCCGTTCATGGCCCGCCAGGGCTCGATGGTCGCCTACCAGGGTGGGGTGACCTTCGCCTACCAGGGCGGTGGCGCCGCCCGCTTCCTGAAGAAGGCGCTGACCGGCGAGGGCCTCTCGCTCATGCGCGTCGAGGGCCACGGCGACGTCTTCCTCGCCGACGAGGCCAAGAAGATCCACATCCTCCAGCTCGACGACAGCGGGATCTCCATCAACGGCGACAACGTGCTCGCCTTCTCCGCCCAGCTCCAGTGGAACGTCGAGCGGGTCAAGGGCGGTTCCATGGTCGCCGGCGGTCTCTTCAACACCACGCTGCGCGGCACCGGCTGGGTGGCGATCACCACCGATGGCGACCCCGTCGTCCTCGACGCCGCTGAGGCGCCGACCTTCGCGGACGCCAACGCCCTGGTCGCGTGGTCCATCGACCTGCAGACCGCGCTCCGCTCGACGGCGACCGCCGGCGCGCTCATCGGCCGGGGGTCGGGCGAGGCGTTCCAGGTGGCGTTCAGCGGGCGCGGCTTCGTCATCGTCCAGCCGTCGGAGGGGCCGACCGTCCCGCCGCACAGCCACGGCTGAAAGATTTCTCGCCGGGCCTGTCGGATCCGGCATACGCCGCTCGTGGAGTGGATGACCGGGCGGGACGGACCCGCCCCTCGAGGACAAGGATCTGATTGCGATGACGCTCTACATGCTCTCCGTGCACCACGACGGGACCGCCGACTTCGAGTCGAAGACGATGGAGGAGCTGCAGCCCGTGTTCGAGGCGGTCGACCGGTTCAACTCCGAGCTGCAGGAGTCGGGTGCGTGGGTCTTCGCAGGCGGCCTCGAGCCGATCGAGTCGGCGACCACGGTCGACAACACGAAGGGCCAGGCACTGGTGGTCGACGGCCCCTTCTCGGAGTCGAAGGAGTTCCTCGGCGGCTTCTGGGTGATCAAGGCGGCCGACCTCGACGAGGCGCTCGCCTGGGCCCAGAAGGGCTCGGCCGCCTGCGAGGGCAAGGTCGAGGTCCGGCCGTTCCAGGGCGACACCGAGTCGCTCTGACCGGCGCGTCGTGTCCCCCGCCGACCTGAGCGACGTACTCCGTGGCGTCTTCCGGGAGGAGCACGGTCGCGTCGTCGCCACGCTCGCCCGCCGCCTCGGCGACCTCGACCTCGCGGAGGACGCGACGGCCGAGGCGCTGCTGGTGGCGGTCGAGCGGTGGCCGGTCGACGGCGTACCTCCCAACCCGGGCGCGTGGCTGACCACCGTCGCGGGCAACAAGGCGCTCGACCGGATCCGGCGGGAGGGCAGGCGCGACGCGAAGGAAGCGGAGGCCTCCCTCATGGCATCACAGCTGACCCCGGACCCCGCACCCGATGCGGGTCCGATCGAGGACGACCGGCTGCGGCTGCTCTTCACCTGCTGCCACCCGGCGCTGGCTCCGGAGAACCGGGTCGCCCTCACCCTGCGCATGCTCGGCGGGCTGACGGTCGCCGAGATCGCACACGCCTTCCTCGTGCCCGAGCGCACGATGGAGCAGCGGATCACGCGCGCCAAGGCGAAGATCCGGCAGGCGCACATCCCCTACCGCGTGCCGGGGGCAGCGGACCTCCCGGCGCGGGTGTCCGGCGTGCTGGCGGCGCTCTACCTCGTCTTCAACGAGGGCTACCTCTCCTCCGGCATGGTCTCGCGTACGGCGGGAGCCTCGGCGCCTGCACCGGTGGCGGTGCGGTCGGAGCTCTGCGACGAGGCGATCCGGCTGGCACGGCTGGTGACCCGGCTGCTGCCGGACTCCCCCGAGCCGCTCGGCCTCCTCGCGCTGATGCTGCTGACGCAGGCGCGGGCGGCGGCACGCGTCGTCGACGGCGAGCTGGTCACGCTGGACGCCCAGGACCGGACGTTGTGGGACGCCCGGCTGATCGACGAGGGGCATGCGCTGGTACGTCGGTGCCTCGCGATCGGGCGTCCGGGCCCGTACCAGCTGCAGGCGGCCATCCAGGCCGTGCACTGCGACGCGGTCGACGTGTCGATGACGGACTGGTCGCAGGTCGTCGCGCTCTACGACCAGCTGCGGCTCGTGGCGCCGTCCCCCGTGGTCGAGCTCAACCGCGCCGTCGCGGTGGCGGAGCTGGCAGGGGCATCCGTGGGCCTCGACCTGGTCACGCCGCTGGCCGACGTCCTCGACGGCTACCACGCCTTCCACGCCACTCGCGCCGACCTGCTGCAACGGCTGGGCCGCGCCGACGAGGCGCGCGAGGCCTACGACCGTGCGATCGCGTGCGCCGGCAACCCGGCCGAGGTCGCCTGGCTGGCCCGTCGCCGTGACCACCTCTGACCTGCGAGGCTGCGCCCATGTCTGTCGTACGTGACGTCACCGGCCTCGTGGTCGGAGGCGCGCTGGGCAAGGCCTCCGCCGTGGCGGTACGCCGGATCGCACCCGGCTCGTCGACGCGTCTGCTCACGCTGGCACTCGTGCCCGTCGCCCTGGTCTACCCCGTCGCACGCCGCTCGGCGACGGGCTCGGGAGGAGCGGTGGTCCGCGAGGCGGGCGGCGTGCTCGCGATGGCGGCCGTCGTCGCAGCAGCCCGGCGGACCACGCGTCCCGAGCTCGTGACCGCGGCCGGATGGCTGGCCCACGCCGGCTTCGATGCGGTCCACGACCCGGGTCACGGGTCCCGCCTCCCGGACTGGTACCCGGCGTTCTGTGCCGGGTACGACGCGGGGGTCGCTGCAGATCTGCTCCGTCGGTACTGAGGGCTCGGCAAGACGCGGTGCCAGCCGGCCCCGCTCGTGGCTCGGTCTGGACCAGTGACGACGAACATCGGGAAGTTCGCCGTGTCGCCGAATAGTTGAAGATTGAATGGCATGATCCACACGAGGTGGAGATCGTCGCTGGCCAAGGGAGGGTCGGGACGACTCCAAGGAGGTGGGTCGGAGGGCGCGCTCGCGCGCAGTCCGGCCGTCAAGACGCCCGTGTGGGCGGGAAGAGTGCTGGCGTGCGCCACCCCTCCCCGCGCGCACGCCAGCACGTCCGCCACCACGGGAGGCGAGCCGCTGGCAACGCCGGCGGCTCGGGAGGAGAAGCATGAAACGACACGTCGCAGCGATCGCCCTCGCATGTGCAACCACCGGTGCGTGCACAGGACCGACCCCGGATCCGCACACGGCACTGCCGACTGCTCCGGTCGTGCTGCCCACACCACAGGCACACCTGGAAGAGAGACTGGAGAGCGCGGTCGAGTCGGCTCTCGGCGCGGCGAAGCTGCTGACGGCCGACCGCACTCCGGTCCAGGCGACCCAGACGCGCATCCGGGCCGGCGCAGGCCCGGGCTGGACCTCCGCCGGGTTCCCGTCCACCGGCGTGGCAGCACAGCAGTACCTGACCCGCTACCAGCTCGCCGGGTCCTCGACCGGAGCGCTGTTCGCTGTGCTCCTGGAGCTCGAGGTGCCAGCCGGCGCGGACCTCTGTCAGGCCCCCTGGATCGACCCGGACTTCTCACGCCGACCGTGTGACCTGACCGACCTCCCGGGTGGCACTGACCTCCTGACGGTGGAGTACTCCAACATCCGGGAGACCTACCTGGTGGGCCCGCACGCGACACTCGCGATCACGACGATGCGACCCGACAGCACCGGCCGCATGCGCGGCGCTCCTCCCGTCGACAAGGACCAGCAGATCCAGCTCCTGCTCGACACGGCCCGAGCCCTCACCGCGGCAGGAGTCTGACCACCCGGTCCACGGCCACTCCCAGGACGGCGGTCCCGCCACCACTCCGCATCAGCACCGACGGCCTTCATGGCCGGCTGCGCGTGTGTCTCCCGCCGCATCGAGCCGGAGTCGGTGGACGAGCCGGAGCTCCACGGGCACAGTGTGGCCATGCGCTACCGCGACCAGCCCTCCGCCGAGGTCTCCCGCCGCCTCCCCTGCTCCCCCGAGGCCGCGTGGGCGGTGGTCACCGACATCGAGCTCCCCCTCGCGCACTCGCCCGAGCTGCGCAAGGTGCGGTGGATCGAGGGCGATGAGGTCGCTGTCGGCAACGTCTTCCGCGGCGACAACGAGAACGGCGGCCTCGGCGGCTGGAGAACCGACTCCGTCGTAGCGGAGGTCGAACCGGGACGCCGCTGGACGTGGGCGGTCCGCGGCCGGGGCGGTGTCATGGCGACGTGGGGCTTCGAGGTCGACCCGACCAGCGACGGAGGCTGCATCGTCCGTCAGTGGGGGCGGATGGGCCCGGACCCGTCGGGCCTGAGCATCTTCATCGCGCAGCACCCCGACAAGGAGTCGCGGATCATCGAGGGAAGGCTCCAGCAATGGCGCGAGGGCATGGAGGCCAACCTCGACGAGGTCGCCCGGCGTACGGCCTGAGTCAGTCGCGTGGCCTGTAGGCGTACCAGCCGCCAGCCCCTTCCGGGAACACGAAGCGTTCGGGGCGCGCCCGCACGGGCGGCAGCTCCTCGCGCACCGACTGCTCGAACTCTCCCTTCCAGAAGACGAGGAAGGTCTCGCCGTTCCGGGCCGATCCCATCAGCTCCCCGAACGCCGCGTTCTCCGGACCGACGCTCTCGAGGAATCCCGCCCACTCCGCGGGCGTGACGACGACGGTGAACCTCAGGCCCGGCTCGTCCTCGAGCGGGGCACAGGACACCTCGAAGCGATCCGGCGACGCTGCCTCCGTGACGAGACCCTCGCGGCCGAGCAGCTCCAGCAGCAGCGCCCGCTGCTCCTCAGCGCGAGCCGGTACGGCCCGACGGTCGGCCTGCCCGTCCTCCGACCTGCCGCTGTGACGCCTCCACGTCTCCCGTGCAGCGCGCTCGACCTCCCTAGCCACCCGCGGTGCGTACGCCGACGGGTCGGCGTACCCGGAGAGCTCGCGCCACCCGGCATCCAGGGAGACGCGGCCACGGTCCGCGATCTCCGGCTCGCCGTCGGGCCGGATGACGAAGTCGATCTCGAGCTCGCTGCCGTACTCGCCTCCGACGACGCGACCGCCCGTGACGACGACGTCGCGCCCGAATCCGCTGTAGCGATCGATGCCGTCGTCGGCCTGCCCGTAGGGGTCGTCCGGGCGGATGCCGGTCGGGTGCGGGTTGGTCAGGATCCGGATGAGCTCGGCGGCGTACGCGGGGTCATCCACACGTCCATCATCGCCAGGAGCGAGGACGGCGTCAGCCGATCCCGAGCACTGCCATCATCTGGGCGGCCATCTTGGACTCGCCGAGCGCGTTGGGGTGGACGATCACCGGGTTGGTGCCGAAGAGGGCGGGCTCCACCCACCGGACGCCGTACGGCTTGCAGGCGTCGTGTCCATCGGAGACCACGTTGAGGTTCACGTACGTCGTGCCGGTCGCGGCGGCGGCGCGGCGGATCGCGTCGTTGAGGTTCCACTGGATGTTGCGGATGTACGGGACGTCGCCCGTGGCGACCGGCATCTTGGTGTAGCAGCCGCCGGTGGCCGGCATGATCCACGGGTAGCCCATGATCGCGACACGGGCGTGGGGCGCCTTGGCGTGCACCGCGGCGAGCGCGTTGACCAGCGACGGGTACGTGACGTTGCGGATCGTCTCGACGAACGACGAGCCGTACCGGGTCTGGCACGGGTTGCCCTTGCCGAGCGTGGAGAGGCCGGCCGCGCCGCACTTCGTGATCACGTTGATGAACACGCCGCTGTCGTTGCCGCCGATGGTCATCGTGATCAGGTTCGTGTCGGTGCCCACGGCGTCGAGCTGCGGCGGGGTGTTGAGGTACTGCTTGCCGGCGAAGTCCTTGGTCTGCGCCGCGCCGCAGGTGACATCGGTGAAGGCGTAGCCGGTCCGGGCCGCGATCACGTGCGGGTAGTTCCTGGTGGAGCGGGCGCACTCCAGCGGAGCGGTCAGGTCCGGCGGGAACACGCCGGAGGCCGCGCTGTAGGAGTCGCCGAGGGCGACGTACCAGACCGTGGCCGCGTCCGCGGACAGCCCACCGGTGGGAACGACGGCGACCGCCGCAGCGGATGCCAGGCCGGCGACGACGGTGATGACGCGACGGAACACGCGGGGACTCCCTCAGCTCGATGACTCTCGATGACTCTCGATGACCTCGGGGACACAACGAGCGAGTCGGCGATTTGTGACGGTGACCACCACCGCGCTCGCTCGTTGGTCCACCATGCGCCGCACCGTCCTCGCCTTCGCCCTGGCCCTCGTCGGCAGTGCCCTCGCCACCCTCGGCCCCAGCACGGTCACGCCCGCGACCGGCGCCGCCCTGCCGTCGTGCAGCTCGAGCACCTGGCTCTCCGCCTGGTACGCCGCTCCCGGCGACGCCGTGCTCTCGCAGCCTCCGCTCGAGCAGACGTTCCGGATCCAGGTCCGTCCGCTGGCGAAGGGCGGGGTCGCGCGGTACCGGTTCTCCAACCGCTTCGGCACGGGGCCGGTGACCTTCGGCCACGTGACGGTGGGGGTCCAGCGGGCCGGGGCGGCGATCACCCCCGGCACGCTCCACGCGGTGACCTTCGGTGGCACTGCGCGCGTCACCGTGCCCAGGGGCGCCGACGTCGTGAGCGACCCGGTCCGGATGTCGTTCGCGCGCTTCCAGAAGCTCCTGGTCAGCGTCCACGTGGTCGGCTTCCCCGGCCCCGCGACGCAGCACGGCATCGCCGAGCAGACGACGTGGCAGACGGCCCCGCTGAGCGGCGACCACACCAGCAACCTCACCGGCAGCGGCTTCGTGCCGCTGCCGTTGCTGAAGACCGCACCCACGCTGCCGCAGTCGATCCCCTACCTCACCGGCGTCGACGTCCTGGCGCCCCGCTCGACCGGTGCGGTCGTCACGATGGGCGACTCGATCACCGACGGCACCGAGGCCGAGGTGCTGCCGTTCGTACTGTCGGCGGACAACATCGACCGCTTCGTCAGCTATCCCGACCAGCTCGCCAACCGGATCGCGGCCGCCGGCCTGCCCTTCTCGGTCGCCAACGCGGCCATCTCGGGCAACATGTTGCTCACGAACGCCGTGGTGCCGATCTTCGGGCCGTCCGGCCTCTCCCGCTTCGGCCGCGACGCCCTCGACCGCTCCGGCGCGACCACCGTGATCCTGCTCGAGGGCATCAACGACATCGGACAGACATACGCCAGCCGCGACGCCCTGGTCGCCGGCTACACGAAGGTGATCACGGCTGCCCACGAACGCGGCATGCGGATCCTGCTCGGCACCCTGACGCCGATGGCCGGCACGCTCCAGCCGCCGGCGTACGGGCCACTCGGCGAGCCGACCCGCCTCGCCGTCAACACCTGGATCCGCAGCCAGAAGCTCTCCGACGGCGTCATCGACTTCGACAAGGCAGTGCGCGACCCCGCACAGCCCTCGCGCATCCTCCCGGCGTACGACGGCGGCGACCACCTGCACTTCAGCGCGGCCGGCTACAAGGCGATGGCCGCGGCCGTGCCACTGTCCCAGCTGAAGCGACCCGTGTGCAGCTGAGCCCCCAGCCGGGTGAGGTGTGCTCAGTCGCGGACGGCCTTGGCCACGCTGAGCATCGCGGTGGTCCAGGAGCGGTCGGCGCCCGGCTGCTCCAGCACGGCCACCATCAGCCGGACGACCGTCCACGCGCGGGCCCGGTCCTCGTCGAGCTCCGCACCGTCGACGAGGGCGAAGAACCGGTCGCGCACGCCGTCGCGGACGCGTCCCGCATAGTCGTCGAGCCGGTGCCACAGCATCGGCGCCAGCTCGCTGTGCGGGTCGCCCGACAGCGGCTTCGGGGCGATCGCACACCAGCCGTCCTCCGGCGTACGCAGGACGTTGCCGTAGTGCAGGTCGGTGTGGACGACGACGCCGTCGGTGGCCTCGTCCGTCGCGAGGTCGCGAGCCAGCGACGCCGCCTCCTGGACCAGGCGCGGTGGCACGGGGAGCCCCGTCGCCGCGGCGAGGGCGGTCGACCATCCGGCCGTCCTCGTCGACAGCCGGGTCAGCTGGACCGGCGCCGGCACGTGCAGGCGGCGATAGAGGTCGGCGACCACCCCACAGGCGTCGAGGTCCCATGTGGTGCCCAGGTCGGTCGGCTCGAGGCGCTCGAGCAGCAGGGCCGAGCGGTGCGGGTCGGCACTCACGAGCCGCACCGCGCCGGCGCCGTGCCAGAGCTTCAGGGCGAGGGCCTCCTCAGCGACTCCTCCCTGCGCGACGACCTTGAGGACGCAGGGCCTGCGTCCCTCGGCGAGCACCGGCACGACGACACCGGCCCGGCCGTGGATCGTCGGACCGTCGACGGCGAGACCCCAGTCATCCAGCAGCCCTGCGACCAGCGCCTCCAGGCGATCCCCCGTCACTCCGTGGCCCCGACATGCCCGCGCGCGCAGGCGACGAGCGCGTCGAGGTCGAGGCCATAGCGCTCCCCGTCGTACGCCGCGAGGTGCTGCGCACCGCGCTCGACGAGGCGTTGCGCGCCGACCGGCCTGCCCCGCGCCGCGTGCGTGAGGCCGACGCAGAGCTGGGCGAGGCCCTGCCACAACGGACGCTCGTCGGCCGGGCAGTCCTTCCAGCGCGCCTCGAGCACCTCGTGGGCACTGAACGGGCGACCCCCGTCGAGCAGCTCGCGCGCGCGGGCGATCGTCTCGACGGGAGGAAGCGGCTCCTCCGAGACCGGCTCGACCCCCTCGGCGTCGTACGGCAGCGGGCGGCCGAGCGCGTCGCGCGGCCGCGCCTGCCTGGGTCGTCCGGTGTCATCGCGGTCGCGTGGGGTCACGTCTGGATCCTCGCAGCCTGCCGGGCGAGAGCCGCCCGGGAGAGCCGGCGAACGATCGCCAGTGCGAGCAGGTCCACGCTCAGCCAGCACAGCGACGCGACGAGTCCCACGCAGTTGAGCCAGCCGGGCGAGTCGACATAGCCGTTCTCGTCGATGAGGTCGGGCCAGACGTTCTCGACGACGTTCTGCAGGATCCACGCGGCCCACCACCAGCCGAGCAGGGCACGCCCCCGGGGGCCGACGTGGGCGTCCCACAGGTCCCGCATGTTCTGCAGCGGGAACCAGAGGGAGGCGATCGGGATGAACCAGGACCCGGCGTGCCATCCGGCCGAGCGGCGCAGCGACGCACGAGGCGTGGCAGCCGCGATCCGGTACTGCCAGATGCACCAGAACACCGCGCCGACGACCATCAGCAGCACGCTGACGAACGAGGCCATCAGTGCCACGGCACCGGCACGGACCGCCATGTCCGGCTCGTCCCGGACCATGCCCAGACCGATCACGCTGATCACGACCTGGGCCAGCGCCACGAGCATGGCCGCCACGATGATGCCGGCGAGCGTCCGCCAGACGAAGGCGAACCCGCGGCCGAGCGACCCCGCCGGCACCTGCGAGGCATGCCACTCCGCGCCGTCCCACCAGCGGGGGTTGCCCGGCGCCTCGGGGTCGTCGTACCACCCGGCCGGTGGCAGCGCGGCGGCGTACGGCGAAGGCATCTCGTCACTCATGGGCGTGATTCTGTGCCAGCAACGCCGCCGCCGGCCTCGAAACCGAGCATCAACCGTGGTCGCCGGCGACCGCGGTGGCGGTGGTGGCGGTCGCGACGACCTTCCCGGTGCTCCACCGGCACGGCGAGGTCCGTCACACGGACCTGCCCTACTTGGTCTTCTTCTCCGCCGGCTGCGTCGTGGACAGCGCAGCGACGAAGGCCTCCTGGGGCACCTCGACGCGGCCGACCATCTTCATCCGCTTCTTGCCTTCCTTCTGCTTCTCGAGCAGCTTGCGCTTGCGGCTGATGTCACCGCCGTAGCACTTCGCAAGGACGTCCTTGCGGATGGCGCGGATGGTCTCGCGGGCGATCACGCGGGCGCCGATGGCGGCCTGGATCGGCACCTCGAACTGCTGGCGCGGGATCAGGTCCTTCAGCTTGCCCGCCATCATCAGGCCGTAGGAGTACGCCGCGTCCTTGTGCACGATCGCGGAGAACGCGTCGACCGGCTCGCCCTGGAGCAGGATGTCGACCTTGACCAGGTCCGCGGCCTGCTCGCCGGAGAGCTCGTAGTTGAGCGAGGCGTAGCCCTTGGTCTTCGACTTGAGCTGGTCGAAGAAGTCGAACGCGATCTCGCCCATCGGCAGGGTGTAGCGCATCTCGACGCGGTCCTCGGAGAGGTAGTCCATGCCCAGGAGCGTGCCGCGCTTGGTCTGGCACAGCTCCATGATCGTGCCGATGTAGTCGGACGGCGCCAGGACGGTCGCCTTGACGATCGGCTCGCGGACCTCGGCGATCTTGCCGTCGGGGTACTCGCTCGGGTTGGTCACCTCGATCTCGCGACCGTCGTCGAGGACGACCTGGTAGACGACGTTCGGCGCGGTCGAGATGAGGTCGAGGTTGAACTCGCGCTCGAGGCGCTCACGGGTGATCTCCATGTGCAGCAGGCCGAGGAAGCCACAGCGGAAGCCGAAGCCCAGCGCGCCCGAGGTCTCCGGCTCGAACGTGAGCGCGGCGTCGTTGAGCTGCAGCTTCTCCAGCGCCTCACGCAGCGTCGGGTAGTCGTCGCCGTCGATCGGGTAGAGGCCCGCGAAGACCATCGGCGTCGGGTGCTCGTAGCCACCGAGCGCCTCCAGGGCCGGGCGACTGTTGACCGTGACCGTGTCACCGACGCGCGACTGGCGCACGTCCTTCACACCCGTGATCAGGTAGCCGGTCTCGCCGACGCCGAGCGAGCCGCACTTCATCGGCTCCGGGCTGATCACGCCGATCTCCAGCATCTCGTGGAGGGCGTTGGTCGACATCATCTTGATCTTGTCGCGGTGCGTCAGCGTGCCGTCGAAGACCCGGACGTAGGTCACGACGCCGCGGTAGGTGTCGTAGACCGAGTCGAAGATCAGGGCGCGGGCGGGCGCGTCCGCGTCGCCCACCGGCGCCGGGACCTGCTTCACGATCTCGTTGAGCAGGTTCTCGACGCCGAGGCCGGTCTTGGCCGAGGTGAGCAGCACGTCCTCGGGCTCGCAGCCGACGAGGTTGGCCAGCTCCGCGGCGTACTTCTCGACGTTGGCCGACGGCAGGTCGATCTTGTTGAGCACCGGGATGATCGTGAGGTCGGCGCCCATCGCGAGGTAGAGGTTCGCCAGCGTCTGCGCCTCGATGCCCTGCGCCGCGTCGACGAGCAGGATCGCGGCCTCGCACGCCTGCAGGGACCGCGACACCTCGTAGGTGAAGTCGACGTGGCCCGGCGTGTCGATCATGTTGAGGATGTACGTGCCGGGCTCTGCGCCCGCCTCGTTGCCCTCGGCGACGGTCCACGGCATGCGGACGGCCTGCGACTTGATGGTGATGCCGCGCTCGCGCTCGATGTCCATGCGGTCGAGGTACTGCGCCTTGGCCTCACGCTCGCCGACGACACCGGTCAGCTGGAGCATGCGGTCGGCGAGGGTCGACTTGCCGTGGTCGATGTGCGCGATGATGCAGAAGTTGCGGATGATCGACGGATCGGTCTTGCCGGGCTGGGGTGCCGACTTAACAGTGCTGCTCACAACAGGCCATTCTCCCATGCGTGGAGGGCGCCTCTTGCCATCTCGCTTGGGGCGTGCGGCACGATGTGCCCCCATGACCGTCCCTCCGCTCCGCCTGCCGCAGGCGCGCCGCATCGGCTGGCCGTTCCTGCCGCCGGAGATGCGCTCGGCGATCGAGGGACACTGCGGCTCCGCCGTGGTCGGCGAGGAACCGTGCGAGCTGGGCTTCACACCCGGCTTCGCAGCGCTCCTCACGTGCGCAGACGGGTCGCGCCACTTCGTGAAGGCCGCGTCCGCCAAGGCCCAGCGCGGGTCGGCGATGTCCTACCGCGCCGAGATCGCGGTGCTGCGCGCGCTGCACCCCACCGTGCCCGCGCCGCGACTGCTGTGGTCGATCGACAGCGACTGGGTCGCCCTCTCCACGGCGTACGCCGCAGGGCGGGCGCCGGCGCTCCCCTGGCTCGCCCCGGAGCTCGATGCCTGTCTCGATGCCCTCGAGGCGGCCGCGGAGCTGCTGACCCCGTCGCCGGTGGCCGCGGGAGCGGTGGCGGACGAGTTCGCCGCCTGGCCGTCGTACTGGTCGGCCGTGCTGCCACGACCACACCGCGACGACGCGGCGGCCCTGGCCGCGCGCTTCGCGGAGCACTGTGCCGGCGAGACCCTGGTCCACGGTGACGTCCGCGCGGACAACCTGCTGATCCTCGACGACGGTGCCGGGCTGCGTGCCGAGGTCATCGACTGGACCTGGCCCGCCGAGGGCGCGGCCTGGCTCGACACCGTCACGCTGCTGGCCCTGGCCCGTGCGCAGGGCGCTGCCGCGGTGGACGAGCGCCTCGCGACCCGCACCCTGACGCGCGACGTGCCCGCGGACGCGGTCGACTCCTGGCTGGCGCTGCTGGCCGGCTACTTCCTCAAGTCCGCTGACGACCCCGTCCCGCCCGCCGCTCCTCACCTGCGCGGCCACCAGCGTGTGGCGGGTGAGGCGTTCTGGGACTGGCTCGCCGCCCGCCGCGGATGGCTCTGACCCGTTTTTGCAGCCCGGTCGCGCGCTGGTAATCTTTGCGGTCGCGTGTTCACGTCGGGCCTCTCCCCTCTCACCCCACGAGTGGCCAGGGATCGAGCGCCGTACCTAACACCCGTTTTCTCCAGTCTTTCGAAGGACAGATTCATGGCGAACATCAAGTCGCAGATCAAGCGCAACAAGCAGAACGAGATCGCTCGCGAGCGCAACAAGGCCGTCAAGACCGGTCTCAAGTCCGCGATCCGCAAGTTCCGCGAGCTCGCCGCCGCCGGCGACAAGGACGCCGCTCTCGAGGCCTCGAAGGTCGCGCTGAAGAAGCTCGACAAGGCTGCCTCCAAGGGCGTCATCCACAAGAACCAGGCTGCCAACCGCAAGTCCTCCATCGCCAAGCAGGCCGCTCAGCTCTGAGCCCCTCCGCGATGACGGACGCCGGCCCCTCGGGGCCGGCGTTCTGCATTTCCGGGTGCCACCGGTCCGGGCTGGGTCCTGCCGCGTCAGGCGCCGCGCTGCTGCGGGACCCCCGCCCGCAGCGCGAGGAGCTGGCGCGTCAGCCGCTCGGCCTCGACGCAGAGCTGGCTCGCCGGACAACCCGAGAGCCGCGCCATCCGGACTGCTCGGGAGAAGCTCCGCAGCACGACGCCCGCGGGCACCTCCACGGTCTCCCCGGCAAGCCGTGCCGCTGCACTGAGGAGCTCCTGGTTGGCCAGCCTGATCTCGTCCGTCGTCGTCATCCCCGGTCCTCCTGCACTCGCTGTCGCGACCTCGGACAAGCGAACCTGCAGGTGACCATCGCGACCAGAGTCGTTGGTCCCGCACCCCCGCGACAGGCGCCCACGCTGTCTTCAGCGACCGTCAGCGGGCTCAGCGCGCGTCGCGGAGACCGGCGACGGTCAGCACCAGGCGCTCCAGCGTGTACGCCGCGTCGTGTGCCGCGCCCTTGATGTCGGCGTCGGCCTGGGCCACGGCCCGGATGGCCGCGGCGAGCCCGTCCGGGGACCAGGAACGCGCCTGCTCGCGGATCGTGCGCAGCTTCCACGGAGGTACGCCGACCTCCCGGGCCAGGTCCGCCTCGCGCATGCCGCGCGGGGCCCCGACGAACTTCGCCAGGCCGCGCACGCCACCGGCGAACGCGGAGGTGACGAGCACCGGCGGGGTACCGCCGTCGAGGGCCCACCGCAGCTCCTCCAGGGCAGCGGCGCGGCGCCCGTAGAGAGCGGCATCGGCGACCGCGAACGACTTCGCCTCGGCCCGGCCACCGAAGTAGCGCTTCACCTTCTCGACCGTGAGCGGCTCCCCCGGGAAGTCGTTGGCCAGCTGGTGCGCGGCCGCCGAGAGCGACCGCAGGTCCTGCCCGACCGCCGTGACCAGGAAGCCCGCTGCCTCGGAGTCCATCCGGGCGCCCGAGGCGCGGGCCTCGGAGACGGCGAACCCGACGAACTCGGACGGCTTGAGCGCCGCTGACTTCACCTCGGTGACCGCCGCGACCTTGCGGAGCCTGGCCAGGACGCCGGAGCCCTTCTGACCGCCGGAGTGGACGAGCACGAGCGCGATGTCGTCCACCGGGCTCGCGCAGTAGTCCAGCAGCCCGGCGACCGACTCCTCCGGGAGATCCTCGAGCTGGCGCACCACGATGCAGCGGGTCGCCGAGAACAGCGAGGGCGCCGCGAGCTCACCGAGCGTCGCCAGCGTCAGGTCCCCACCCCGGGCCTCGGAGAACTCCGCCTCGGCGTCGTGCGCCTTCACCGCCTGGCGGGCCGTCTGCACGGTGCGCTCGTTGAGGAACTCCTCGGGGCCGGTCACCAGCGTGACCCGGCCCAGCACCTGCGGTCCGGACATGGGGCAAACCCTAGCGGCGCGTGCTGACAGCCAGCCCTCCGCCGGGCCGCGCGACCACGATGACGTCGCCGTCGAGATCGGTGCGCCGGACCTCCATACCCGCGGCGGCGAGCGCAGCCAGGAGGTCGCGCGCGGGGTGCCCGTAGTCGTTGTCCGCCCCGACCGAGACCATCGCGAGCCGCGCACCCAGCGAGGTCAGCCAGGCCGTCTCCTGGTAGCGGCTGCCGTGGTGCGGCACCTTGAGCACGTCCACCTGCAGGCCCGGCAGCGTCCGCTCCAGCACCCGCTGGGCCTCCGGCTCCACGTCGCCCGGCAGCAGGATCCGCACCCCGGCCACCTCGGCCAGGAGCACCACCGAGGCGTTGTTGGGCCCACTCCCCTCGTCTGCGGCCGTGCCGTGCTGCACCACCCCCGGCACCGGGCCGAGCACCTCCAGGGCCACCGCCCCGACCCGTCGGGTCTCGCCGTAGGCCACCACCCGTGCCCGGCCCCGGGCCAGCCGCTGCACCGCCGCCACGCGTTCGGGCGGCTCGCCGAGCCCCGTGACCTCGACCGCGCCGACCTGCCGGCCGGCGTACACCCCGGGGAGGCCGTCGACGTGGTCGGCGTGGAAGTGGCTCAGCACGACCAGTGGCACCCTGCGCACCCCGAGCCGGTCGAGACAGTGGTCCATCAGCACAGGGTCCGGGCCGGCGTCGACGACCACGGCCGTGCCCCGGCCGGCGTTGAGCGCGAGGCCGTCGCCCTGGCCCACGTCGCACATCGCGAAGACCCAGCCGGAGGGAGGCCATCCCGGCGTCGGTCGCGGCACGAGCAGGACCACGACCAGACCGGCCGACAGGAGCAGCGTCGGGCCACGACGCGCGAGCAACGGGCCGGCGAGTACGCCCCCGACGGCGCACAGGACGGTCAGCAGGACGAGCGCCAGCGGGCCCGTCCCCCAGCCGAGCGCGGGCGTGGCCAGGCCTGCGCTCGACCGGGCGACGGCGATGATCGCGGCCGCACATCCTGCGGCGATCCAGCCGGCGGCTGCCCCGAGCGGGTGCCACACGAGCTCGAGCACCCCGCCGAGCAGGCCGGCGATCGTGGCCGGCGCGACGAACGGCTCAGCGACCAGGTTGGCGACCACCGCAACCAGGCTCACCTGGCCCGAGATCGCGGCCACGAGGGGCGTGCAGGCCACCTGTGCAGCGGCGGGCACCGCCAGTGCCGCGGCGAGCCAGCGCGGCATCCATCGGGCCAGCGCACGCGTCCACCCGGGAGCGACGAACAGGATCCCCGCCGTCGCGAGCACCGACAGTGCGAAGCCGACCTCGACCGCCAGCCAGGGCTGGACCAGGAGAAGGGCGAACACCGCGAGCCCGAGCGCGCGCGGCCCGCGGTCGCGCCCGCCGCTCCCGAAGCCCAGCAGGCCCACCGTGCCCATCGCTGCGGCCCGCACGACGCTCGGCTCGGTGCGGGCGACCAGCACGAAGCCGACGATGCCGACGACGGCCAGCGCCACCTGCCAGCGCCCCCGGACGCCGACAGCGCGCCCCACCAGCAGGAGGAACCCGACGATCAGGGTCAGGTTCGTGCCGCTGACCGCCGTCAGGTGGGTCAGCCCGGAGGTGCGGAAGTCCGCCTGCACCTGGGCGGGGAGGCCGACGTCGTCACCGTCCACCAGAGCCGGCACCAGGTCACGCTGTGGCGCACCGCGCCCCGCGACCGCCTCCCGAACGCCGCTCCGCAGCGCGGCGGCGCACTGCCAGAGCAGGCCGGGCGGGGTGACACGACCCGGGCTGCCGCTCGGCGAGAGGACCGCCGCCAGTCGCGGGTCGGGCGAGCTCCGCAGCCGTCCGCGCACGACGAGCGTCGATCCCAGAGGGACACCACTCCACGACTCGTCCGCCATGACCAGCACGTCGGCACGCAGCCGGGCCGCAGCGGCTCCTGAGCGGACGACCAGCAGCGTCGCCCCGAACCGCACGCCACCACCGAACCTCTGCACGAGCGGAACCGGGTCCGAGGTGACCACCAGCTGCGCCTCGACGGGCGCACGTTGCGCGGCCAGCGCCGGGACCGGCCCGGCCGATGCCTCCTCCGTCCTCAGCAGCGCACTACCCGCGGTCGCCGAGGCCACGAGAGCCCCGACCAGCAGGACGGTACGCAACGTGCGGCGGCGACGGGCCAGCCAGAGGCCCGCCGAGCCGACCAGGGCAACGGCCGCCGCGACCACCCCGACACCGGTCCGGGGCTCCACGGCGAGCACCAGCAGGGCCCCGCACCAGGCTGCGCAACCCAGGGCCGGACCGCGGAGGTCCGGACCCTCGCCGTCCATCCGGAACGGGCTCACACCGATGCGTGCGGCGCGATCTGCGCCAGCGTCGCCTCTCCGATGCCGCTCACGTCGAGCAGCTGGTCGACGCTCGTGAAGGCGCCGTGCTCCTGACGGAAGGCCACGATCGCCGCAGCCGTCACGGGGCCCACCCCGGGCAGCTCCTCGAGCTCGGACTCGGTGGCGGTGTTGATGTTGACCATGCCCGGCGCGCCCTCGCCGGCGCCCGCCACCGCTCCTGGGGCAGCGGCCGTGGCCGGCGCACCCGTGCCCACCAGGATCTGCTCCCCGTCGACCAGGAGGCGGGCCAGGTTGACGCCGGCCAGGTCGACGCCCGGGCGTGCACCGCCGGCTGCCCGGACCGCGTCGACGACGCGTGCGCCTGCATCGAGCACGACGATGCCCGGGTGCCGCACCTTCCCGGCGACGTGCACGACCACCTGCGCGGCGGCACCCGCCGAGGCTGTGGCAGACGCCGCACCGCTGCCGGGCAGGGCGACGGGGGTGGCGAGGCCTGCCGCCACCGGGGCCGCCATCGGCAGCTCCCGGGGCTCGCTCCGCAGCGTCAGCCAGGCCACGACCGCGAGGCCCACCGCCACGAGGACGGCGACGACCGCGATCGTGCCCGGCGTCAGGAGGCCAGCCGGCACACGCGCCGCGACGGACGGGAACCGCCGCGACGCATGGCGCCCCGGCTGGCGGAAGGTCGCCACGGCGGGCTCCTCCGCCACCGGGTCCGACCTCTCCGGCTCCGACCTCTCCGGCTCCGACCTCTCCGGCTCCGAGCGAGCGTTCTCCGCGCGCTCGACCCGCTCCGCCCGCGCCCGGGCACTCTCCGCCGCGGCGCGCTCACCGGTCAGCTCGGCACGCAACAGCGCCAGGCGGTGCGCCAGTGCCTCGTCGTACGACTCCCGAGATCCCATGCGAGGCACGCTAGGCAGCGCACCGGCCACCACCAACCGGCGACGGCCGGACCTGTGGAGAAGGTCAGGAAGCGGGGACGACGACCGCGGCGATCATGCCCGGGCCGACGTGGGCGCCGAGGACGGCACCGAGCTCACCGACATGGACCTCGTCGGCGAGCTGGTCACCGAGCCGGTGGGCGATCTTCTCCGCGAGCACCTTGGCCCGGTCCGGACTCGCGAGGTGACCGACCGTCACGTGGACGCGCACGTCCTCGCCGAGGGCGTGCGCATGGGAGACCGCGAGCTCCTCCACGCGTGCGAGCGCCTTGCCCGCCGTGCGCACCTTCTCGAACGACTCGATCCTGCCCTCGTGGAAACGCAGCAGCGGCTTCACCGCCAGCGCCCCTCCGAGGAAGGCACCGACGGCGCTCACCCGGCCGCCACGGCGCAGGTACTCGAGGGTGTCGACGTAGAAGATCGTCTGGGACCCCTCGATGCTCCGCTTCGCGGCGTTGACCGCCTTGCGCACCGACCCACCGGCCGCGACGACCTCGGCGGCCGCACGCACCGCGTAGCCCAGCGCGAAGGCCGACTGCTCGCTGTCCAGGACGGTCACCTTGATGCCCCGGGCCGACACCTCGCGCGCCGCCAGCCGCGCGGACTCGACCGTGCCGCTCAGCTCACCGGAGAGGTGGATCGACAGCACCTCCGTCGCCCCGGCCGCAGCCGCCTTCTCGTAGGCCTCGACGAAGGTCGCCGGGTTGGGTCGGGACGTCGAGACCGGCGTCCACTCCTTCAGCGCGGTCGCGACCATGTCGGGCGTCGCCATGCCGTCGTCGTACACGGTCGCGCCGATGATCACCTGCACCGGCACGACGACGACGCCCAGCTCGGAGGCCTCCGACGGCGTCAGCGACGCCGTCGAGTCGGTCACCAGCGCGATGCGCCGCTCCTGAGCCTTGGCCATGCCCTGACGATAGACCCGGCGTCAGCCGGCGACGATGTTGACGAGCTTCGGCGCGCGGACGATCACCTTGCGGACCGTCTTGCCCTCGAGCGCACGCTGCACGTTGGCGTCGGCCAGCGCAGCGGCCTCCAGGTCGGCCTCGGAGATCGACGGGGACACCTCGAGACGGCCCCTGACCTTGCCCTGGATCTGCACGACCGCGGTCACGGTGTCGTCGACCAGCAGCGTCTCGTCCACGGTCGGCCAGGCGGCCTGGGCCACCGACGGCGCGTGGCCGAGCAGCTCCCACATCTCCTCCGCGGCGTACGGCGTCACGAGGGAGAGCAGGATCGCGACGGTCTCGACGGCCTCGCGCACGGCCGGGTCGGCCGGGCCGACCTCCGGGTTGTCGATCGCCTTGCGGGTGGCGTTGACCAGCTCCATCGTGCGCGCGACGACGACGTTGAAGCGGTGGCGCTCGAGCAGGTCGGCGCACTCGTGGACGGTCTTGTGGGTGACCCGTCGCAGCGGGACGTCACCACCGGTCGGGTCGGTGCCCGGCTCCGAGGTGACGTCGCCGGCGAGGCGCCAGGCGCGCTTGATGAACTTCAGCGATGCCTCGGGCGACACGTCTGCCCAGTCGATGTTGTCCTCCGGCGGGGACGCGAAGACCAGCGTGAGGCGCACGGCGTCGACGCCGAACTTCTCGATCTGCTCGCCGAGGTTGATGCCGTTGCCGAGCGACTTCGACATCTTCTTGCCGTTGTTGATCACCTTGCCCTGCGAGAGGTACGACGTGAACGGCTCGTCCCAGGTGATCAGCCCCATGTCGCGCAGCGCCTTGGTGAAGAAGCGCGCGTAGAGCAGGTGGAGCACCGCGTGCTCGTCGCCACCGAGGTAGAAGTCGACCGGGCCCCATGCCTCGGCGAGCGCCGGGTCGAAGGCCTGGGTGTCGTCGTTGGGTGACAGGTAGCGGAAGAAGTACCACGACGAGTCGACGAAGGTGTCCATCGTGTCGGTGTCGCGCTCGGCCGGACCGCCACAGACCGGACAGGCCACCTCGACCCACTCGCGGGCGGCGCCGAGCGGCGAGGTGCCCTTCGGCTTGAGGTCGGCTCCCTTGAGCTCGGGCAGGCGGACCGGCAGCTGGTCCTCGGGGACGGCGACCTCGCCGTCGACCGGGCAGTGGATGATCGGGATGGGCGCGCCCCAGTAGCGCTGGCGCGAGAGCAGCCAGTCGCGCAGGCGGTAGTTGACCGTGCCCTGGCCGTGGCCGCTCTCCTCGATCTTCGCGATCGCCGCGGAGATCTCGGCGGCCTTGTCGTAGGGCTGGTCCTCGGAGTAGACCTCGACGACCGGCAGGCCGAACTTCTCCGCGAACTCGCGGTCGCGCTCGTCGTGGGCCGGCACGGCCATGATCGCGCCGGTGCCGTAGTCGGCCAGCACGTAGTCGGAGGCCCAGACCGGGATCTGCTCGCCGGTCAGGGGGTTGGTCGCGGTGACACCCAGGTCGACACCCGTCTTCGGGCGGTCGGTCGCGAGACGGTCGATGTCGGAGGCCTTCTTGACCTCGTCGAGGTAGGCCTCGAGGGCCGGCCGCTGCTCGTCGGAAACCAGCGAGGCAGCGAGCTTGGCGTCTGCGGCGACGACCATGAAGGTCGCGCCGGGCAGCGTGTCAGGACGCGTGGTGAAGACGGTGATCGGCTCGTGGCCGGCCACCTCGAACGTCACGTGCGCACCCTCGGAGCGGCCGATCCAGTTGCGCTGGGCGTTGACCACCTTGGCGATCCAGGTGTCCTGCATGCCGTCGAGGCAGTCGAGCAGCTCCTGCGCGTACTGCGTGGTCTTGAAGTACCACTGCGTGAGCTCCTTCTTGGTCACCTCGGCGCCGCAGCGCTCGCAGGTGCCGTCGGCCAGGACCTGCTCGTTGGCGAGCACGGTCTGGTCGTTGGGGCACCAGTTGACCGGGGAGTTCTTGCGATAGGCCAGGCCCTGCTCGCGCAGCTTGAGGAAGAGCCACTGCGTCCACTTGTAGTACTCCGGGTCGGAGGTGTGGAGGCGGCGGGACCAGTCGAAGGCGAGGCCGTACTTCCTGAACGACTCGTACTGCGTCTCGATGTTCGCGTAGGTGTACGTCGAGGGGTGCTCGTCACGCTTGATGGCGGCGTTCTCCGCCGGCAGGCCGAAGGAGTCCCAGCCCATCGGGTTGAGCACCTCGAAACCGCGGAACTTCTTGTAGCGCGCGACGACGTCGTGCAGCGCCATCACCTCGGCGTGGCCCATGTGCAGGTCGCCGGAGGGGTACGGGAACATCGTCAGCGCGTAGTAGGTCGGCTTCTCGCCAGCCAGCGCGACGGCGTCGTCGGCACGGAAGAGGTCGAGGCCGTCCCAGCGCTCGAGCCACTTCGCCTGCACGGCCTCCACGTCGTACGTCGCGGCGTCCGGGGCGGACTCGTTGACGGAGGTGTTCTCGGGGCTCTGCGCAGGTGTCGACACGACGGGCGATCCTACCGGAGCAGCACCGTTGTGGCCGCGGCGCATGCGCGGGTGACACACGTGCCCCGCGCAGGCGACACCTGGTCACCACCGGGCGACACCGACCCCTACTGGGAAGTAGGGGTTGACAGCAGTCCCGGTCTAGACCTTGAGTGTGTCCCAGGTCACGGCGGGGCTTTCTCGGGCTCCCCTCCCTGCCCTTGCTTTGCATCACATGGGGTCTTTCAAAGCGAAGGGGAGAGCATGTTCGATCTGTCTGCAACGGCGCGTCGCTCGACGAGCGCCACGTCCTGGCGGAAGGGGCTGGCCGTGACAGCGGCCGCCACCCTCGCCGTCGCCGTCCCGGCACTGCCGGCGACGGCCGCGGGCACCAGCACCGAGCCCGGCAGCGCGTCTGCCAGTGTCCTCGAGGGCTATCTCGGGACCACACCGATCGCCGGCATGGCCTGGTCGGAGGCGTCACCGTCCACCAACCCCGGCCCCAACCGCAGCCAGCTCAACGCGAGCGCCGCAGGGGCCGTCATCAGGATCGCGGGGGTCGACGTTCCCCTCAGCGACGTCATCGACTTCGGCCAGGCCGGAGCCCTCTACTCCGAGTCCACGGCCACCAGCCCGTGGGACAACCACGCGATCTCGGGCGCCCTGTCGAGCGACGGGTCGATCACCCTCGACCGCACCGACGGCGGCTTCTCCCCCGTCACCGTCGACCTGCTGTCCGTGCTCAGGAAGGCCGGCGTCTCCGGCCTCACGAACAGCCTCGTCTCCCGCGCCGACTTCGAGCTCGGCATCGGAGGTGCGGAGCTAACCGCCCGCAACGGCCGGTTCCTCGACCCCGACGGCGTCGGCGGCGCGGGTCGCTACCGCGTCGCGCAGGCCGATCTCGACCTCGGCTCCCCGGCGATCAAGGGGGCGGCGGCGACGCTGTACGACGCCGCCGGCCGCATGCAGGCGGCGACCGAGGACAAGATCAACTCCCTGCTCGACAAGGGCGCCGTGGCGAGCAGGTTCCCGACCGGGACGACGGTCGACGCCCGCGTCCACGCCGACCTGCAGGACAAGATCTTCCGGGCGATCCTGGCGAAGCCGATCACGACCCGGAACCACATCATCACCGTCGACTTCTCCACGGGCACGATGACCGTGCACCTCGACCAGGCCCTGCACGGCCAGGAGACCGTCGACGGTCCCCTGCTGCCCGCCCAGGACGTCCGGCCCGGCGACCCGACCGGCCTCAACTCGCAGAACCCGAACACCGAGCTGGTCGACGACGAGCTCTACCCGATGGTCGCCGAGTCGATCCACGACCTGATGGACGAGGTCTACTCGATCGCCGTGGGCGTGGTGCTCGGCGCCGTCGACAGCTCCACCGTCGACTGGACGGCCACCTACCAGCCGACGCCCACGGATGGTGCAGTGGCCACGTGGACCACCAACCTCAAGGGTGACCTCTCCCGCCAGGCCTGCACGAGCACGGGGCCGCAGGGCGCAGCGTTCTGCGAGGGGGTCGGGGCGATCGAGCAGGCGTACGGCTGGAGCAGCGCCTTCCAGCCGATCCGCGACTACTGGACGGCCGACAACGCCGACCAGCTGTTCCGCCTGGCCGTCGACGACATCAAGACCGGGCTCATCACCGTCCCGGTCCGCAACGCACTGGCACCCTTCTTCGACGTCCTCGCGAAGGTCGTGTCGCTCCAGGTCAACCACCAGGACTCCGACACCTGCCTGCGGCCTGACGGCAGCAAGGGCGTCAGCAAGCTCCGCGTCTCCGCACTGAGCCTCGCCGTCCTCCGCTCCCAGAACGTGGCGACCATCAACCTCGGCAACGCCGGCACCAAGGTCGACGCGTGCAGCCCGGAGGCCTCGGCCACCGTCCTCGAGATCGCAGGCGGCGCCCGCAACCTCGCCGACGCCGCCTACTCGGAGGCCGACGCCCCGAGCAACCCGGGCCCGAACCGCAGCGGCGTCAATGCCAGCGTCCTCGGCAACCGCACGATCAGCCTGGGCGGCGCCCAGGTCCCGCTCGACCAGGTCATCGACTTCGGCCAGCTCGCGGCCCTGCTCTCGGAGTCGACCGCGACCAGCCCGCAGGACGCACGTGCCGTCACCGGGCTGGTTGGAGCCGACGGGTCGGTGTCGCTCGACAACACCGACGGCTCCACGCCCGCCCCGGCGTCGATCGACATGCTGTCGATCATGCGCAAGGCCGGCATGGACGGAGTGACCGACCTCGCGGTCGACCAGCTCCTGCTCAAGCTCGGCGTCAGCGGCTCCGAGCTCCAGGCCGTCAAGGGACAGCTCCTCGATCCTGACGGCGTCGGCGGCCCCGGTCGCTACCGCATCGGTCAGGCCGACCTCGACATGCACTCCCCGTTGGTCGCCAGCGCTGCGTCGTCGATCTACGACGGCGCCGGCCAGGTCGACCGTGCGGTCGAGAACACGCTGAACCCGCTGCTCGACCTGACCGCCCTGACCAACGCCCTGCCGGTCGGCACCAAGGTCACGGCCCGGGTCCGGTCGCACATGCAGGACAGCATCTTCAAGGCGATCGTGGCGCAGCCGCTCACCACGAAGAACCACGTCCTCACGGTCGACTTCTCCACCGGCAAGGTCACGGTGCACCTCGACCAGGCCCTGCACGGCGAGGAGACGATCGACGGTCCCCTCCTCGCGCCCCAGGTCAACCGTCCGGGCGACCCGACCGGCCTGAACTCGCAGAACCCGAACACCGAGCTGATCGACGACGAGATCTACCCGATGATCGCCGAGACGGTCCACGACCTCATGGAGGAGGTCTACACCGTCGTGATCAAGGCAATCGAGGGTTCGCTCGCCAGCGTGACGGTCGACCTCACCGCGACGCTGGAACCGGTGCCCGGCCAGAGCGCCACGGCGACGTGGAGCGTCAACCTGATGGGGACGCCCACCGCGCCGACCTGCACCGCAGTCGGCATCACGGGACCGCTGCTCTGCAAGACGCTGGCCGCCGCGATCACCCTGGCAGGCCCGACCGTCACGAAGCTCGCCACGGTCCTGCACGACTACGTGACCAGCGACGCCGGTCACCAGGTCTTCGCCCTCGCGATCGACGACATCAAGACCGGGCTCATCACGATCCCGATCCGCAAGGCCCTCGACCCGGTCCTCCAGATCGTCGACAAGGGCTTCTCGATCCAGGTCAACCACCAGCAGAAGGGCACCTGCGCCGACGGCAGCACCGGCTCGATGGACCTCTCTGCACTGAGCGTGGCGGTCCTCCGTCCGCAGGCGGGACCGCGGATCAACTTCGCCAACACCCGGCTCCACCTGGGCTGCTGACGAACGAACGACGACGGGGCCGCCTCCTCCCGGAGGCGGCCCCGTCGGCTGTCCGCTGCGGGAGGCTGGGGCCTCAGGCCTTCGCGGGCACGCCGGTCGCCTTGCGCAGCACGGCGTCGAGCACCGGCGTGGGCGTCGTGCCGCTGAGGGCGACCTGGGCCTTGGGACCGAGGCCGACGACGTAGCGGGCGCGGGGGCTGCGCGACGTGATCGCCTTCTCGATGGCGCGGGCGACCTTGTCCGCGGGGACGGCGAGCTTCTGCGAGAGCGGGATCATCCTGCGGAATCCGGCCAGGTGCGGGCGGTAGAGCTCCTGCGCGGCCGGCGACATGCTGGCGATGGCCGCGTCCAGGTCGGCGTCGGCGTTGTGCCAGATGTCGGTCGAGACCTGCGCGGGCTCGACCAGGGAGACCCGGATCCCCCACGAACGCAGCTCCATGCGCAGCGCATCGGCGGCACCCTCGAGCGCGAACTTCGAGGCGTTGTAGGCACCGGTCAGCGGGGTGGCGACGCGACCGCTGAGCGAGGACGTGAAGACGATCCGGCCGCGGGAGGCGCGCAGCTGCGGGAGCAGGGCCTGGGTGACCGCGAGGTGGCCGATCAGGTTGATCTCCATCTGCTCGCGCAGGGTCTCGACAGGGAGGCCCTCGAGGGGGCCGAGCTTCGCGACGCCGGCGTTGTTGACCAGGGCGTCGAGCGTGGTCACCTCGGCGGCCACGCGGGCGATCTGGGCCGCGTCGGTGATGTCGAGGAGGACCGGGGTGATGCGGGAGTCGAGGGCGGCGAGCTCGGCGCCGTCCTCCTCCCGCCGGACGCCGGCGAGGACGTCCCAGCCGGCAGCGGCGAGACGGAGGGACGTGGTGCGGCCGATGCCGCGCGAGGCGCCGGTGACGAGAACGGTGGGCATGGGCGGACTCTAGGCGAGCAGGAGCGGCATCGCCTCACGCAGGCGCAGGACCAGGGCGCGCGAGGCGTTCTCGTCGCCCTGGAAGTGCTCCTGCAGCGCACGCTGGAAGAGCCCGTCGACGAGGGCGTACGCCGTGGCCGCCTCGACCCGGAGGCGCCGGCCGGAGAGGCGGGCGTAGGTGTCGAGCACGCGGACCACCATGGCCTCGATGAGGGCGTCGATCTCGGCGAGCGCGGCCCCGTCGACGGAGCCGAACCACCCCTGCGTGCGGACGTCGTACCAGAGGCGGTGGAGGCGGCCGTCGGTCAGGAGCGAGTCGACCAGCCGGTCCTCGAACGCGGCGAGCACGCCGGCCGCCGTGGTGACACCCTCGAGCGCTGCGTCGTAGCGCTCGACGCAGGCGGTCTTGAAGAGCCGGACCGCCTCCAGGATGAGGCTCGACTTGTCCTTGAAGTAGTAGTGCAGGACCCCGTGCGAGTACGACGAGCGCTGGGCGATGTCGCGGATGCCGGTGTTGGCGTAGCCGCTCTCGCTGAGCACCTCCAGCGCCGACTGGGCGAGGTGCGTGCGGCGGTCGCCGACGCGCGCAACGGTCATGCGGCCACCACCCCTTGAATCCCCGAAGTCGGACAAATCTAACGGCGCGACGGGCCACTCCGCCGGGGAATGGGAGCATTCCTCCGGACCGCCACAGAACCCCTTCCCCGATTGACATGTTCGAACATCTGTTCGAACATGGAGGAGTGACAGCAGCCCTCGATCTGGCCCCCGAGCCGGGCACCTCCCGGGTCCCCGACCTGGCCGCCCTGCGCGCCCGGATCCGGCGCCTCGAGGGGTCCGAGTCGCCCGGCGACGTGATCGGCTTCGGGGTGCCCGAGGCGCTGCGGGCCGCGCTCCCGGGCGGGCTCCGGGCCGGGGCGACCTATGCCGCGACGGGCTCGCTGACCCTGGCCCTGATGCTGCTCGCCGAGGCCTGCTCGCAGGGCGCCTGGAGCGCCGTCGTCGGCCTGCCCGACCTCGGCCTCGAGGTGGCCTCCCGGATGGGTCTCGACCTCGACCGCACGCTCGTCGTCCCGGCTCCGGGCGAGCAGTGGGCGACCGTGGTCGCCGCGCTGGCCGAGATCGTCCCGGTCGTGCTGGCCCGACCGGTCCGCCTCGTGCCGACGGAGGCCGCCCGCCTGACCGCACGCCTGCGCGAGCGCGGCTGCACCCTGCTCCTGACCGAGGAGCCGCCCTCGACCTGGCCGGCCCTGCAGGCGACCCTGCATGCCTCCCCCGCCGGCTGGCGCGGGCTGGGCTCCGGTCATGGCTGCCTGCTGCAGCGCAGGCTCGCCGTCGAGGTCCGCCAGCGCACCGGCCGCACCTCCCGCCACCACCTGGAGGTGTCATGACGCCCCCGGAGGTCCGGCGCAGCCTGGCCCTCTGGTGCCCCGACTGGTCGCTGCTGGCCACCCGCACCGGGCACGGGCTCGACCCTGACGTGGCACTCGCCCTCCTGGAGAAGGGCAGGGTCGTCGCCCGCTCGGCGGCCGCCGACGCCGAGGGCGTGACCGTCGGGCTGCGGATGCGCGAGGCACAGGCGCGGTGCCCCGGCATCACCCTGCTCCCCCACGACCCTCTGCGTGACGCGCGTGCTTTCGAGCCGGTCGTCCGGGCCGTCGACGAGGTCATCCCCGGCGTCGACGTGCGCCGGCCCGGGCTCGTCGCCGTCCACGTCGCGGGGGCGGCCCGCTACTACGGGGGCGAGCAGGTCGCGGCCCGGGCGCTGGCCGACCAGGTGCGGGGCGTCGCCGGGCTGGTCGACGTCCGCATCGGCATCGCCGACGGCATCCACGCCGCCGAGCTCGCCGCGCAGGCGACGACAGCCGCCGTGCCCCTCCGGGTCGTGCCGACCGGTGCGTCAGCGGCGTTCCTCGCCGCGCTGCCGCTCGACGTCCTGGCCAACCTCCCCGGCGCAGGACCCGAGCTCGTGACACTGCTCAAGCGCCTCGGGCTGACCACCCTGGGCGACTTCGCCGCCCTGCCCGGCTCCTCGGTGCGGGCCCGGTTCGGCGTGCCGGGCATGCAGGCCCACGACCTGGCCCGCGGCCGTGAGGTGGCGCCGGTGCGCGCCGCTGCCGCTCCTCCCGACCTGACCCGCCACGTCGTCTTCGAGCCCGGGCTCGAGCGGGTCGACCAGGTCGCGTTCGGCTGCCGCACGATGGCGGAGGAGTTCATCGCCACCCTGACCGCTCGGCAGCTGGTCTGCTCGCAGGTCCAGGTGAGCGTCTTCACCGACGATGACGACACCGGGCGGGCCCACAGCGACCAGGTCTGGACCCATCCCCGCCACTTCAGCTCGACCGAGGTCGTCGACCGGATCCGGTGGCAGCTCCAGGGGGCGGCCGCCTCCGCACTGACCGCCCCGACCACGCGTCACGGCGCTGTCGTCCGGGTCGAGGTCGCGCCGCTCGCCCTCGACGACGCGGCCGCCCACGCAGGCGGGCTGTGGCGTGACGGGCCGGCCGACCGGATCCACCACACCGCCACCCGCCTGCAGGGTCGCCTCGGCCACGACGGCGTCCTGACTGCGGCCATCGGCGGCGGTCGGCTGCTCGCCGAGCGCACCCAGCTGCGCCCGTGGGGCGAGGCTGCCCCCACGGCCGCTGCCCGCAAAGCCGACCAGCCCTGGCCGGGCAGCCTGCCCGGGCTCGCACCGACCCTCGTCTACGACGAGCCGGTGCCGGTGCGGCTCCTCGACGCCGCACGCGCACTCGTGCGCATCGGGAGTCGTGGCGACCTCTCCAGCGACCCGGTCTGGCTCGACCCGGGCCCCCTCGGCGACGGCCTGCGACGGGTGACCGCCTGGGCCGGTCCCTGGCCGATCCGGCAGCGCTGGTGGGACCCGTCCGAGACCCGACGTGTCGACCGCGTGCAGCTCGTCGACGACCACGACCAGGCCTGGCTGCTGCTCTACGAGCAGCTCTCCCCCGACGAGGCCGAGCCCTGGTCGGTCGAAGGGCGCTACGACTGATGGGCCAGGAGTAATGGGCTGGAGCAACCCGCCTATCTCCTGGAAGGAGATGGAGCGGATCCACAGTGGTCGCCCTGCCAAGCCTCCGGTCAACGGGCGCGACGAGGCACCGGTCTCGCGCAAGCGCCAGCCGTTCCGCGCCCCTGTGGTCGAGCAGGTGGTCTCGACGACGCGCTACGCCGAGCTGCACGCACACTCGCACTACAGCTTCCTCGATGGTGCCTCCTCCCCGGAGGAGCTGGTCATCGAGGCAGCACGGTTGGGCCTGCACGGGCTCGCCCTCACCGACCACGACGGGATGTACGGCGTGGTCCGTTTCGCCGAGGCCGCCGAGGCCTACCCCGACCTCCAGACGATCTACGGCGTCGAGGTCTCCCTCGGGTTGCCCTCGCCCCAACAGGGCGTGGCTGATCCGGTCGGCGACCACCTGGTCCTCCTCGCCCGGGGCCAGGACGGTTACCACCGGCTCGCCGGCGCCCTCACCGATGCGCACCTCGCCATGGGCGCGGAGAAGGGGCGCCCCGTCTACGACCTCGCCGGCCTGGCCTCGTCCACCCAGGGGAAGGTCATGGCACTCACCGCCTGCCGCAAGGGCGCGGTCCGACGGGCCCTCACCTCTGCCACCGATGCCACCGCAGGCGAGAGGGCCGCGGAGCGTGAGCTGGCCCGGCTGCGGGAGCTCTTCGGCCGCGACGGCGTGGCGGTCGAGCTGCTCGACCACGGGCAGCCGCTCGACTCCCTCCACAACGACGCCCTCGCGCGGGTCGCCGCCCGGCTCGGCCTGCCCACGGTCGCCACCACCGGCGCTCACTACGCCACGCCTGCGCGGCATCCGCTCGCGACCGCCCTGGCCGCCGTACGTGCCCGGCGCAGCCTCGACGAGCTCGACGGCTGGCTGCCCGGCGGCGACGGTGCCCACCTGCGCAGCGGCGACGAGATGGCGCGCCGGTTCCGCCGCTACCCGGGCGCGGTCGAGCGCACGGCGGAGATCGCCGACGACCTGGCGTTCCCCCTCCGCAAGGCGAAGCCCGGCCTGCCGAGGCTCGACCTGCCCGGTGGCCAGACGCCGATGGAGCGGCTGCGCGAGCTCGCCTGGGAGGGCGCGGAGAAGCGCTACCCGGGCTACGGCGAGGAGGTCCGCGAGCGGCTGGAGAAGGAGCTCGCGGTCATCGAGCTGAAGGACTTCCCCGGCTACTTCCTCATCGTCCACGACATCGTCCAGGAGGCCCGGCGCCGCGGGATCCTCTGCCAGGGGCGCGGCTCGGCGGCCAACTCTGCGCTCTGCTACGTCCTCGAGATCACGTCGGTCGACTCGATCTTCTACGGGCTGCCGTTCGAGCGGTTCCTCTCCCACCTGCGCGACGAGGAGCCCGACATCGACGTCGACTTCGACTCCGACCGGCGCGAGGAGATCATCCAGTACGTCTACGGGAAGTACGGCCGCCGCAATGCCGCGCAGGTCGCCAACGTCATCACCTACCGCCCGAAGAACGCCGTGCGCGACATGGCGAAGGCGCTCGGCTTCTCCCCCGGCCAGCAGGACGCCTGGTCGAAGTCGATCGACTCCTGGGGCCACGTCGCCGTCGATGACGCGAGCATCCCCCGGCAGGTCGTCGACCTGGCACAGGAGGTGCTCACCTTCCCGCGGCACCTCGGCATCCATTCCGGCGGCATGGTGCTGACCGACCGGCCGATCGGCGAGGTCTGCCCGATCGAGCCGGCCCGCATGGAGAAGCGCACCGTCCTGCAGTGGGACAAGGACGACTGCGCGTGGATGGGGCTGGTGAAGTTCGACCTGCTGGGCCTCGGCATGCTCGCCGCCCTGCAGTACTCCTTCGACCTGGTCGCCGAGCACCTCGGCGAGCACTGGACGATCGAGACGCTGCCACGCGAGGAGCAGGGGGTCTACGACATGCTCTGCCGCGCCGACTCGATCGGTGTCTTCCAGGTCGAGTCGCGTGCCCAGATGGGCACGCTCCCCCGGCTCAAGCCACGCTGCTTCTACGACCTGGTCATCGAGGTCGCCCTGATCCGGCCCGGCCCGATCCAGGGCGGCGCGGTGCACCCCTACCTGCGCCGCCGCCAGGGTGAGCCGTGGGAGTACGACCACCCGCTGCTGAAGCCCGTCCTCGAGCGGACGCTCGGCATCCCGCTCTTCCAGGAGCAGCTGATGCAGATGGCCGTGGCGGTGGGCGGCTGCGACCACGCCGATGCCGACATGCTGCGTCGCGCGATGGGGTCCAAGCGGGGCGTCGTCCGGATCGAGGCTCTCAAGGACCGGCTCTTCGCGGGCATGCGCAGCAACGGTCTCTCCGAGGAGAAGGCTGCGGAGATCTACGAGAAGATCCAGGCCTTCGCCAACTTCGGCTTCGCCGAGTCGCACTCGATCTCGTTCTCGGTGCTGGTCTACGCGAGCTCGTGGATGAAGCTGCACTACCCGGCGGCGTTCCTGGCGTCGTTGCTGCGCGCCCAGCCGATGGGCTTCTACTCACCCCAGTCGCTCGCGGCCGACGCCCGTCGCCACGGCGTGACGGTGCTCGGTCCCTCGCTCGACCTGTCGGGCGTGCACGCGGGGCTCGAGCGCCTCCCGTCGTACGACGGACACCACGGCCGTCCCGAGTGCCTGAGCTTCGAGCAGCCTCCTGTCGGCGAGTTCGACCGGCGTGCTCCCGACACGACGACCAGCCACCACCGCGACCTCGGCTGGGGCGTGCGGCTCGGACTGGCCGACGTCACCCAGATCGGCGTGGAGGTGGCGCAGCGGATCGTCGCCGCGCGCGATGCCGGCGGTCCGTTCCGCGACCAGGCGGACCTTGCCCGCCGGGTGGACCTGACCACGACCCAGCTCGAGGCCCTGGCGATGGCGGGCGCCTTCTCCGAGCACCGGCGCCAGGACCTCTGGGCCTCCCGCGAGGCCTCCGCCCTCTCGCCGGGCCAGCTCGACCTCGGCGGTCTCAGCTACCAGCCACCCCTGCTGCCGATGCTGACCGAGGCCGAGCAGCTCGTGCAGGACCTGGCCACGACCGGCCTCTCCCCGGGCGACCATCCCCTGCGCCACCTGCGGGCCGGGCTCGACGAGCGGGGCGTCGTGCCGATCGTCGAGGTCGGCGCGATCGAGTCGGGGCGCCGCATCGAGGTCGCCGGCCTGGTCACGCACCGCCAGCGACCCGGCACCGCCGGCGGCGTCACGTTCCTCAACCTCGAGGACGAGACGGGCCTGCTCAACGTGGTCGTCTCCCCCGGCGCCTGGGCGCGCTACCGCCGGGTGGCGCGGACGTCGGCGGCCCTCGTCGTACGCGGGATCCTGCAGCACACCCAGGACGGGGTGCTCAACCTCGTCGCCGACCGGTGCGAGCAGCTGATCGTCCGCGCATCACCGAAGTCACGCGACTTCCGCTAGCCGTCAACAGGGCCTGATTGCCGCGCCACCCCGGCGGGACGACACTGGCCCCGTGACAGCGTCGCCCCTGCCCGTCGCCATCGTGACGGTCGCGCTGGCGTTCTGGGCCTGGTGCCTGGTCGACCTCGTGCGCACCGACGACCGTGACGTGCGCGGCCCGGCGAAGCCGATGTGGCTGGCCATCGTGCTCCTCGGCAGCACGGTGGGTGCCCTGTGCTGGTACACGCTCGGCCGTCCGGCGACCCGGCGGCAGTGACGTCGTGCTCAGGTCAGCAGCACCGTGAGCTGGCCGGTGAGCCACGCCTCGTACTCGGACGAGGTCCACCCCGAGCGACGCACGAGCCGGTCGTAGGCGTCCGGCGCGTTGAGCGCCCACACCGCATCCACGAGCCGGGCGAAGCCGCGCTCACCGACCACGTGCTCGGGCAGGCCGAGCCGCGTCCGGAGGCCCGTCATCGCCTGCGTCGTCCCCGTGTAGCGCTCCCGCTCGATGGTCGCCACGAAGTCCGCGAGCGACGCGTCGGCACCGTGAGCGAGCAGGGCGCCGAGCAGCGGCGCGACCCGCTCGAGGACCACCCGCACCCAGGCCGCATAGGCGGCCACGAACGCGCTCCGGTCGGTCGCGGCGAACAGCGCCTGGAACTCCGGCCGGTCGCTCATCGCGACCTCGGCCTCATCGCCGGCGAGCAGCCGGTCGTAGACGGCCTTGACCACCGCCGGCTTGCCGCCGACCGAGTTGTACACCGTCTGCGGGCTGACCCCTGCCGCTGCCGCGAGGGAGGCGACCGTCATCGCCGCGTAGCCGCCGTCGAGGAGCAGCCCGAGCGCGGTGTCGAGGATCTGCCCTCGGGTCACCAGGGCGCGCTCAGCACGGCCGGTGTTGTCGTAGGCCCTTGCCACGACACCTCCATTTGCTTAGATTGGAATTCCAATGGAATCACGTTCCAGTCAGGAGACTACGCCATGAACCCCGCCCGCAGCGCTGCCCTCGCCGTCTTCGACGCGATCAACGACCGCGACCTCTCCCGGCTCGACGAGCTCGTCACCGACGACTTCGTCGACCACGGCTCGCCGTTCCCGCTCCCCCCGGGCCCCGAGGGCTACCGGATGATCCTCGGCTTCGTGACCGGCGTCCTCCAGATCCGCTACGACCTCGAGGACGTCCTCGAGACCGAGGACCGGGTCGTCATCCGCGCCACGGCGCACGGCGTCGGCGTGGACGCCGTGCACGGCGAGGGCGCAGCCGGCGGCAGCTACGCGATGCCCACGGTGCACGTCTACCGGACCGAGGGCGACCGTCTGGCGGAGCACTGGGGCGTCCGCGACGAGTACGGCGCCCGCATCCAGCTGGGCACCATCGCCCCGCCGGACCCCGCCGCCCTGAGCGCGGTGCTCACGCCAGCCCGGTGACCCTGTCGCCCGATCCGTCACGCAGGTGCAGGATCCGCCACTCGCCGATCCGCGCCACCTGGACGTACCCGGCCCGCAGCACGGGCGCTGCGAGCGACGGGTCGATCGCCCACGACGTCAGGCCGTAGCGTCCGGTCACGACCCAGGTCGGGCGGTCGGGGCCGGACAGCACGTCGCGCAGCTCCTCCAGGCGCGGGTCACGCACCCGCACGGGCAGGCTCCACAGGTGGCTGTACGGACTGCGCAGCCCGGCTTCCCGCAGGATCTGCGACTGGCCGTAGGCGACCAGGCCGGTGTCTCCCGGCCGGTCGTGCTGGGCCAGCCACGAGGCGACCTCCGCCGTACCGGCCGGCTCGTGGGCGCCACGCTCCACGGCGTGCACCGTGCTGAGGGCGACGGAGGCAGCGACGACGGCGAGGGCAGCGGCGTACGAGACCACGGGCGTACGCCGGGCGCGCGCGACGCCGCGGGCGACGACCAGCACCGTGCCCGGCACGGTGCCGATCAGGTAGTGCAGCCAGTAGCTCCCGCCAGCCACCACCCCGAACGCCTCCCAGCCGAGCAGGCCGACTGCCATCCAGCCCAGCGGCGGGCCCGCCGCGCGGCCCGCACGCGCACCCCGCAGCGCGGCGACCGCCAGCAGGACCGGAACGCCGCTCCACAGCCAGGCCAGCGCGAGCACGTGCGCCCGCTCCGCGGTGTGGTGCGACGCCTCGGTGGCGATCACGGCTGCCGCCTGCAGGCGGAACGTCACGACGGCGTCCCAGATCCCTGCCGGCGAGGTGCCGTGCAGCCAGGCGATGCCCAGCACGAACCCGAGGACGCCCGCCGCACCTGCGACCAGCGCTGCCAGGGCGGCGAGGGCGTGGGACCGCGAACGCTGTACGGCCTGCCAGGCGATCACGACGCCGGCGACGACGAAGACGTCGACGACGTTCTGCTTCACCAGGGCCGCCGCCATCGCGGCGGCACCCGCACCGGCCCACCAGAGCGGCGACCCGCACGTGCGCGAGGCCCGGATCAGGCAGCACAGCCCCGCCAGCACGAAGGGCACCGCGAGCAGCTCGCCGTTGACCTGCATGCCTCCGAACAGGGAGGCATCGAGCAGCAGCAGCGCCGTCGCCGCGGCCGCCACGGGCCCGAGCCGTCGCGGCGTCAGCTGGCGCGCCAGCCCGGCCGCGAGGGCGACCGAGACCATCACCACCAGCAGACCGAGAAGCCGCAGCGACACCGTCCCCCCGTGCAGCGCGGCGATCCGGTACAGCGCGACCAGCAGCGGCGGCCGGTCGACCCAGTAGTCGCCGTACAGCGACGAGCCGGGGTGCCACTGTCCGGCGACGGTCAGGAAGCCCGCCTCGTCCGGAGTGAGCGGACGGTGCAGGAACGGCAGGCGCACGAGGCCTGCGAGCAGCACGAGCCCCACCACGAGGGCGTACCGGCGCACCCACGCGCGGAGCTCCCCGGCACGCCACCGCGCGATCAGGGTGACCGCCTCGAGGGCGACGGCAGGGCTCATCTTCGACGCACCGGCCACCCGCTCTACGAAGGTGATCGGCTCCTCGGCGACACGCAGGCCGGCACGTTCGGACCGCCAGGTGTTCTCCACCTGGAAGCCATACCCGTCGGCACTGCTGCGCAGCACGCCCGCCGAGTCCAGCGCGGCGGCGCGCCAGGCACGGAAGCCCGCGGTGGAGTCCTTCGTGCGCAGCCACAGCACGGAACGGGCGTAGGTGTTGGCACCCGCCGACAGCACCCTGCGGCGCAGCGGCCAGTTCTCCGTGCGACCCCCGCGCACGTAGCGCGAGCCGATGACGAGGTCGTGCGTGGCCAGGCCCGCGAGCATCGCCGGGAGCGCGGAGACCGGGTGCGAGCCGTCGGCGTCCATCTGGACGACCAGGTCGTAGCCGTCCTCGAGAGCCCGCGCGAAACCGGCCCGGTAGGCGGCTCCGAGCCCGTCCTTCGCGGTCCGCGGGAGCAGCCCCAGCCAGACGCCGTACGCCGGGTGGTGCCGCACGAGGTCAGCGGTGCCGTCGGGGCTGCCGTCGTCGACGACGAGCACATCGAGGGTGGTGCCCTCGGGGAGCGACGTGCGGACATCGGCGATGGCGGAGAGCAGTACCGGCAGCGACTCGGACTCGTTGTAGGTGGGGACCACGACGACAGCGCGGCTGGTCCCCGCGGAGTGAGTCGCGAGGCCCCGGGAGCGCGCGGTCGTCGTGGTCATGCCTCGAACGTAGGAAGCGCGACCTTTCAGGAACGTGAACGACCTCCGGACCCGGCAGAGTGGACCCATGCAGATCCTGATCGCCGAGGACGACCCGCGGCTCGGCCCCCTCCTCGTCGAGGCACTGGCCGAGGCCGGCTGGTCCGCGGAGCTGGTCGCCGACGGCCGCTCGGCCTACGGGCGCGCGCTTCCGGGCGGCCTGCCCTACGACGTGCTGCTCCTGGACTGGATGCTCCCCGAGATGGACGGCGTCACCGTCTGCCGACGCCTCCGGGAGATCGGGGTCACCACCCCGGTGCTCCTGCTGACCGCGCGCGGTGCGGTGTCGGACCGCATCGACGGCCTCGACGCCGGGGCCGACGACTACCTGCCGAAGCCGTTCGACCTCGGCGAGCTCCTCGCCCGCCTGCGGGCACTGCATCGCCGCAGCACCGTCAGCGAACCCGAGGTGCTCGTGCTCGGCGACCTGGTCCTCGACGTCGAGGCCCGCACCGTCGCGCGCGGGGGCACGCCGATCGAGCTCTCCGTCCGCGAGTTCGACATCCTCCGCGTGCTCCTGGCGAACGCCGGCAAGGTGGTCTCGCGCTTCGACCTCTTCGACCGGGTCTGGGACGGCGAGACCGACATCGCCAGCAACGTGATGGACGTCCACCTCGCCCGGATCCGCGCCAAGATCGACAAGCCGTTTGGCACCGACACGATCACCACGGTCCGCGGCGCCGGGTTCCGGGCGGAGCTGCCGACGTGAGGCGCCTCCCGATCCACGTGCGGCTGATCGCCGGGTTCGCCGCAGCGATGTTCGTGCTGCTGACCGCAGCCGGGGTCTTCGTCTACGAGCGCGTGGAGTACGCCCTCGACCGCGGGCTCGACACCGAGCTCAAGCAGGCGACGGATGCGATCCGGCCCCTGGTCGACGACAACGGCCACGTGCTCGACCACGCGCGTGCGGCGGCGACCGGCGCGGACTGGCAGGTGCTGCGCCCCGGCCTCACCCGCGACGCCGTGCCGATCGTCGAGGACGCCGGGGGCAGCGCCCCCGTGCTCTCCCTGGTCGGCGGATCCCGACTGCCGGCCGCCGGCACACGCACCTTCGACGTCGGGTCGATCTTCCCCGGTGGCGACACCCCGGCTCGCCGCGTGCGGGTCTACCGGCTCACCCAGGACGGGCCTCTCCTGCTGGTCGCCGTCCGCCGCAACCACCGCGACGAGGCCCTCCGGGAGCTCTTCGTCCAGCTCGTCCTCGCCGGGCTCGCGTCACTGGCCGTGACCACCCTGATCGGTGGCCTGCTCGCCCGCTCGGCCCTGCGCCCCGTGGAGCGCTACCGCGCGCGGGCCGCCGAGATCGCCGCCGGCCAGCAGGGGCTTCGGCTCGACGTGCCGGCCGGACGCGATGACGAGGTGACCCGTCTGGGCCACACCCTCAACGCCATGTTGACCGCTCAGGAGCAGGCCCTCGAGCGGGAACGCCGGTTCGTCCAGGACGCCAGCCACGAGCTCCGGACACCGCTCACCCTCCTCAAGGCACGGATCCAGATGACCCGCAGCCGCCCCCGCGACCGCGAGGCCTACGAGCGGGCGCTCGACGAGCTCGGCGCCGACGTGGAGCGGCTCGCCCAGCTGAGCGAGGACCTCCTCGAACAGGCCACGCCCACGTCCTCGCTCGACACGGTCGACGTCGGCGTCGTCGCGCGCGAGGTCGCCCGCGAACGCGGCGGCGTACAGGTCTCGGCCGCGGCGCGGAGCACCGCGACCGGGCTCGACGAGCCCGGGCTGCGCCGGGTCCTGACCAACCTGCTCGACAACGCCGCCCTGCACGGGGCACCCCCGGTGACGGTCACCGTCGACCGGGTCGGCGACCGCGTCCGCCTGGTCGTCGAGGACGCCGGGACCGGCCTCTCCCCCGACCTGCTCGACACCGTCACCGGGCGCTTCACCAGGGCCCCGGAGGCACGCGGACGGCGCGGGTCCGGACTCGGCCTGTCACTGGTCGAGCAGCTCGTCACCAGCGCCGGCGGAGAGCTCCGCCTGTGCTGCGGGGGCGGCCACGCCTCGTACGGCGTCGCGGCGGCAGTGCCCTGCGCGCACGGGGACCGCATGCGCGTGACGGTGCTGCTGCCGGCCGCGTGACCGACAGCAGCACCGCGCACATCAGGCGGTGCGCGTGCCCTCGCGACGCTGGCCGGCGGCGCGGTTGTAGCACCAGCCGAAGAGCAGCAGCACGAGCAGCCAGCCGCTCAGCACCACGTCGTTCGCGACGCCGTAGACCCAGTCCGGGATGGAGTCCTTGCGCTCGCGCTGCAGCATCTTCGGCTCGAAGGCGCTCTCGACGGTCTGCCCGTCGGTCACGTGGATCATCCGTCCGCGCGCGCTCTTCAGCGCCGGGTCGTCGGGCATGTAGAGGACCCACGTCATCATCGTCCGCGGCGCCTCGTGGATGCGGATCATCGACTTCCAGCCGCCGTACATCGGCATCGGGTCGGCCGAGCGGTACTGGCCGGGCTCGCCCGTCGGCAGCATCCTCGTCCGCACCACACCCGGGACGCCCTCGATCGGGTCCTTCGGAACGTCGGCGGCGGCGATGCCCTTGCGCCAGCCCTGCCACGCGTAGCCGGTGAACCAGACCGCGTCCTTCGCGTGGTCCTCTTCCGGGAACGTGACGGTGACGTAGGCCTCGCAGCGCTCGGCGGTGCCGGGGCACTCCTCCTGGCCGGCCGTGACGTGGTCGAAGCTGACCGTCACCGGCACCGGCTCCCCCGCCTTGGGCTGGGAGAAGATCGCCATGAGGACGACGAAGATGCCGAAGCCGGCGAGGCCGTAGCGGCGGAACGTCGGGGCGATGGTGAAGCCCGCCGCCTCCATCTGGTCGTCGCCGGCGACGTCCAGCGTGCGTCGCACGTGCCACAGGGCGAAGAGGCCGCCGCCGACCGCAGCGATCGTGCCGACGGTCAGCAGGAAGGGCAGCGCGTCGCCGTTGATCTTGATCGTCATGAACTTCTCGGCCCACAGCCACTCCAGCCAGAGTCCGAGCGAGCCGGCCAGCAGTCCGGAGACGACGGCGAAGGGCACGAGCCGTGCGCCGCCGCGTCGTACGCCGAAGGCCAGCGCGACCAGCTCGACGATGACGGCGACCGGAATGGCGGACATGAAGCGGATCGTGAGGATGCCGGGCAGCGGCAGGATGATCAGCACCAGGAAGACGTGTGCGAACCACCACCAGAAGAGCGTGTAGAGCGCGCCACCGCCGCCGAACCAGATGCGCGTGGCCACGCAGACCCAGGTCATCAGGAACCCGAAGATGATGAACTCGGTCGACGCCGGGAACTGCGGCAGGCCCAGGTCGAACTCCATGAGGAACGCGAACGGCAGCATGCAGATCGAGAACGCGTAGCCGAAGAGCCACCGGCCCTTGGTGCCTGCGAGGAAGCGCGCACCGACCTGGCGCGCCTCGGCGAAGAGCAGCGGCATGCAGAACGGCGAGGTGATCGCGCCGCCGATCATCATCACGTGGGTCGGTCCCCACTCGGTGACGTCCTGGCCGAACATGCGGTGCCACGCGTCGTCGGCCGGGAAGCCGCAGACCGCGATGAAGCCGGCGATCGTCAGGAGCACGGCACTGAACGGGACCTTCCAGCCGGGCGCGAGCTTCAGCGTGTGCTTCGGCAGCGGGCTGCGGGCAAGCGCCATGATCCCGACGCCCATGCAGGCGAGGAAGAGCAGTACGAGGAAGATCGGGTAGTGGCTCGGGTTGGCGAGCGGGCCGGCGTCGCGACCCTTCTGCATGTGGATCGGGACGTCCCAGTAGACGCCGAAGCCCGCGAGCAGCCAGACCGGCAGGAGCCCGAACGTCGGGATCACCGCCCAGACCGGCAGGCCGACCTTGTCGCCGAGCCAGCCGGCTCCGCGGCCGATCAGCGTCGGGTGCCCGGTCCGCTCCCGGAGCAGCACCCAGCCGGTGATGCCGAAGTAGACCGCGGCGATGCCGGCGGCGATGAGGATCTCGCTCGCTGCTGCTCCGCCGGCCGGTGCGGCCGTCGTCGCTTCCAGGGTGAGGGACACCCGGACCTCCCTGCAGTTGTACAAACCGATGGCCGTTGTCCACGGCCCCGCAGAAGGTATCCGCTACATGGCGTACCGGTCAGTCCGGAGCGATGTGATCTCCGTGACACGGTGTCACACATGTCACACGGCGGTCCGCACGGGTGGCGCGCGAGCGGTTCAGCGGAACCAGGCGGGCCGCTGCTCGGCCGTCTGCCGCAGCTCGTACGCCGACCACCAGCTGCGCCAGCCCGCGAGCATCGCCACGTCGCTGCCGGGCCGCCCCGGATTGCCCCAGCGGGGGCGCGGATCCCGGGTGATCCGGGGGTCGTGCTCCGTGACGACCACCGTCACGCCACCGGCGACGTCGGTCCAGACGGCCGTGGCGACACCGGGCCGCCAGCCGGTCACCACCGCGGGCTCCCCCTTCCTCGGCTGACAGCTCCAGCCCGCCGCGCACCTCGGCTGCTTCACCGCACCGACCGAGACCTGCACCACGGTGAGGTCGCGGTCGCGGTAGTGCAGCGTGACGCCGATGGCGCCCGCACCGTAGCGGCTCGCATCAGCCGCCTGCCCGCTCATCGGCGCACCCAGCTGCTCGTTGAGACGCGCGGCCATGCCTTGGGGGGTCTGCCGCACGACGTCGCCGGCTGCCTCGTCCTTGGGCCACTTCGCGAGGTCCGCGTGCACCATGGCCCGGGTGCTGGTGACGCCGAAGCGGCTGTCGGTGAGGACACCGAGGAGGTCGTCGACGGAGACCGGCAGGCCCGCCTGCGCACGCGGGTCGCCGGTGATGGCCGCGCCCGCGTAGCCGGCCTCGCGGAGCTCGCCGCCGCGCTGCCACGCCAGGTGGAAGAGTCCGGGATCCTCCTCGGGCGCCTCGGTCTCCCAGGTCAGCACCGCGGTCCCGCCCTTCACCCGCCAGGTGGCGCACCGCGGCGCGTCCTCACCGGCGGGACAGCCGCGAGCGGGCGCGTCCGCCGTGGCATCGAGCGTGAGGCGGTGGGCGTCATGGCTCCCCTTCGGGTGCCAGCGCACCTCGACCTGCAGCGGGGCCGGGTAGTACCAGCTCGGGGTCAGCCCGTACGACGACGGTGTGATGCCGAGGTCGTCGACGGCCACGGCGGCCAGCGCCTTCTTCGTCGCCGGCGCGGGGGTCGTGTCCTCACCGCACCCGGCGAGCGCGCCCGCGGAGAGCGTGGTGATCACGAGAGCTGCGACGAGGCGGTCCTTCATGGGCCGACGGTAGCCGAGCGCCGCGCGGCAAGGTCCGCGTACCAGCCGAGGAGGTCGGGGCGGTCGACGCTGTCGGGGTCCGCGACGTCCTCGGGGCGGCGGCCACCGAGGATCCGCTTGACCGGGACCTCCAGCTTCTTGCCGGTGCGCGTGTGCGGGATCGCCTCGACCTGGATCAGCTCGTCGGGCACGTGGCGTCGGGACAGCCCCGTGGCGATCGCGTCGCGGATCCGCTCGCGCAGTGCGTCGTCGAGCGGCTGCTGGTCGGTGGTGACGACGAAGAGCGGCATCCAGTAGTCGTCGCCCTCCTCGAGCCCGATCACCATCGCCTCGGCGACCTCCGAGAGCGCCTCGACGACCGCGTACAGGTCGCCGCTGCCGATGCGGACACCCTTGCGGTTGAGGGTGGCGTCGGAGCGGCCGTGGATCACCACCGAGCCGTGGTCGGTGATCGTGATCGCGTCGCCGTGCCGCCAGGCGCCCGGGAAGTACTCGAAGTACGCCGCACGGAGCCGCGAGCCGTCGGGGTCGGCCCAGAACGAGACCGGCATCGAGGGCATCGGCCGGGTCAGCACCAGCTCGCCCTGCACGCCGCGCACCGGCTCCCCCGCATCCGACCACGCGTCCACGGGCGCCCCGAGCCATGGCGCCGACAGCTCACCCGGCCACACCGGCAGCACCGGCGCGCACCCGACGACCGCCGTGGCGACGTCGGTGCCGCCGCTGAGCGAGCCGATCTGCACCCGGTCCGGCAGCTGCGCCGCCAGTCGCGCGTGCGCCTGCGGGGAGAACGTCGACCCCGTGATCCCCACCGTCCGCAGCGCGCCGAGGTCGAGCGACGCGAGGTCGGCCCCCGCCTTCAGGCACGCCCCGACGTACGCCGGAGAGGTGCCGAGCACGCTCACGCGCTGCGCGGCCGCGTGCCGCCAGAGCTCGTCGGGACGCGGGTGCGCCGGGCTGCCCTCGACGAGGACCACGGTCGCGCCCGCGAGGAGGGCACCGACCTGCACGTTCCACATCATCCAGCTGGGCGAGGTGTACCAGAGGAAGCGCGATCCCGGCCCGAGATCGAGGTGAAGCGCCGCCATCTTCAGCTGCTCCAGGGTGGTGCCGCCGTGGCCGTGGACGATGCCCTTGGGCCGGCCGGTGGTGCCGGAGGAGAAGAGCACCCAGAGCGGGTGGTCGAAGGGGACCTCGACCGGCTGGAAGCCTGCCGTCGGAGTGGCCAGCAGGTCCTCCCACTCGACCGCGCCGGGCACGGCTGCCGCATCGCCGACCACCACCGTCGTCACGCCCGGGATCGCCGCAGCCAGGGCAGCAGCCTCGGCCCCGGTGTCGCGGACCACCCCGCCGAGGAGCTGGGACGTCGCTGCGACCAGCACCGTCGGCTCGAGCTGGCCCAGGCGCGCCTCGGCTGCGGCGGGCGCGTAGTCCAGGCCGCAGACCGCCCAGACGGCGCCGAGGCTGGCGGTCGCGAGGAGCGCGACGACCGCCTCGGAGCGGTTGGGCAGGTAGCCGACGACGCGGTCGCCCTCCCCCACACCGAGCTCCCGCAGCCCGGCCGCGACGGAGGCGACCCGGCGTTCCAGCTCGGCCCAGGTCAGCGAGGTCGTGGTGCCGTCCTCCGCCAGCTCGACCAGCGCCTCTCCCCCGGGGTCGCGGTCACGGAAGACCTCGCCGGCGAAGTTGAGGCGCACGCCGGGGAACCACACCGCACCGGGCATCCGGTCCTCGGCCAGGACCTGCTGTCCGGGAGGCAGGGCGGGCAGCCCGAAGAAGTCCCACGCCGTCGCCCAGAAGGTGTCGAGGTCCTCGACCGACCACCGCCACAGCGCCGCGTAGTCGCCGACCAGGTCGAGCCCGCTGCGCCGCTGCGCGAGCCGGGCGAAGGCACCGAGGCGGCTGGTCTCCCAGGCGTCCGCGGGAGGGGTCCACTGCGCTTCCCGATCCACGCCGCCAATCTAGTCATGCGCTGCCGGCTCGTGGCTGCACGGACGTGCCACGTGAAGCCGGAATACGGCGCTGCGCTCAGAACCCCGCGACCATCGCCCAGTGCGCGACGACGCGCGTGTACAAGGCGTCGAGCTCGGACCGGTCGATGCCGACGCGAGCCCGAAGCTCCTTGGCCGGGATCTCCCGTGCGACGTGGACCAGCGACCTGCAGACCGGCGGCAGGCACGTCGGCTCCAGGACGAGGCGGTTCCGGCCGGCACGAAGCGCGGCCTCGTCCGAGCGGAGGCGCACCGCCGCACCCGCCTCGGCCATGGCGGCTCGCACCGCACGCGTCTCGCGCAGGCTGAGCTCCAGCTCCCTCGTCACCACACCTCGTCCTCCCTCGACATCCGGTGCTGCGCGCCCGGTCCCCCCGTCTGGTCCGGGTGCGACGCCCCGCCACCGCAACCTAGGCCGAGCACCTCCCGACAGCACCCACGAACGGCGATGACGATCCGCCAGGCGCAGCAGTCGAGCGGAAGGGTGCAGACCGATCTGCACCCTTCGGCTCATGGAACGCGGAACATCCGGCGCGGAGGGTGTCGGGAGTCAATACGCTGCGGACTACCCATGGCGTCCGGCCCCGGACGCACCGCGACCTGACTATGGATGCCCTGCGCTGTGACCGACGAGATCCCGCCTCCATCGAGCGCGTGGCCCGACACCCGGGAGCGCATCGCCTCGCGGTACTTCGACCTGCTCGAGGCCGCGGGGAGCCCACTGCTGGGTGCAGGCGAGTCGATCCGCGAGCAGCTCCGGTCGCAGCTCCTGGCCATCGTGGACGAGGCCGTCGGGTTCACTGCCCCGGACACCACCGCACCCGGTCTCTCCGCCACCATCGGTCGGGAGCGGGCATCGAGAGGGGTCCACCCGTCGGCCTCACTGGCAGCGGCAACGATGATCTTCGCCGCGAGCCTGGACGAGGTGTCGGCCCACCTGGCGGCGGAGTCGGTCCCCGAACCCCTGCAGACGGCCGCGTTGCGGCTCAATGCGGCGATCCTCCAGAGGATGGCCGATGCAGCCGCCAACTACGTCGACTTCCTGCTCGCGAAGGCGGGCTCCGCCCATCGTGACGAGGCCCTGCGCCTCTCGCGCGAGCTCCACGACACGGTCGGACCGGCGATCGCGGTCGGGCTGCAGAACCTCGACCTGATCGAGTACTGGAACGAGCGCGACCCGCACGCAGCCCGTGCCCGCATCCAGTCCGGCCGGGAGCAGCTGCACGACGCCATGGCCCTTGTGCGAGCGCTCGCCGCGGAGACCAGAGTGACGGTGGAACCCGGCGGCCTGGTTGACGCCCTGCGTCGCCACCTCGCGACCCTGCCGAGGACGATCACCACCCGCTTCACCAGCGACGAGGACCTCACCCACCTCTCCGCGCACTACGCGAGCGAGACATTCCTGATCCTGCGCGAGGCCATCCGCAACGCCACCCAGCACAGCAACCCGAGCACGGTCACCGTCGACCTCACGGTCACAGAAGCGGCTCTCACAGCATCAGTCACGGATGACGGAGACGGTTTCGACGTCGAGTCGACCGCCCGAGGGACCGGACGCGCCTCCATGCAGGAGCGGGCCGATCTGATCGGTGCCGACCTCGTGACAGTGAGCCGTGCATCCGGCACCACCGTGACCCTGACGGTTCCCCTCCCCACAGGAGCGCCCCATGCCACCTAGCCTCCGTGTCGCTGTCGTCGACGACCACCAGCTCTTTCGCGAGGGGATCGTGGAGCTGCTGGGGACGGCCGAGGACATCACGGTCGTCGGGCAGGCGGGCACCGCCGCCGCTGCTCTCGACCTCGTCGTGCGCACGCGCCCGCACGTGGTGCTTCTGGATCTCGACATGCCGGACACCGTCGTGCCGTCGTCCGGCCCGGGCGATGCCACCCGCCGCATCTGTGGGGCGAGCCCGGGCACCAGCGTCGTCATCCTCACGATGCACGACGAGGCCGAGCTCGTGCGCGCCCTTCTCGACGCCGGAGCTGCCGGCTACTTGCTGAAGACCGCCGGCCGCGAAGAGCTGCTGAACGCCGTGCGAGCCGCGGGCTCCACAGGCGCAGCGACCGTCAGCCTTCCACGTGACACGGTGGTGGCCCTGTCGCGGTCGGCCGGAGGACCCGGCGACATCCTCACGCCGCGCGAGCGGGCAGTGCTGACCTGTCTCGCCGCCGGAAGCTCCAACCGGGCCATCGCCAGCGAGCTGCACGTGTCGGAGGCGACCGTGAAGCGGCATCTGGCGACGGTCTACACGAAGCTCGGCGTCTCGAGCCGGCTGGAGGCCGTGATCCAGGCCCAGGAGCGGGGCCTGCTACGCCAGCGATGACGGGGGCTTCGGCTGCTCACGGGACGGGACCGGCGTCGACGTCCACGACGTCGCATCGCGCAGCACCCAGCTGACGACGAGGGCGACGACGACGCCCAGCATCGTGCCGAGGGCCCGGTCCTCGAGCAGCTCGCGCATGCCGATCGGCTGGGCCAGCTCGGTCATCAGCATGATCATCGGCGTGAAGAAGCTCAGCGCCAGCGCGTAGTTGACCGCCATGAAGAGCTCGGTCGGGAAGAGCAGGCAGATGACCACGATCGCGAGGGTGCGGGGCGAGAAGCCCGGAGCCAGCGCGAGTGCGGTCACGGCCAGTCCCGCGATGGTGCCGACGACACGATGGATGCCCCGCAGGAGCCGGCCGCGCGAGTCCGCGGCGGCGAGCGTGACCGCGGCGCCGGCGATCGCCCAGTTCACGTGCGTCAGGCCGCAGGCCAGCGCCGCCGAGCCGGCGGCCGCCACGGCGACGGCGTACCGGAAGGCGTGCACCACCGCCCCGGGCCGGGACCGGAGCCGCTGCGCGCGCACGGTCTCCACGAGCGCGCGCACCGCGTCGCCGCTCCGCCCGCTGGCCAGGCCGATCAGCACCGCCAGCACCGCGGACGCGACGGCGATCGTGGTCAGGGCCAGCGGCGACGCCAGCTCCGGCATGCCGGCCAGCGCCCCGAGCGCGAAGATCCCGTAGAACGGCCCCTCGGGCCGGAGGCTGAAGAAGTCGGCGACGAGCGACCCCACGACCGCGAAGCAGGCGGCCGCCACGATGATCGTCGGCCGGTCGGCGTCCGCGTGGGCCAGCGCCACGCCGATGACCGTGCCGGTGAGAAGCAGCAGCGCCCCCTGGCTCTGGTGGAGCAGCCGCAGGGTCCGTGACTCGGCCCGGCCGTACATGCCGGCGAAGGAGCCGAAGACCGCGTAGATGATCAGCTCGGGCCGGTCGGCCAGGACCAGGGCCGCCCCGGGAAGGACCAGGCCCAGACTCACGCGGGCCGCATGCGCCCAGTCCGCCATCGCCCGTCGTCGGGCAGCCGCCACGTCGAGGTGGCCGGGCACTCAGGCACCACCCGGCAGACGGCCCCGCTCGTTGCGCATCCGGACGGCGTACGACGCGGCGGCCAGCTCGGCGAGCGCGTACGGGTCCTGCAGCGAGCGGCCGGCGATCTCGGTCAGCCGGCGCAGCCGGTAGCGGACGGTGTTGGGGTGGCAGTGCAGCACCCGGCCCGCGAGCTCCGCGGAGGCCTGCTGGTCGAGGTAGGCGTGCAGCGTCTCGAGCAGGACGTCGCGGTCCTCGGACGGCAGCGCGAGGACGGCGCCGAGCACGTCGACGCCGAGCCGCTCGGCCGCGGCCGGGTCGCACGCCATCAGGGCAGCCAGGGGGCTGCTGCTGAAGAGGTGCACACCGGGCTTCCCCGCACGCTGGACCGAGATCGCAGCACGGGCCAGCTGCAGCGCACGCGGCGTCTCCGCGATCGAGGTGTAGCGCGGGCTCACGCCGCTGCGCGACCGCGTGATCTCGCCCAGGAGCGCGATGAGGTCGGCCTCGCGCCCCTCCGGCAGGGCCACGATGCCGACCTGCAGCGCGGGCATCAGCCGCCACGCGGAGGCCAGGCCGCGCTCGAGCAGGCGGCGCTCGACGTCGGGCAGGCTCTCCTCCGCCAGCCCGGTCGTCTCGGCGGCGACCGCGACGAAGCCCGAGTCGGGCGGCAGTCCGAGCAGGCTGGCCGCCTCCCAGCAGCTCCCTGACCCGGCCGTGCCGAGGAACAGCGCCTCGACGAGTGCGGAACGGCGTCGCTGGTCGCGCACGAGCATCTCCGCTGTCGTGGCGCGGTAGGCCTCGGTCAGGGCGACCGCGTGCTCGTCAGCCAGCTGCCACAGCCTGCTCGCGGCGGCGAAGAGCGCGGCGGCCAGCTCCGGGTCGTCCGACGCGCGCACGTGGCCGACGAGGGCCTCCCACAGGGTGCTGAAGACGAGGCGGTAGGCGCGCAGCACCTCCGGCAGCGGCATCGCCGCCCGGGCCCGTCGCTGGCCGGTCGCCACCGGCGTACGCATGTCGACGTCGTCGCCGTCGGGGCTGCCGAGGGCGGTGATGAGGAAGCGGAGGTTCTCCTCGACCGACCAGCGCAGCTCGGAGGCCGGCACCGGCTCCTCGAGGGTGTACGCCGGCACGCGCGCGACGATCGTCTCCTGCGCGGCGACGGCGAGCGCGGGCAGGCGGGGCTCGACCCAGGTCATGAGGCGCTGGAGCGCAGGGTCGATGGGCACACGCCCAGTATCGGGGTTGGGCGCGTCAGGCACGCGTCACTGTCACCTGGACGTTCTTCATCAGCGGCTGGTCGCTCTGCGTGCTGTAGTCGGCGATGCCGATCAGGACGTTCATCTCCGGCATGTAGCCGGCCGCGCTGCCCCGGGGCAGGTTGTACTCGAGCGCCCGGTAGCTCTTGAGGTGGCGCTGCGAGCCGTCCTTCGACGTCGAGGTGATGTCGACGAGGTCGCCCTGCTCGAGGCCCCGGGCCTTCATGTCCTCGGCGTTCATGAGGATCAGCTCACGGAGGTTCTTCACGCCGCGGTAGCGGTCGTTGCTGGAGTAGATCGTGGTGTTCCACTGGTCGTGCGAGCGCATCGTCTGCAGGACGAGGGTCTCGCTGTCGGCCGGAATGACGTTCGGCAGCGGCGCGTGCGAGAACTCCATCCGCCCCGACGGGGTGAGGAAGGTCCGTTCGCGGGCCGGCTGGGCGATCCGGAAGCCGTTGGTCTGCCGGACCACCTGGTTGAAGTTCTCGAAGCCCGGGAAGATCCCGGCCATGACGTCGCGGATCCGGTCGTAGTCCGCGACGAACTCGTCCCACGGGCTGGGCGAGTCGACCAGGGTGGCCTTCGCCATCCCGGCGATGATCGCCGGCTCCGAGAGCAGGTGCTTCGAGGCAGGCTTCCGGGAACCCTTCGACAGGTGCACCATGCTCATCGCGTCCTCGACGGAGACCGACTGGAGGCCCGCCTTCTGCTCGTCACGCTCGGTGCGGCCCAGGCAGGGCAGGATCAGCGCCTTCTTGCCGTGCACCAGGTGGCTGCGGTTGAGCTTGGTGCTGACCTGCACGGTCAGGTCGGTCTTGGCCAGGCCCTTGGCCGTGTAGACCGTGTCGGGGGCGGCCATCACGAAGTTGCCGCCCATGCCGACGAAGACCTTGACGCTGCCGTCGTGCATGCCCTCGATGGTGGCCACCGTGTCGAGGCCGTGGTGACGCGGCGGCTCGAAGCCGCACACCTCGCCGAGGCGGTCGAGGAACTCGTCCGAGGGTCGGTGGTCGATGCCGCACGTGCGGTTGCCCTGCACGTTGCTGTGGCCACGGACCGGCGACGGGCCGGCACCCAAACGGCCGAGGTTGCCCTTGAGCGCGAGCAGGTTGACGAACTCGCGCGGGGTGTCGACGCCGTGCTCGTGCTGCGTCACGCCGAGGCACCAGCTGATGATCGAGCTGTCGGCCTTGATGTAGATCTCGGCCACCTCGCGCAGCTGCGCCTCGGTGAGGCCGCTCTGCATGACGAGGTCGGCCCAGGACGTGCCCTCGACCAGCGCCTGGTACTCCGCGAAGCCCTCGGTGTACTGCGCCAGGAACGCATGGTCCAGGACGCCGCCGCGCTCGGCCTCGGCCTCGAAGGTCGCCTTGGCCACCGCACGCATCAGCGCGAGGTCGCCACCGGGGCGGACCTGCACGTTGAGGGTGCTGGTCTCGGTCGTGCGGAAGATCGCCATGTCGACGAAGTCGTGCGGGACGATGGTGCGGGTCGCACCGACCTCGTGGAGCGGGTTGATGTGCACGATCTGCGCACCGCGGCGGAACGCCTCGGAGAGCGTCGTGAGCATGCGTGGCGCGTTGGAGGCGACGTTGACGCCGAGCACGAAGAGGGCGTCGGCGTGCTCCCAGTCCTCCAGGTCGGCGGTGCCCTTGCCGGTGCCGATCGACGCGGTCAGCGCACGGCCGGACGCCTCGTGGCACATGTTGGAACAGTCGGGCAGGTTGTTGGTGCCGAGCTCACGGACGAACAGCTGATAGAGGAACGTGGCCTCGTTGCTGAGTCGGCCCGAGGTGTAGAACGACGCCTGGTCGGCGCTGTCGAGCTTGCGCAGCTCCTCGCCGATCAGCGCGAAGGCGTCGTCCCAGCTGATCGGGACGTAGCGGTCGGTCGCGGCGTCGTACGCCATCGGCTCGGTGAGGCGGCCCTGGTCCTCGAGGTCGAAGTCGGTCCACGTGGCCAGCTCGCTGACGGTGTGGCGGGCGAAGAAGCTCGCGTCGACGCGCTTGGGGGTCATCTCCCACGTGGTGTGCTTGATGCCGTTCTCGCAGACGTCCAGCTTGAGGCCGTGCTGGTCGTCGGGCCAGGCACAGCCGGGGCAGTCGTACCCGACCTCTTCCTGGTTCATCCTGAAGATGGCGCGGGTGCCGCGGATCATCTCGCGCTCGCGGGTGAGCACGTTCATGACCGACATCGAGGCGCCCCACCCGGCAGCCGGGTGGTGGTAGTCCATCTGCGACCACTTCTTGGTGGTCAGCGGACCGAAGCCGCCCTGCCGCGGCTTCACCGGCAGGAGGCCGGGGGCGGTGTCCTCGCCGACGTTGCCGGAGGGGACCTGGGCTGCGGGGGCGGCGTCTTCGCGCTGGTCGCTGGTCACCTGTCGATCGTGGCACTCCGAGGGCGCCCCGACGACCCCCGTCGGGCATCGGCTGCCGATCGGGGGCGAAGTTTGTCAGCGCCGACAAGGAATCCCGTCAGCATCGACAACGGCACCGGGCAGGACCCGGTCCCGCGTCCGGACTAGGGTCGGAAGAGACCTCGCCGCACGTGGCGGCGAGCGCTGCCGAGGAGACCCTGTGGGACGTGTGACCGCGCGCCGTTCCGTCGTGACCTACGACGCCGAGACCCGACGCCAGCGCCCCGACAGCCTGGCCGTCGAGGAGCCGATGGAGATCCGCGTCAACGGCGAGCAGTTCGCCGTGACGATGCGGACCCCGGGTTCGGACTTCGAGCTGGCACAGGGGTTCCTGCTCAGCGAGGGCGTCGTCTCCCGCCGCGACCAGATCGCCGCGATCCGCTACTGCGCGGGCAAGAACGACGACGACGAGAACACCTTCAACGTCCTCGACGTCGCCGTGCGCGGTGGCAACCTCGCGGCCCTCGACGCGATGAAGCGGCAGACCTACACGACCTCCTCGTGCGGCATCTGCGGCAAGGCCTCGCTCGAGGCGGTCGCGACCACCACCAGCTTCAGCCCGGCGGCCGACCGCACGGCGTTCGCCCGGGAGGTCGTCGCCTCACTGCCGGACCGGCTCCGGGAGGCGCAGCGGGTCTTCGACGTCACCGGCGGCCTCCACGCTGCGGGTCTGTTCACGGCCCACGGCGACGCCCTCGTCGTCCGCGAGGACGTGGGGCGGCACAACGCGGTCGACAAGGTGCTCGGCTGGGCCCTGGAGCACGACCGCCTCCCCATGACCGGCATCGCGCTCTGCGTCAGCGGGCGTGCGTCGTTCGAGCTCGCGCAGAAGGCGACCATGGCCGGCATCCCGCTGCTCGTCGCCGTCTCTGCACCGTCCTCGCTGGCGGTCTCGCTCGCCGAGGAGGTCGGGCTGACGATCGCCGGCTTCGTCCGCGGGACGTCGATGAACGTCTACGCGCACGCGGACCGGATCAGGGACTGACCTCAAGCAGGACTTTCCCACAAGCACTGCGCTCACGAAGGCGGTCACGAAGCGTCACCGGGGAGAGGTTGTTGTGCGCTCGTCCAACTGCGGCGCTACGGTCAGGGTCATGCGCAGAGACGACACCGTCGACGCACTCGTCGAGGCCTTCATCACCGCCGAGAGCCAGCCGGCGGCTCTGGACACCTGGGTCGAGCGGATCGCCGGTCCGACCCTCAGCGAGCTCCCCGCCATCGCCGGCGACGCGGTCCTGGCCGACAGCCTGCAGACCTCGGTGCGAGCCCACTGGCTGGCGTTCCTGGCCGCGCTGCGTGAGCCGGCCCGCGAGGTGCAGCTCGTGCAGGCAGCGGCCGACTTCGCCGCCGACATGGCGCTGCGAGGTCGCCCGCTCACCGAGCTCTTCCAGACCTACCGGGTGGCCCAGAAGGCGGTGTGGGACTACCTCACCACGGCTGCCCGCGCCTTCTCCGGCGACAACCGCGACGAAGCCGGCTTCCTCGTCTTCGTCTGGAACCGGGCGAGCGACTGGCTCAACGCCTCGATCGAGGCCTCGGTCGAGATCTTCCAGGACGAACAGGACCGCCTGCGGCAGGGCGCCGCAGCGCAGGCTCTCGTCACGGTGCGGGGCATCCTCGACGGCTCGGCGGGCACGGCCGCCGACCCCCGCGAGCTCTCCACCGCACTCGGCGGCTACCCGCTGTCCTCACGGCACACCGCCGTGATCCTGCGCGCGGAGACTCCCGAGCGCGTGAGCGAGCTGCGCGACGCCGCGCTGCACCTCGCTCGCAGCGTCGGCAGCCGCAACCCGTTGCTGGTCAGCCCTGGCGGACGGGACCTGTGGTGCTGGCTCGCCACCAGCAACGCGCCCGAGCGCGAGACGCTGCTCGTCGCCGCGGCGCGCTTCGGCGAGCGCGGCATCCGCTCCGCCGCGGGCACCGCGCTGCCCGGCGTGGACGGCTTCCGGCTCAGCCACACCGAGGCCCAGGAGGCGATGCGGATCTCGCTGCGTTCCCCCCACACGCGGCCGATCACGCTCTTCGCGGACGTCGAGATCCTGTCGCTCATCTCCAGCGCCGGGGTCGCGGCCGACCGCTTCGTGCAGCGCACGCTCGGCGAGCTGGCCCGGGACACGGACGCCAACGCGCGCCTGCGCGAGACGCTCCAGGCCCTGCTGACGACGGGCAGCGTGGACGCAGCGGCACGTCTCCTGACCGTGCACAAGAACACCGTGCGCTACCGCGTGGCACAGGCCGAGGCACTGCTCGGTGCACCGCTCGCGTCCGGGCGGGCCGAGGTCGAGCTGGCGCTGCGTTACCTCGACGCCTTCGGTGTCACCCGCTGACCTCAGGCGGATGCTGTGACCCGGTCCGCCGCCTGGAAGAGCGCCTCGTCCCAGCTGCCCGGCTCCATCACCAGCCGGCGGAACTTCATGATGTCGCGCGGCCGGTCGATGGTGAGGACACCGGCGAGCTGGGTGCCCCGGCGGTACAGGACGATCGCGCCCGGGCCGTGCGGACCGACCGTGACCACCTCATCGGCGCGCGGGGTGCCCACGAACTGCAGCCGGTGGCCGTACCAGTCGGACCAGAAGTACGGGATCGTGTCGAGGAAGGCGATCTCCTCCCCCGTGCCCGCCAACGCGTTACGCGCTGCCAGGGCACCTTGCTCCGCGGCGTTCGTCCAGTGCTCGAGGCGCATGAGGTCGCCTCCGAACCGGACGTTCGGGAAGTGGGCGACGTCGCCGGCCGCCCAGATGCCTGGCACCGAGGTGGCGAGCGAGGCGGTGCAGAGCACGCCGCGGTCGCCGTCGTGGAGGGCGACCGGGCTGTCCTCGAGCCAGCCCGTGGCCGGGCGGACGCCGATGCCCACGACGACCAGGTCCGCGGGGACGGTCGTGCCGTCGTCGAGCACGACGCCGGTGACCCGGCCGCCTGTGCTCTCCAGTCCCGACACGCCGACACCGAGTCGCAGGTCGGTGCCGGCGTCGCGGTGCAGGTCGGCGCAGATGGCACCTGGCTCCGGGCCCAGGGACCTGCTCAGCGGCACCTCCAGACGCTCGACGATCGTCGCCGGGAGCCCACGCTTGCGCGCGGCCGAGGCGATCTCGGAGCCGATGAACCCGGCGCCGATCACGACCGTGCGGGCTCCGGCATCCAGCGCCCGGCGGACGGCGACGGCGTCGCTGTGCGTCCGCAGGCCGGTCACGCCGGCGATGCCGTCCGCCCCCGGGAGCCGGTACGGCGTGGCCCCGGTAGCGATCACCAGGGCGTCGTACGCGACGGCAGTGTCGCCGAGCAGCACCCGCCGGCCATCGGTGTCGAGTCCGGTCGCGGGCGTCCCCAGGAGCGTCGTCACCCCGAGCCCGTCGAGCTCGTCGCGCGACCGGAGCGGCACGAGGTCGTCGCCGGTGCGGTGGTCGAGCTGCGCCTTCGAGAGCGGAGGCCGGTCGTAGGGCAGGTGGTCCTCCGCCCCGACGAGCACGATCTCGCCGTCCCAGCCGGTCCTGCGGGCGGACTCGGCCGCCCGCAGCCCCGCCAGGGAGGCTCCGACGATGACCAGGCGACGGACGCCGGGCTCCCGGGTGCTCACGTCAGTCCCTCAGCGACAGCGCGGAGACCGGGCAGGAGTCGATGGCCGCCCGGATGAAGGCGCGCTGCCCCTCGTCCGGCGCCTCGTCGAGGACGACGACGAAGCCGTCGTCACCCACTTCGAAGAACTCGTGCGCCATGGCCTCGCACATGCCCAGGCCCTCGCAGCGGCTGCGGTCGACGTCGATGCGCATGACCTCACACCCCCGCCGTCTCGACCGGGACGAAGTCGACCTTCTCGCGCACGCCGCAGTCCGGGCAGCACCAGGTGTCGGGGATGTCGGCCCAGGCGGTGCCCGCCGCGAAGCCTTCGAGCTCGTTGCCCGCGGCGACCTCGTAGGTGTAGCTGCAGCCGGGGCAGCGCGCCGCGAGGACCTCGTTGGTGAAGGTGTGGGCCGAGCTGTCCTCGTGCAGGTCCTCGACCGCGGTCGCGACCGGCACCGGGTACCGGCGCAGGAGCTTCTCGCGCTTGGCCGGGTGCACGTTGGCGAGGCGGAGGTCGCCGCCGTAGTGGGCCACGACCCGCTTGTCCATGAGCTTGCGGAAGAGCGGCGGGACGAGGGCGACCACGATCATGCCGGTGTAGCCGGTCGGCAGGACCGGAGCCTCCCGGAAGTCCCGCAGCGTCTGGTAGCGACGCGTCGGGTTCGCGTGGTGGTCGCTGTGGCGCTGCAGGTGGTAGAGCAGCACGTTGGTGGCGATGTTGTTCGAGTTCCAGCTGTGGCTCGGGTCGACCCGCTCGTAGCGCTGGCGCTCCGGCGTACCGACCTTCTGGCGGAGCATGCCGTAGTGCTCCATGTAGTTGACGACCTCGAGGAGGGAGAAGCCGACGACACCCTGCAGGACCAGGTACGGCAGGATCCCGACGCCGAGCCAGACGGTGAGGCCACCCCACAGGACGACGGTCATCAGCCACGCGTTGAGGACGTCGTTGCCGAGGTGGAACGGGTGCGTGCCCTTGCGCTCGTAGCGCTTGGCCTCGAGGTGCCACGAGCTGGTCAGCGAGCCGAGGACGGTGCGCGGCCAGAACCGGTAGACGCTCTCACCCATGCGGCTCGAGGCCGGGTCGTCCGGGGTGGCGACGCGGACGTGGTGGCCGCGGTTGTGCTCGATGTAGAAGTGGCCGTAGAACGACTGCGCCAGCGCGATCTTGGAGAACCAGCGCTCGTGGCTCTCCTTCTTGTGGCCCAGCTCGTGGGCGGTGTTGATGGCGACGCCCGCCACGACACCGATGGAGATGGCCAGACCGACCTTGTCCGCGACGCTCAGGTCCGCGGTGGCGAGGTACCACATGGCGAGGACGAAGCCGGCGTACTGCACGGGGAGGTAGAGGTAGGTCACCCACCGGTAGTAGCGGTCGTTCTCGAGCGCCTCGATGATCTCCTCGGGCGGGTTGGTGTCGTCGTAGCCGGCGACGAGGTCGAGCAGCGGGATGACCGCGAAGAACATCAGCGGCGTCAGCCACAGCCAGCCGGACCAGCCGGTCTGGTGCTGGAGCCCCAGACCGATGAGCGGCGTCACCGGGATGACGAGGCCGAGGATCCACAGGTAGCGCTTCTTGTCCTTCCACGCGGGCGCGGAAACCGCGCCTGCGCCGTACGAGGCCGTGGACATGGTGTCCTCCAAGAGATCGGGAAATCTGGCGATGTTGAGACGATCGCACAACGATTTCGCGCCGATCTAGGAGGATCGCTCTGAATCAGCGGGGCCAAATTGGACTATCGGCCAACTGACTGTGGCGGCGTGTCAGGACGACGCGATCGACTCCAGCACCCAGCCGTGGCGGATCCGCTGCGGGTGGTCGCCGACCGGGAAGTAGGCCAGCTCCTTGCCGGTGGCGAAGTCGATCACTGCGACGGAGTCGGCCTCGCTCAGGGAGATCCAGCACCGGTTTCCCGGGCCCTCGGTGGTCCAGTAGGGCTTGGCGTAGGCGTGCCCGGTCGTCGCGGTGTCGTAGAGCCGGTACGTGCCGCTCGAGCGGTCCACGAGCGCGACGTAGTCGTCCATCGTGCCGGCCGCGCACAGTGTCCGGCCGGTGGTGTCGATCGAGAGGCCGTGGTGGGCGGAGTCGTTGACGTAGTCCTCCAGCGGCATCGTCGGCACCCGGTTGGGCAGGTCGATCACGCGTGTGACGGCCCCGGTGCGCGGCTCCGCGACCGTGCCGGCCTGGTAGTCGACCGTGCCATTGAGGTCGGGGGCCTGGGTGTCGAACTCGACCAGCCCGTGGAAGTAGGAGACCTGGAAGTAGACGAACCGCTCCCCCGGCGCGATCGCCATCGGACGCACCGCCGAGCTCATCCCCGGATGGCCCGCCTCGGCGAGCTCCTTGCCCATGTCCCAGCGCTGGGTCACCGCGAAGTCGGCGTTGCGGACGATCTCGAACCAGCGGTCACCCTTGACCGCGTCGTTGAGCGGCCCGATCTTGACCGCACCGGCGTAGAGGTCGTCGCCCGGGGTGTAGACCCGGCCGATGGAGGCGTGGAAGATCCGCGACCCGTCCGCGGAGTAGTTGCTCTCGTGCGGCGTCTCGCCGGACTCGAAGGTACGCAGCCGCTGGCCCATGGTGACCTTCGTGCCGTCGGGCAGCGTCTGGTTCACCATCGAGTACTCGTGCACCGTGTGTGAGGTCGAGTCCGACACGAGCAGGCGCTGGCCGTCGGGCGAGAGACCCATGTGGTCGGTGCGGAAGCCGTCCATCTGCTCCTCGTGCACGATCGCACCCGGAGCCTTCGCGATCGCCTTCGCGATGTCGATCCAGACCACGTCGGCGAAGCTCGGGCGGGAGACCGCGAGGTACTTCCCGTCGGGCGTGGTGAACATGTCGTCGACGAACTGGTCATGGCCCTCGCCGGGACCGGTGCGGATGAGCAGGAACTCGGCCAGCTTGACCGGGTTCAGGTAGATGTCCGCGAGCTCCTGCGCCTTGTCCGGCACCAGGTTGATGCCGGACCGCAGCGTCTGCAGCGAGCCGGCGTCGACCATCGATGCCGTGCCCGCCCAGTTGTTGCCGACGAACATCACGCTGCGCATCGAGGTCGCTCCCGCTGCCGGACCGGAAGCCGACAGCGGGGCCAGCGAGAGGCCGACCACGGCCAGGGCGGTGGCGACACGGGACGGACGACGCATGGGTACTCCTCGGGGTGGTGGTGCTGAGGTTCAACGACGCGGGGGCGTCACAGGAACGCGCGGCCCTCGCCGCGGTAGGTGGGGACGGTCCCGACGAGGACGCCGTCGTGGACCAGGTGCAGCTCGTTGACGCGCTCGCACAGCTCGCCGGCCTTGGCGTGCCGGAACCACACGCGGTCGCCCACGGCGAGGTCGGCCGCTCCCGCGAGCGGCGTCTGCGCCTCCCCCGCACCCTCGAGTGGCGTCAGCCTCAGGCCCTCGGGCCAGACCGGTCGGGGCAGCCGGTCCGTGGCCGGCACACCGCTGGCGACCCAGCCACCGCCGGCGACCGTCGCGATGCCGGCGACGGGCCGGCGCACGACCGAGGTGACGAAGTACGCCGCGGGGTGCGGCCGGAAGCGCTGGTAGCCGTCGAAGAGCGTCGGTGCGTAGAGGCCCGACCCGGCCGCGACCTCGGTGACGGCGTCCTCCGCGACGGTGGACTCGATGCTCCCCGTGCCGCCGCCATTGACGAACTCGAGGTCCACGACCTCGCGCACGGCCGCGACGACCGCAGCCCGGCGCCGGGCGAGCTCGGCGATCGAGGCAGCCTGGATCGCCCGGATCTGGAGCCGGTGCGCGAGCGACCCCGCGTTGTCGCCGAGGCCGGCGACCTGGCCCTCGTAGGCCATCAGTCCGACGAGGCGGAACGCCGGCCGCGCGGCCACCGTGCGGGCAAGTGCGACCGCCTGGCCGACCGAGTGCACCGGTGACCGTCGTACGCCGAGGTGGATCCGGCCGTCGAGCAGCCGCAGGGACGCGTCCAGGTCGAGGCAGACCCGGATCGGCTGGTGCCCCGCCGGCACGGCCCGCTCCACCAGGTCGAGCTGCGCGACGTCGTCCACCATGAGCGTGACCCGGTCCAGCAGCCGTGGGCTGGACGCGAGCTGCTGCAGCGCCCTCCGGTCGGCGGTCGGGTAGCCGACCACGACGTCGTCATGCTCCTCGGCCAGCCAGAGCGCTTCGGCCAGGGTCAGCGCGAGGATGCCGCTGAATCCCTCGGTCGCGAGCACCGCGGCGGTGAGCGACCGGCAGCGCACGGACTTGGACGCGACCCGCACCGGCTTCCCCGCGGCGCGGGCGACGAGCGAGCGTGCGTTGGCGGCGAAGGCACCGAGGTCGACCACCGCGAAGGGGGCGTCGAGGTGGGCGGTTGCCTCGTCGAGCGCCGCGAAGTCCGTCGGCGTCGGCGCGAGCGCTGTCAGGTCGAAGCCGGCGGTCGGGGACGGGGTCATCCGAAGATCCGCCGGACGTGGTCGTTGGCGAAGACGCCTGCGGGGTCGAGACGGCGGCGCACCGCCTGGAAGGAGTCCCACTCGGGGTAGCGCCCGCTCAGCTCCGCTGCATCGAGGGTGTGCCGCTTGCCCCAGTGCGGGCGGGCGGCGTACTCCACTCCGATCGCCTGGACCGCGGCGAAGTACGCCTGCCACGGCATGCCCTGGTAGGCGTGGACCGCGACGTACGCCGTCGCCCGGCCGTAGGACGGGCTGAGCATCGACTCGCTGTCGGCGGCGACCACGCGTACCTCGATCGGGAAGTTGACGCCGTGCTGCTCGGCGACGCGGAGGATCCGCGGCAGCACCTCGGGCAGCACCTCCCGCGGGAAGGCCCACTCCGACTCGGTGAAGCGCACCTCGCGCGGCGAGGAGAAGACCTTGTGGCCGACGTTGACCTTCTCCGACGGCGAAGCGACCGAGGTGACCAGGCGGTTGAGCCGCGGGACCTGGCTCGGGAAGCGACGCCCCGCGCGGCAGATCAGGTCGAGCACCTTGTTCTCGAGGATGACCTCGTCGAAGTACGCGCGACGCTCGCTGCCCGGCTGCGCCAGGTCCTGGGTGCGCTCGAGCTGCTTGGTGAGCGCCCGGTCGGCGTAGGGGAAGACGAAGAACTCGAAGTGGTCGCTGCCGTCGGCGAACGCGTCGAAGTCGCGGAGCACGGTCACCAGCGGCATCCGGTCGCGCCTCTCCCGCAGCCGGAACGCCGGCACCGTCCGCAGCGTGTACGCGGTCACCACGCCCAGCGCACCCACGCTCACCCGGCCGGCACGCAGGTCGTCGCCGTCCAGCTCGACCACGTCGCCGGCCGCGGTCACGATTTCCATCGACTCCACGAACGTCGCGAGGTTGCCGAATGCCGCGCCCGTGCCGTGGGTCGCCGTCGAGATCGCTCCGGCGACGCTCTGGACGTTGATGTCGCCGAGGTTGGCCAGGGCCAGGCCATGCGCGTCCAGCAGCTCGTTGACGGCGTACAGGCGGGTGCCGGCGGCGACCCGGACCAGCCCGGTGGCCGGGTCGACGTCGAGCAGGCCGGAGAGCCGGTCCAGCGAGACCAGCGTGCCGTCGGTGACGACGTTGTCGCCGAAGGCGTGGCCGGCACCGACGACCCGGACGACGTCACCACGGGCTGCTGCGGAGACCACCACCGACGCGACCTCGTCGACCGACGCCGGGCTCACCCGGTGCCGCGGCGTACACACCTGGTCGCCGGTCCAGTTGCGCCACATCGAAGCTCCCCCTCGTCCGATCGGCCCGTGTGGCCGTCGGTCCACCCTGCCGTGTGCGCGACCCGCGGCGGAAGCGCCAATGTCGCCGCGGATTCACATGATGGCGTTGTCAGTGCTCCGCCACATGACGGACCGCGACGGTGCATAGTGGTGGCCCGATGGACGTCCACACCCGCAAGCTGCGCTGCTTCCTCGTCGTCGCGGAGGAGCTGCACTTCAGCCGTGCCGCTGCGCGGATCTTCCTCACCCAGCAGGCCCTGAGCCGGCAGATCCGCGAGCTCGAGGAGGAGCTCGGCGTCGCCCTCTTCGAGCGCACCACGCGGCGGGTGGCCCTGACACCGGCGGGCGAGGCCTTCCGCGAGACGACGGCGCAGCTGCTGGCGGGCTTCGACGACGCGGTGGAGGCCGCCCGGCGCACTGACCGGGCGATGTCCGGCCGCCTCCGGATCGGCTTCTGCCCGGGCGCGGCGCTGGAGCTCACGACACCGATCCTGGGCGACTTCCGGGAGGCGTTCCCCGACGTCGACCTCGACCTGCGCGAGTTCCCCGCCAACGACCCGTCGGCAGGACTCGCGACCGGGGTCAGCGACGTCGCGTTCATCCGGTTGCCCCAGGGCACCGACGGGATCGAGACCGAGGACCTCTTCGTGGATCCCTGCATCGCCGCGGTCGCCTCGGGGCACCGGCTCGCGGGTCGCACGACGGTGACGGTCGCCGACCTCCTGGACGAGCCACTCACGCTGAGCGACACCGCCGACGACGTCTACAAGGCCTTCTGGAGCCTGCGCGACGCGCGCACCGACCCGCCGCCCAAGATCCACCCGGTGAGCTCGGTGACGGAGGAGGTGGCCCTGGTCGCGACCGGCATGGCCGTCTCCGTGACCAGCTCCGCGGTGCAGACCTTCACCCCCATGCCCGGCGTGAGCTACCTCCCGATCGAGGACTGGCCCGGATCCCGTGTCGCCCTGGGCTGGCACGCAGGCGAGCGGTCGCGGATCGTGGCGCACTTCGTCAACACCGTCTGCGCCGTGCGTGACCGGGAGACCGACCTCGTGCGATCGCTCGAGCGGCGCGGCCTGCCCGACGCCTGAGCCGGCGCGCCGGTCCGGCCCGTCGAGGTGACCAAGGTCCCGGCTGGTGGACGACACCCGCCCCTGACGGCCGACGGCATCCCGGAGTGTGCTGGAGGGACCACCCGAAGGAGACCCCGATGACCACCAGCCACTGGTTCAAGGCCCATGTGCACGAGCTCGGCACCGGCGAGTGCCGCGACTACCTGCTCAACCACGTCGTCGGCCGGATCGTCCTCGACGACGACCAGGGCCCCGTCGCGTTCCCCGTCAACTACGCCCTCGACGGCAACGACATCGTGATCGCGGTCAGCGCGGACGGCGAGATCGCGCGGCACGCCACGGGCCACCCGGTCGCGTTCGAGATCGACGACATCGACCCCGCCAACGAGGCGGGCTGGTCCGTCGTCGTACGCGGCGTGGCGGAGCAGGCCGCAGACCTCCCGCAGGACCCCGACGGCCGTCCGTATCCGTGGGCAGAGGGGAACCGCAGCCACCTCCTCCGGATCCGGCCGCAGTCCGTGAGCGGTCGGCAGCTGATCCCGGCATGACCCCGCGCGCGTGCGTTCCCGCGCCGGTTCGCGCGCGGGTGAGCCGTGACAGCGGTGACGTCGCCGGGGCACACTGGCTGGGGATCGACCAGGAGGGGTCGAGCATCGCGGAGGGGGATCGCCATGTCGTCACCCGCGGTGCGGGACTACCGAGCCGGCGCTCGCGCCGCACGACAGCTGGGCTGTGAGGACACCGGCACCGCGCTCGACCGCCGCGAGCGGCTGCGTCGCCTGGCACGCGAGATCGTGGCCGGAGACTCGGTGTGGTCGGGCACCGCCTTCGGCCACGGGTTCGTGGACTACGTCCAGAGCCACACCGGTCCGGTCGTTCCTGCGCAGCGACGGACGGCGCCCGACTGAGAGCCCTCGTCGTACGGACGCACGGAAATGCCAGAAGCCCGGTCCGTCGGACCGGGCTTCTGCTTCCTGTGGAGGTGAGGGGACTCGAACCCCTGACCCCCTGCATGCCATGTCGAGCCATGGGGCTCTGTGAGCACGGTTTGAGCGTGGCGCGTGCTCGATATCGGCTGTTCGCAACATCGAACTGCTGCAGCGTTGCTGCACTTTCGTTCTGCACCTGCGGTGGTGACTGTCTGCGCCGGCGGCGACCACTGACAAGCGCGACCACGCAACCAGGGTGAGGCTTCGGGGCGGCCCCGGAGATGGTGACGGCGTCTCCACTGTGGGCGACCGCCCCGGGCCGTGACCGCTGGGGCGCCGCATCAATGGAGCGACGGCTCTCCTCCCCTTCGCCGCAACACGTCGCCCCACGACGCTTGCGTCTTCGGGCCGTCACACGGGGTCGTCGGCGGCGGTCATAACCTTGCTTGGGAGACCGTCTTGCATTCGTCGAGCGACCGCACGATCCACGAGCGAGGCGACCGTTGGGTTCATGTTGACCAACTTGACCTTGCTCGCAAACGTGCTCATTCCCATATCTACGAACATCTTGCCGATGACCTCATCGGCGAAGCTCGAGGAGACCACCGCCTGTCCCTCAAAGTCGAGGACGATGTGCGGCGCCCCATCGCTGAGAATGTTCATGATCAAGGTCTTCAGCTCACGGGCGGCTTCCCGACTTCCGGCACCCCCCGCCTGATCCCGAATGTTCAGGACGTGCTCGCCGGAATCAGACTCGAGACTCTCTAGAAACATGTTTGGCGGGTCGTAGTTCAGGGCCTTGCTGAGACTCACCGGCCGATCAATCGAGAGCTGGAAGTCGACGATGGTGCCGCCACCCGTTGCGTTGATTGCCCACTGATCGTTGTTACCCGTGACCGAGGCTCCAGTTAGTCGGAGCTCGCCCTTTCCGGAGCGCAGGATCAGCGAGCCATCGTTCTGATCGATGATCTGTGTGAGGCCGAACAGGCCGTTGCCCTGGTTCGTCTCCGTGTTTCGGGTGACGCCTTCTTGGATAGCCAAGGTGAGAGCGTCGTAGGCCGTCTTGGGCCTGTAAGTCACCGACGACGCGAGCGAAGCTCGAATCCCGCGGCCAGCATCCGCTACGCAAACGGCAAGGCGCTTGTTCGCTGGATGAAGCTGCAGCATCGAGAAACCAACTGCTCCGTCTGAATGTTGGACGACGTTGTCCAACACCTCGTAGAGGCACCACTCGAGCGCCTCAAGGACACCAGCCTCGCACTCGACCTTGCGACGGACACAGTCGATGTACGCCGTCGTCAGGGCATTCGCTTGAACGTGATCGAAATAGGCCCAGACTTTGGATGTCGGCTCGGCAATCTCGCGGAGGTTCTCCGGAGTAGCCTCAATCGGGTTGCGGAGCCGCATTCGCTCCGCAATCTCCGGAACATTCTGCAATTCGATGCGGACGCCGGCACTGCGGTAGTGCTCAATGGCAGCCACGGCCGGAACGACCGCGTTTGGATAGAAGCCGCTGGCGTCCGCAAAATCGAACTGAAGTGGGCGCCTAGCGCGCTGAGCAGCGGTGCGACACTCGCGCGCGATCCGGGAGACGTCACTTTGACGTGACAGCGTGTGGATCGAGACCAAACGGGGTCCGGACTCTGGTGAGGGCTTCGGCGTTGACTTGCGGCTACCACCGCGGGCACCGCTCGACCGCTTGGGTGGATTCGTAGAGGTTGAGCTCCGCGGACGTTTGCGCGCTTGCTTCCGCTTCAGCAAGGCCGCCTTGATTGCGCTGGCCGAATCCTCGTTGACCGAGGGCGGGGTGCCCACCAGCGACAGGCCCAGTTCTCGCGCGGTCTCAACGACGACGCTTGCCCCGAACCCTGTCTCACGGGCGAGACTCACAATTGACCTCAAACGACATTCCTCCGCCAGGGCGATGCAGCTCCACGTGGCACCGACACTATTAGGAACCAACTACTTCCGGTCGCAAGTTGGGGGAACGCAACATCGATATCCGCCGTCCGAAACTGGCTCGGGACTCGGATGGCACGTTGGAAGGGGGCGACGTGCCAACGGCCCTAGCGGACGGATCATCTGGCCACAGGCACAGAGCCTGGGCGCCCGGCGTCGGGCACCATCCCCGGGTGACAAGATGTGAACCTTGAAGTGCGCGGGGTGCGCGGAGGGACCGGCGCCAGCCGCAGCCCGGAGCGCGGGGCCCCGCGGCGGCGCCGGCGCAGCCGGCGCCCTTGATTTCATAGAGCCGAACTCGGCAACGTCAGCGCGCAACGCTCGGCGCCGACGAGCGCAATCTGGTGACGTTCGACCCGGGACTGGTTCAGGTCGCCGGCCGGATCATCGACCGGGCTGCCTGGGGCATCGATTGCAAGCCCTCGCGCCGAGGTGCCGGAACGCCGGGGCCGGATAGACGGCGCGAGATGTCCGTGAGCATCGGAACGAGCACACGATCGACATCTTCCGGATCCACTGCCCCTGCGCTCTCCAGCCGAAGGAACCCATTGACGGCGGTCGCGAGCTGCAGGACGTATGGGCAGGTACGACCATCAGCGCCCGTCGCAGGTTCGGCCCGCCCGGAATCGTCCAGACACAAGCGGTCGAACGACAACTCAAGAAGCCCGATCACGACCGGCTTCACGGAACCACGAAACCGTTCGTCTTCCCACAGCGACCACAGGCCCCGATTCTCCCGACAGAAGTCGACGTAGACCCGTGCGAGTGTCACCATCGCGGCTCCGGGCGACTCATGAGTCACCACGCCCGGGATCGCGGACCTCAGCTTGCTCTCCCCCGCTCGTGCAACGGCGTCACCGAGGGCCTCGATCGACCCAAAATAGCGGTAGATCCCCATGTGGCTCACCCCAGCGGCAGCGGCGACGTTGCGCACGGAGAACCCCGCGAGTCCGCGCTCGTGGAGCACGCGCGTCGCGGCCGCGAGGAGCCCCGCTCGGGTCTCCGCGGCCTGGGTGGAAGTGGTGTAGACGAGCACGTCAGACTTCCGGATTCATCGAAGCGCTCCCGGAGCGAACTGGGCACCCCGCTGGCTGTAATCCCTCAGCGACCGACTGCAGTGACCCTCGTCCTGGAGGGGCCGGTAGCTGGTGTCTCGTGGGTCGCGTGCACGCGTCGGGTACTCGCAGTACGGACCGCGGCGCATGATCTGGTCGATCTGCAGCCTGCCGTCGGACATCGCACCTGCCAGGAGGTTGATGCCGGCCGGGAAGTCCTGCAGGAAGGCACGGATCTGGGGGTTACGGGCATTGAGGATGGACGAAAGGTCGCCCTGCGCCTGGAGGTAGGCAGGCATCACGTCAACCAGGTCAGCCACAAGCTTCCGCAGCTGCGCGATCTGCTCGGGCCCCCGTCCGAGCGCCTTGTAGAGCTCGGGCTGATAGGCACGCAGCCATGACGTGAAGGTGGCGAGATCGCTGGTCGCTGCAATCAGGTCATCACGGGAGTCGGCTCCGACCTCGAGGATGGTGTGGCTCTCGGAGCCGAAGCGGGTGAGCAGCCCCGCGTTGCGGTCGAAGGTCCCGATCAGCGACGAGCTGTCGGCGATGAGCCGCTGGAGGTCCTCCTCCGCGCCGCCGAGGCCGATGCTCAGCTCGCGCAGCACGGTGTGGACCTTGGCGGGATCCATCTGTCCCATGAGCCGGTCGAGCGAGACCGCGAGGTCGGCGACGGTCGTCGGCACGTCAGGCGCGGACGCCCTGACGACGTCTCCAGAGCGCAGGAAGCTGCCACCGGAGGCGACCGGCTGAAAGTCGAGATACTGCTCGCCGATGGGCGACAGGCTGCGGACCTGCACCCGGCTGCGGGAGGGGACGTGAGTGCCTGGCGCGATCCGGACCGCCGCTCGCACGCCGTTCGCTGTGAGGTGCATGTCGGTCACCTTCCCGACCACGATGCCGCGATAGCTCACGCCCGAGCCGACGTAGAGCCCACCGGTGCGCGGAAGGTCGACGTCGACATTGGTCGCCGGCGTGAGCAGGGGCGCGCGCAGGACGCTGCCGTACAGGTAGACGACGCAGGCCACGAGGACCAGGCCGACGCTGGCCAGGCTGTAGAGGTAGGTGCGCTTGATCCGCTTCACTTCGACCCTCCGAGGAGACCGTTGAGCAGTGGTAGACCGCCGCCGCCCGAGCTGTCGGACCCGGGTCCGAGCAGTCCTCCGACCGTCCCGGTGAGACCTCCGAGGAGACCACCACTCTGCGTATCGCCGGTCCCCGAGGAGCCGCCGGAAGAGGGTGCGTTCGCATCCAGGAGCCCGCGGAGGTCGAGGTGCAGGAGCGCGTCCTGGGGTACGACGTCCCCTGGCACGGCTTGGTCGAGGATCCGGCGCGCGGCAGCAAGCGATCGCAGGCCGTCGACGAACTGCGGCTCCACGGAGACGATCTCGTCGAGGATGGGGCCGAGCTGGTGCAGGATCTGCACGAGCTCGGCGTCAGTCCTGTCGAGGACTCCGTTGGTGCGGGCCACGACCTGGTTGGAGCGGGCCAGGAGCCTGGTCAGCGTGGGCGTCTCGCGGCGGAGCACTTCGGCCATCGGGCCGAGGGCCCGGATCGCCTCGCCGAAGACCTCCTTGCGCTTCATCAGCATCGCGGAGGTGGCGTTGAGGTCGCGGAGCAGGCCGTCGAGGTCGCCGGACGCGGCATTCGCCTGCGCGAGGAAGGCGTTCGCGCGGTACATCACCGACCGGACGTTCGCCTCGCGGCCGCCGAGCACGTCGTTGAGCTCCTCGTTGATGGTCTGTACCTGGGTCAGGCCGCCGCCGTTGACCAGCAGCGAGGCCTGGGCGAGCGTGTCCTCGACGGACGGTGCGGTCGAGGTCTTCGTGGCCGCGAGGGAGCCACCGTCCTCGATCGCCTTCCCTGCCGACGCAGGCGTCAGCTCGACGAACACCTCGCCGAGCGGGGTGTCATAGCGCAGACGGGCCGTGGTGCCGGCGCGGAGCTCGACGTCGTCCTCGATCTCCATCGAGGCAACGGCGTGAAAGCCTTCGGCGCGCAGCTCCGTCACCCGACCGACCGGCAGGCCTCCGATCTTGACCCTCGCCCCTTCCGTGAGGTTGAGGGCGTCCTGGAACGGCGCATTGATCGTGTACGTCGGCCCGTCGACGCCGCGCCCCGGAAGGGGCAGGTCCTGGTAGCCGGGGCCACAGGCAGTTGCGAGGCCCACGACGGCAGCCGCTCCTGCGGCTGCGCGCACGGTTCGTCCGTTCATGGTCAGATCCCCCCACCGTGGAGCAGGTCGAGGACGATGCTGGTGAGCGTCGTCGGGTTCAGGGTGAGAGCGAGGCTGTTGCAGACCGATCCGAGCCTGGAGCAGAGCTTCTCGATGTAGGGGCCGAGCGGCGTGAGTGCTGCCGGGTCGAGCTGGAGCCGGATCCGCCCGGAGGGGGCTGCACGTTCGAGGTTCTGCCCCAGGAGCGGCAGGGTGTCGAGTGCCTCCTCGACGTCAGCCTGGCTCGCCAGCGTGTTGTGGAGCGTCCGGGTCAGGCCCCTCACGTCCGTCGTCAGCGCGGCGCGGTGGCGCCGGGCAAGCCTGCTGACATCGTCGATGGACGCGGAGAGAGAGGTGAGCGCCGCGCCGATGCTGGTGCGCTCGTCGGCCAGCAGGTCGGCCGCGTCGGCGAGGTTGTCCACGAAGGCCCGCACGGTCGACTCGTTGGCATTGAGCGCCGTCGCGAGTGCCGTCATCGACCGCACGGTGCCGACGAGCGTGTTGCGCTGGGCGTTGACCTCGCCGAGCGCACTGGCCAGGCCGGTCGTCGCGTCGTGCATCGCCTTGCCGTTGCCGTCGAGGGTGGTTGCCGAGACGTCGATCAGGTCGCGTAGGTCGGTCGACACGGCAGGGTTGCTGGTCAGGTCGTTGCCCAGCTTCGTCATCGAGGCGAGGGCCTTGTCGAAGTCCACCGGCGTCGCGGTGCGGCGCATCGGTATGACCGCACCGTCCGCCAGGGTCCTGCCCCCGGTGTAGACGGGCGTGAGCTCGATGTAGCGGTCAGCTGCGATGCTGCGGGTCACCACGGCTGCACCCGCGTCGGCAGGGAGCTCGATGTCGGCGTTCGTGATCTCGAGGCGGGCCTTGACGGTGTCGCCGTCGGGGTCGAGGGACACCACGCGTCCGACGGGGACACCGAGGACGCCCACGTCGTTGCCGACGAACAGGCCGGCCGAGTCGGGCAGCATCACCGTGATGTGCCGAGGAGCGGGCTGGCGGACGATCGCGATCACCAGCGCGAGGATCGCGATGCTCACGAGAGCAGTCAGGAGTCGCTTCACTGGGGGCATCCGTTCGTGAGGCAGTGGACGGCATCCGGCGTTCCGTCCGGGATGTAGAGGTCGAACCAAGGGCCGTTGCCGGAGGCGTTGTCGAGGTAGCGGGCGGAGACGGCGACCTGGTGGATCGCCTTCTTCAGCTCCTTCTCGCGAGCGAGCAGCACGGTGTTGACCGTGTGCAGGTTGCGCAGGAGTGGCCCCAGGGTCGCGTCGTTGTCCGAGACGATGCCGCTGACCGTCGTCGACAGGTGCTGGACGTTGAGGAGGAGCTGGTGGATCTTGTCGCGCCGTCTGACGAGCTCGGAGAGGAAGAGGTTCGAGGCCTTCATGAGCGTGACGAGGTCCGTCGTCGACGCCGAGAGCTGGTCGGAGACGGTGCGAGCAGCTCCGAAGAGGCGCTCGTACTGGGCGCCCTGTCGGGTCACCATGGTCGACAGGCGGGTCACGCCACGCGCAGCGGGACCGAGGTCGGTCCCGCTGGCCCGCAGGGTCTGCGTCACCGCGGCGAGGGCACCGCTCAGCGCCTTCGTGTCGAGGGCCTCGAACTGGTCGGTGCCGTTGTCGATGACGTCCTGCAGGTTGTACGGCACCGACGTACGGCTCAGCGGGATCGTGGCGTCGGCGGGCTCGCCTGACCCGGCTGGCGCAACCGCGAGGTAGTGGGTGCCCATCAGCGTCGCGACTCGCACGGACGCGGTGGACCGCGAGCCGATGTGCACTCCTCGATCGACGGTGAACCGTGCCTCGACGTGCTTGTCCACCAGGTCCAGCGCGGTGACCTCCCCGACCTCCACGCCGGCCACCTCGACTGCCTCACCGACCCGCAGGCCGGCCGTCTGGGCGAGCTCGGCACGGTACTCGCGGCTTCCGAACGAGACGGAGCTCAGCACCACCACGATGGCGCCCAGCAGGACGAGGGAGAGCAGGCCGATGACTCCGACCGTGCGCGGCTCCTTCCACGAGGACTTCATCGACATACCTCCGAGTGACGGTCGGCCGGCGTGCCGACCGGGATCCGGGTGTCGCCGGAGCTGATGGTGAGGTTGCAGACCAGCGTCGTGATCGCGCTCCGGTACGACGTCGAGCGCCCGAGTGCCTCGAGCACGGCACCGAAGTCACCGAACGAGCGACCCCAGGCCTTGCCGTTCGCGGCGTAGGTGCGACTGACCAGTGCCAGCAGACGCAGGTCGTTGCGCAGGTCGGGGCGGATCGCGCTGACCATCCGGTCGGTCTTGCCGATCGCGACCGAAAGCCCGTCGATGCTCGCTCCGAAGGTCCGCCGGTCGCGGGCCAGCCCACTGGTGAGCGAGGCGAGCTGACGCACGGACTGCTGCATCGCTGGACCCGTGCGAGCCACCTCCACCAGCAAGGGGGTGAGGTTCTGGGCGACCCTGTCGAAGAGCTTGTCGCGATCCGCGAGGTAGTTCGTCAGCTCGGTGGTCTGACGGAGCAGTGAGGAGACCGTTCCGCCCTCACCCTGCAGCACCTGCACGATCGACTCGGAGAGCGCATTGATGTCGGCCGGCTTGAGGACCTGGAAGAGTGGGCGGAACCCGTTGAGGAGTGCGGTGAGGTCGAAGCCCGGGCTGGTGCGGTCGACGGGGATCGAGGCGCCGGAGGCGAGCGCGGTGCCGGGCTTCGGGCCCGCGACCAGGGCGAGGAAGCGCTGCCCGATGAGGTTCTGGTAGCGCAGGACCAGGCCGCTGGTGTCGGTGATCTCCTGCTCCCTGGTCAACGAGAACGCCACGCGTGCACGGGCGCCGTCGACCTCGATCCGGTCGACATGGCCGACGGCGACGCCGGCGACCCGCACGTCGTCACCGACACGCAGGCCGCTGACATCGACGAACGTCGCCGAGAAGTGCCGTGGCGCCTCTCCTGCTCCGGCGGTCATGGTGTTGTAGAGCAGGCCGATCAGCAGCACGCCCGAGATCCCGAAGGCGGCGCACTTCGCCGCAAGAGTCCTGAAGCCAGTCATGTCAGTTCCCCGGACAGTTCGATCCGGCGCTGCTGCCGTAGCGGGGGCAGTCGCGGGAGGTGTAGTAGTGGAAGGCGCCCGGGTCCACGAGGCGGATGTCCAGCCGGATGGGACCGCCATCGGTGATGGAGAGGACCTGGTGCATGAGCCGGTTCAGGGCGCGTGACTGCTCCGACACTCCGCGCCGGTTGTCGTAGACGGCGTCCACGACGCCTGCCGACTCGAGGATCGCACGCGCGTACCTGGTCTCCGTCGCATCCAGCAGGTGGTCGCTGTCGTCGACGAGCTGGATCGCAGCGATCAGCAGGGCGTGGAGCTCCTTCTGGTGGCGGACGACCCCGCGGGCGATGTCGGCGGTGTTGTCGAGCGTGGTGATCAGGTCCGGCGCGAGGCGCCGGACGGTGCTCATGTTGATGCGCAGCAGCCGGACGTCGTCACGGAAGAGGGGCATCCTGGGGTTGATGACGGACAACAGGTGGTCGAGCTGGTCGATGCTCGTCCCGAGTTGCTTGCCCTTCCCGTCGAGGGAGGCTGCCAGCGCGTGCAGGACGACCGACAGGTCGGCGGGGCCGAGGGCCGACACCAGCTGGTCGATGCTGTCGAGTGCACGCTGGAGCTCGAGCGTCGGGGCGGAGAGGTCCTGCCTGATGGTGTCGCCGGACGCGAGTGCGGGCGCGGGCCGCGCTGTGTCGACGTTCAGGTCGAGGAAGGACGTGCCGAAGACGGATGCCGGGAGGACTCGCGCCACGACGGAGCTCGGGATACGGCGCAGCGCCGCGTCGTCGATGGAGACGTCGAGCGTGATGTCGCCAGGCCTGCCGGACACGGAGTCCACCGTGCCGACGACGAGGCCGCGCGCCTTCACGTCGGAACCGGCAGTGACACCGCCGCCGATGTTGGCCATCCGGACGTGCACGCGCGCCACGTCGCGCAGCGAGCCGCGGAGTGACAGTCCTGCGGTGCCTGCGGCAACGAGGACGAGGAGGAGCGCGAGCCCGTGGAGCAGGAAGTAGGTCTCGGTGGGCTCGCCGTTCTTCATGAATCGCATCGCGTCACCCCGAGATCCGGAACCCGGGAGTGGTGCCCCAGAAGAGAAGGGTCAGGAACATGTCCAGGAGGACGACGGCGACGATGCTGGCCCTGATCGCGCGGCCGGTGGCTTCACCGACCCCTTGTGGACCGCCGGAGGCGTTGAACCCGTACCAGCAGTGGATGAGGGTGACGGTGATCGCGAAGATCAGGATCTTGATGACCGAGAACGTGATGTCGCGGCCGTCGATGAAGCCCTGGAAGTAGTGCAGGTAGGTGCCCGGCGACTGACCGAAGACGTAGACGACCGTGCCTTCTGCGGCCAGATAGGAGCCGATCAGGCCCACCAGGTAGAGCGGGACGATGGCGAGCATCGCCGCGATGACGCGGGTGGTGACCAGGTAGCGGAGTGAGCTGACGGCCATCACCTCGAGTGCGTCGATCTCCTCGTGGAGTCGCATCGAGCCGATCTGGGCGGTGAAGCGACAGCCGACCTGGGCGGCGAGGGCGAGGGCAGCCACCAGCGGGGCGATCTCGCGCGTCGCGACAGCAGCCGAGATGAAGCCGGTCAGCGGGGCCAGGCCGACGACCTCCAGGCCGCTGAATCCCTCGATGCCGAGCGAGGTGCCGGCGGCGATGGAGAGGAGGACCATCACGCCGATCGTTCCGCCGCCGACGAGGATCGCGCCGCTCCCCCAGGCGATGTCGGTGAACTGGCGCAGCATCTCGTCGGGGTACTTGCGCAGCGTGGCCGGTACGGCGCGAAGAGCGCGACCTGCGAACGTGCTGAACCTGCCGAGGTCGGCCAGTGCGCTGCGGGTGCTTGCCGTCGAGGCCGCCGCGGCGCGCCGCATCGTGGTGGCCGCTCCCCCGCGATCGGCCTGACGGCCGCTCATCACGCGATCCTCTGCGGCACGAGCATCACGTACGCCTGGGTGATGGCGACGTTGACGACGGCGAGCAGGATCACGCTGAGGACGACCGACTGGTTGACGCCATCGGCCACCCCCTTGGGCCCGCCGTGGGCGTTGAGGCCCTTCTGAGCCGCCACGAGGATGGCGATGAACGCGAAGACCAGGGCCTTGAACATGGCGAGCGCCAGATCGGTCAGCTGCGCGAACGACGCGAACCCACCGAGGTAGGTTCCCGCACTCACCTTGCCGCCGCCCACCACGAGCGCGAAGCTCGTCAGGATGGACGTCGTCGCGACAACGGCAGTGAGGACGATGGCGACCGCCAGCCCGGCGACCAGGCGCGGCGCCACGAGGCGCCGGATCGGCGAAAGGCCCATCACCTTGAGCGCATCGATCTCCTCGCGCACGGTCCGTGCTCCGAGGTCGGCCGTGATGGCCGAGCCGACGACGCCCGCGATCATCAGCGACGTCACCAGCGGTGCACCCTGGCGCAGGACCCCGACCCCGTTGACCGCACCCTGCATCGAGGAGGCGCCGATCTGTGCCGAGATGCCGCCGATCTGCACGGCGACGATGACCCCGAACGGGATCGACACCAGGATCGTCGGCAGGAAGGCGACCCGCGCCATGAACCACACCTGGTGGAGGAACTCCGCCCAGGAGAACCGGCGCGTCACGATGTCACCGGCAGCGGCACTCACGGTCTCGCCCGCGAGCAGGATCAGCCGGCCCGTCGTCTCGAGCGCCGTCAGCCCGCGCTCACCGACGCCGCTCACCAGTCCGTGCAGCCCGGTTTCTCGTGTCCGGCTCATGTCTGCGTCCTTCATCTGAGGGGTGGCACTGTCACCTTCTTGATCAGTACTGAATAGATCGTCAGTGACGAACGGCGCGTCAGTCAAGCACTTCTGACGAATTCATCACTAGTCTTGACGAACCAGTGTTCATCATTGACGATTTCATCAATACCGTTCTCTAGCGAAGGTGGACCACTGTCCATGACCGACCCGACACCCGCATGGGCACAGACGACGCGCGAGTCCGCGGAGGCCTGGATCGCGGCGTACCACCGCCACGAGTTCGTCGTGGACGCCCCCTTCCCCGACGAGCCTTCGCTCGTGGTGGGCAACCATGGCTTCGGCGGCGTCTTCGACCTCAACGTCATCGCGATGTCCCGGACGCTCGGACACGTCACCGATCGCCCGCTCACCTATCTGGTGCACCAGATCGCATGGAAGATGGGCTTCGGCTGGCTGGTCGAGCCGCTCGGCTGCCTGCCCGCTTCGGCGGGGAACGCAGCCACGGGCTTTGACGCTGAGCACCATGTCGTCGTCTTCCCCGGAGGCGACGTCGAAGCGGCGAAGCCCTTCCAGAGGCGCAACGAGATCGTCTTCGGTGGGCGGAGCGGCTTCGCACGGCTGGCCATGGAGCGAGGTGTGCCGATCGTTCCGGTCGTGACTGCGGGCGCCGGCGAGTCTCTTCTCGTCCTGTCCGACGGTCAGGGCCTCGCAGCGCGGCTCGGCATGCCGAAGTGGCTGCGCGTCAAGGCACTCCCGGTCAGCCTCACCTTCCCGTGGGGGCTGAACGTCGGGGTGGCCGGCATGGCGCCGTACCTCCCGCTTCCCTCCAAGCTCGTCACTGCCGTCCTGCCGGCGATGCGTCCCCATCCGGACGAGGACGCGGCCGCGTTCGCCGAGCGTGTTCAGCAGGCGATGCAGCAGCGCATGGACGACCTCGTCGCCGACCGACGCTTCCTTCTGGGCTGACCCACACCACTACGGAGAAACTCGCATGAGCAGCAATCCCGCCACCGCCGACGCCGTGACGTCCCCGGTCGTGATCGTCGGCGCAGGCCCGACCGGCGTCACCAGCGCCATCCTCCTGGCCCAGCTCGGCGTGCCCGTCGTCGTGCTGGACCGGTGGGCCGACGTCTATCCGCAGCCGCGGGCTGTGCATCTCGACGACGAGGTCTTCACGATCCTCGACCGCCTCGGCGTCGCCGCCGAGTTCACTGCGATCTCGCGGCCTGCTCTCGGTCTGCGCCTGCTCGACCGTGACCTGCGGGTCCTCGCCGAGATCGACCGCGGCGGCCTCGCTCCCAGCTCCGGCTATCCCCGGGCGAACATGTTCGACCAGCCGGTGCTCGAGCGAGTCCTCCGAGCGCGGATGCACGAGCTTCCGCTCGTCGACTTCCGGGGCGACGTGATCGTGACCGATGTCGCCGAGGTCGGAGACGGCTACGCGGTCTCCTACACCGACCGCACGACCGGCACCGGGCAGACGGTGGGTGCCCGCTTCGTGCTCGGGTGCGACGGAGCCAACAGCATCGTCCGCCAGGCCGTCGGCGCCACGATGCAGGACCTGCGCTTCGAGCAGCGATGGCTGGTCATCGACGTGACATCGGAGAAGACCCTCGACCAGTGGGAAGGCGTGCACCAGGTCTGCGACAGCGGGCGTGCGGCGACCTACATGCGCGTCGGGGCGGACCGGTACCGGTGGGAGTTCCAGCTGCGGGACGGCGAGTCCGCAGCCGACTACGCCACGCTCGATGACGTTGCTCCCCTGATCGAGCCGTGGACCACGGAATCGGACACCTCCGGGTTCGAGCTCGTCCGGGTGGCCGAGTACACCTTCCGCGCGATGATCGCGGACCGCTGGCGACGAGAGGGTCTCTTCCTCCTGGGCGACGCTGCGCACCTGACGCCGCCGTTCATCGGCCAGGGCATGGGCGCCGGTCTGCGCGACAGCATGAACCTCGCCTGGAAGCTCGCCGGCGTCCTGCAGGGCCGGCTACCTGAGGATGTCCTGGACAGCTACGAGCCCGAGCGCAAGCAGCACGTCGACACGATCATCCGTCTCGCGAAGCTGACGGGTGTCGTGATGACGTCCGGCGGGAGGGTCGGCAACGCCCTCCGCCGCTACCTGGCGCCGGCCGCCCTCGCGGTTCCCCGGGCGCGCAGGCGGATCGCCGACAGCGAGACGGCACCGCTGACGCGCTCCGACTGGATCAACGCGCGACGACGCGATCGCCTCGCCGGGCGCCTGGCGCCGTACGCCACGATCTCGCGGCTGAACGGCGGGTGGAGCACCGACCAGCCGTTCCGGCTGATCACCACCACCGAGCTCTCCTACCCGGTCCGGCACGCGCTGGAGGCGCGCGGCTGCCGGGTCATCCGGGTCGAGGCGAGCAGCCCCGCCGGCACCTGGCTGGGGGGCGGTCGCGCGAGGGCCGCGCTCGTGCGGCCGGACGGCACCGTGCTGATGTCGGCCCAGACGCCGAGCCTCGTCGTCAACGAGGCGTTCCGTCGCTTCGCCTGCTGACCCGTGACGAGAAGGGCGGCCGACGCGGCGCGTGGCACGCAGAAGCAGCATCAGGCTTTGCAAGAATCGTCAGAAGTGAACATCGCCGGCCGTTCGTCCACTGCGCCAGCAGACTCGTGAGGGAGAAGTCCATGTCGTCAACGAACGATGCGCCGCGGTCGAACCGCCTGGAGGCCCGCAAGGCCCGGACCCGGGCCGCCCTGATCAAGGCAGCCCAGACGTTGATGGCCGACGGTCGGCAGAACGTGCCGATCCTCGAGATCACCCAGCTGGCGGACATCGGTCTCGGCTCCTTCTACAACCACTTCGCCACGCGGGAGGAGCTGTACGAGGCCGCGGTCCTCGAAGCCCTGGACACGCACGGCGCGGTCCTCGACGCCCTCACGAGCGACATCGCCGACCCGGCTGCGGTGTTCGCGACGAGCTTCCGCCTGACCGGCCGTCTGCACCGCATCGAGCCGCAGCTGAGCGGGGTCGTCCTCGCCATCGGGTCCGACATCCTGCGGCAGAACTCCGGCCTTCTCCCCCGCGTACGACGCGATCTCGAGCGCGCGCGGGACGCAGGACGTTTCGCCATCGCTGACCTCGACGTCACGGTGGCCGTCATCGCCGGCGCCGCGCTGACGCTGGGCCAGCTCATCCACGACGATCCCGAGCGCGACGACGCGGAGACGACGGACCGGATGCTCCTCGACCTGCTGCGGATGCTGGGGGTGAAGGCCAGGGACGCCGATCGCCTCGTGGCCCTCGAGCTGCCCGAGTTCATCGTGCCGGCGCTCGACGCCTCAGCCTGAGGGCCAGCCGACGGCTCCTCAGCCGTTGAACGGCGTGGTCCCGAGCTCGAGGGCCAGGCCGGCGATGCCGGAGTGCGCCTGCGCATAGCGCAGCTCCCTGCCCAGGTCACCCACGCTGTTGATGATGGGGATGCTCAGCCCGAGCGTGGACAGTGTCCCGAGCGCGAGCCCCGGCCCCGAGAGGTACGCACTGCCGGAGTCGCCAGGCACTCCGGGCGTCGGCGACACCAGCGAGTGGGACCAGCCGTCGGCCGCAGCGTCGTCAGAGCGCGCGGTTCCCTGCTGGCGGGAGAACTCCGTGAGTCCGAACCGCAAGCTCGAGTTCCCGTAGCTGTACACCGGGTCTCCGGCAGCGACGCCGTCGGTGTCGATTCCTGTCGGGCCGCCCCAGAACGGCACCGACGGATTGACCTGCTTCGCGTCGGCACTGTCGATCCTGATCAGTGCGAAGTCGTTGTACGCACACGTCGCCGCGTTGTGCTCGTTGTCGTGCTGCATGGCCCGCCAGCTGCTGTAGACGAGCGTGCCCGCGGCCAGGCGCTTTCCCTCGTCGAGCGGCGTACCGTGCTCCCGGAAGATGACCCGGGTCCCCAGCTCGACACTCCCCGTATCGCACCCGTTGGTGTCGGAGGACTCTCCCGTGCTGCCGCAGTGCGCCGCCTGCCCGAGGTACACGCGTGCGTCAGCGTCCGTGAAGACGAAGTTCGTCGTGCACTGGCCGCCACCTGCGGTGTACGCCTGGACGCCGGGCGTGAGGACGGCCTCGCCCGCTGACGCCCAACGGTCCGATCGGCGGGTCAGCGGGGACGCGACCTGCCCGGAGGCCGAGGAGGAAGCCTGCGCCGAGACGCCCGTGGCCACCTCGGTGTCGCAGGCGGACACCGCTGGACCAGCAAGCAGGAGGAGGCCGGTCAGGGCCACGCGCCCGCGGGGTCCGATGCGTCGTGCAGTCGTCATGGTCTTCCTCCAGGTCACGATGGGTCTGATGCCGCTTGTCGATGCTGATGAACGCCCCGCCTGCGCGTCGGCGCCTGTTCTGGATGGCGCCCCACGGGCGCACCGACGTGTCGTTCGTCGGTGCGCCCGTGCTCCCTCCCGGAGCTGTGAGGCCGACGCGGTCGTCAGCGCGTCACGTGAAGGCGCCAGGTGAGTGCATAGGCACCCAGGACCTTGGCAACGCGGGCCTCGTCGACGTCGGGCTCGGCGTAGACGACGGCCTCCACGGACCCGTCGACGACAACGCCGTCCACCCCGTTGACCTCCGGAACGCCCTCGAGCGCCCGGGCGACCTCGTCCCGCAGCGCATCAGCGCGCAGCGGGAGCTTGTAGGGCTTGCCGACGTCGGTTACCGGCAGAGCGTCGCGGATCTCCACCACCTTGGGGGCGGCAGCCTTCTCGGGAACGGCGGCAGCGGCCCAGGCGCGGAGCTCCTCGGCACTCGTCCGGGCCCCGACGGCCAGCGTCACGTAGGCCACCGGCACCTCTCCCGCGTAGGCGTCCGGGCGGCCGACGGCCGCCGCGGCCACCACCTCGGGGTGCGTGAGGAGAGCGTCCTCGATCATCGACGGGTCGATGTTGTGGCCACCCCGGATGATCAGGTCCTTGGCCCGACCGGTGAGGTACACGAAGCCCTCGGCATCGATGCGGGCGAGGTCACCGGTGTCGAGCCAGCCGTCCTTCAGCTTGCCCAGGTCGTCCAGCACGGGACCGGTGCCGTCGTGACCGACGACGTAGCCGGGGAAGACCGTCGGCCCACCGATCACGAGCAGGCCTGTCTCCCCCGCCGGGAGGTCGGTCCACGAGCCGTCGGCCTCGACCTTGACGACCTTGACCTGCTGGTACGGCATGCGCTGGCCGACCGACCCGGGACGGACGTCGTCGGGGAAGCTCCGGATGCTCGCACAGGTCGCCTCGGTCAGTCCGTAGCCCTCCACCAGCGGTACGCCGGTGGAGGAGGTGAACGCCTCCGCGACGGCCCTCGGCAGCGCCGAGGCTCCCGCGACCGCGAAGGCCATCGAGGAGATGTCGGCGTCGACGGGGCACTGGGCGAGCACCTGGTAGACCGTCGGAACGGCGCTCATGGTCGCGATCCGGAACGCCTCGACAATTCGCCAGATCTCCGCGTAGAGCGCGAAGTCGCGGTAGCCGAGTGGCCCGGCCCAGACGACCCGCTGGCCGCGGAACAGCGGAGCCAGCGTCGTCACCACGAGGGCGTTGACGTGGAAGAGCGGGAGCGCGGCGAAGATCGCGTCGTCGTCGTCGAGCAGGTAGTTGGCCGCGATCATCCAGGCGTCTGCGACCTCGTTGGCATGGGTGTGCGCGGCGAGCTTCGGGATGCCGGTCGTGCCTCCGGTGTGGAAGACGGACGCGATGTCGTCTGCTGCCGGCTCCTGGCCGGCGAAGGCGCTGGCCGCCTGCACTGCCGCGAGGTCGTCGAGGTACACGCACAGCACCCCCTCCACCGCGGGAAGGTCCGGGGCCGGGCCGGTCGCGTCCGTGGGGCGGAGCGCCAGCAGCACCGAGACGCCCCCGCTGCGCGCGATGTCGAGTGCGGTCGTCCAGATCGAGGCGTCCAGCTCCGGCCCGGCAGCGATGAGGACCGCCGTGCCCGACCGCTCGAGCAGCGTGGCGGCGTGCTCCGGGTTCAGCCCCGGGTTGACCGGCGCCGCGATGCCCGCGACCTGCGCCGCCAGCGTGGCCGGGATCAGCGAAGCGCAGTTGGTCGACATCAGGCCGACCGCGTTGCCTCGCCGGACGCCCAGCTCGTGGAGCGCGTTCGCGTAGCGGACGACCGATGCGTAGAGGTCGCCGTAGGTGAGGTCGACGTGCTCCTTCCACCGCGAGGCGTCCGGAAGGACCGAGGCCGCCACCTTCGCGGGCCACAGGAAGGCGGCACGGCGGAGGAGGTCGAACGTCGTCGGCGGCAGGTCACGCTCGGCGAGCGGGACCTTCTCGATGTGAGGGAGATCGGCGAAGCCGGCGTACGGCGGCCACAGCGCCGCGCTCATCGTGCCCACCGGACGGTGTTGCGCTGCGTGCCGAGGTCGATCGCACCGTCGGGCGTGGAGACGGTCGCCTCGACGACATCTCCGTCCTGCAGGTACCTGGTGTTCTTCGCCTGCCTCTTGAAGAAGGCCTTCCACTTCACGTGCGCGGGCAGCAGGCTGCCGATCACCTCGATCGGCTTCGGAGGGGCGCTGAGCGCGGTGCCCACCGGCGTACCGGTCAGGAGGACGTCGCCCGCATCGAGGTGCTGGAAGCCGGTCAGGTAGCGGATCGCCTCGAGCGGGCGATAGACCATGTCGTCGCCGACCACCGAGTCCTGGCGGACCTCACCGTTGACGCGCAACGTCAGCCGCAGGTCGTCGAACCGCGCGAGCTCGTCCTCGTCGAGGAGCACGAGCGCCGGCCCGACGGGGGTGAAGGTCGGATACGACTTGCTCTCGAAGAATTGGGTCTTGGGCAGCTGCAGGTCCCGGGCGGAGATGTCGTTGGTGACGACCAGGCCCGCGACGAAGTCAGGCAGGTTCGCGGCGGTGATCTCCGTGCCGACGGGCAGCGCCTTGCCGAACACGATGCCGATCTCGACCTCGTAGTCGAGGAGCTGCACGTGGGCGGGCTTGATGATCTCGTCCTCGGGCCCACAGATGGATCCCGACGTCTTGCGGAAGAACGTCATGGGGATGGTGTCCGGATCCATGCCGGCATCACTGATGTGGGAGCGGAAGTTGGTCATCTGGGCGACGACGCGGCACGGCGCGGTCACCGGTGACACCAGGTGCAGCGTCTCGAGGGGAGTCGCTTCTTCGGCGAGCGCGGCCATCTCGATCGCGCGGCGGTCGGCGAGGAGTTCCCGCGTCGTCGTCGCCGCCGTGTCGATGCGAGCGGCACCCAGGCCGGTCTGCACCCACCAGGCGTCGACAGTGCGGAGGATCGTGGTCGTCATGAACGGGCTACCTTCATCAGGCCGGCGAGGCGCCGGGAGGTGAATTCGTTGTCGTCCCGGAGCGCGGTCACCATCGACCGGAGCTCGCGGTAGGTGTCGGCGCGGGTGGGCTTGATGCCCATGAAGTCAGCGGTCGGCGCCGGTCCCCACTGGGCCAGCCCGGACGCGGTCATGGGCGACCAGCCGGGCTCGAGCGTGCAGTCGAACATGTCGCCGTCGGTGAAGTGCTCGACGAGGAAGCCGTCCGGGTCGCGCCAGTAGTCGAAGATCTGGCTTCCCTCGATGTGGCGACCGATGCCCCACGAACGGTCGTAGCCCTCCTCCAGCAGGAACTCGCCGCCCGCCGCGAGCGCGTCGAGGTCGCTGACCTGGAAGGCGGAGTGCACGTACCGGTTGCGCGGACCGAGGGTGAGCGCGAGCGTGTGGTGGTCGACCGCGACCGAACCCTGGTCACACCGGATGAAGCTCATCGTCGGGCCCGCCTCGCGCTGGCCCTCGAAGAACTTGAAGTCGCTGACGATCAGGCCCAGGTGCTCGAGGTACCAGTCGAGGGTCTCCCGGTAGCGCGTCGACTGGAGCACCACGTGGCCGAGGCGCTCGATGACGGCCGGCACCCGCGGAGGCCGCTGGGTGGCGTTGACACGCTTCACGTCACCGCCGGCGTTGAGGACGTGGGCCGCCTGGGTGCCGAGAGCGGGAAGGTCGTGCGTCTCCGCCACGACCCGGACACGGGCACCGCTGGGGTCGACGAGGTCGACGACCCGCCCGCCGATCGAGTCAGGCAGGGGCCGGACCGCTGCGCCGGTCGCCGACGCGAGGCGGACGAGGTCGTCGATGGCGGCTGCCCGGAAGGCCGATCCGGCGAAGCGCGAGCGCGGCCCCTTGCGGATGATCACGCAGGGCGCGCCGGCGAGCGCGCCACGCAGCTGCAGCTCGGTCGGCGTACGCGCGACAGTGACGAACCCGAAGGCCTGCGCGAACCGCTCCGCACCGTCGAGATCGGGCTTCTCGAACTCCAGCCAGGCGAGGTCGAGCACCTTGATGAGCGGGTTCCGCGCCCGGCCGGGGTGCTCCCCCGCCAGCGCACCCTGCTCGCTGTGCAGGTCGTTGTGGGTGCCGTGGTGGCTCGCGTCGGTCATGCACTCAGTTGAACATCTGTGTTCAATATCTGTCAAGAATGTTCATTCGTTCTGTATTTTGCTCTACTCGACACGGACCAGTACGGTCGGATACAGCCAACAGGGGGTCGCCATGAACGCAACGGAGCGCCGGATTCACGACGCCGCAGTGCGGCTCTTCGCCGAGCGCGGACACACGGAGCTGAGCGTGAGCGACCTGGCGTCCGAGGCCGGCGTCGCTCGGGGCACCCTGTATCGCAACGTCGAATCGGTCGACGGGCTCTACGAGCAGGTCCGCATGCAGCTCGCCATCGACGTGCACGAGCGGGTCAACGAGGTCATGGGTGCAAGTGGCATCACGGATCCTGCCCTCAGACTCGCCACAGGCATCAGGCTCCTCGTCCGGCACGCGCACGAGAATCCGGCCATGGGTCGGTTCTTCGTTCGCTTCGGCCTCACCGACGAGTCCCTGCGCGAGATGCTCTCCGGCCCGCCACTGAGGGACCTGAACGAAGGGATCGACGCCGGGCGGTACACCGCCGAACGTGGTCGCGACCTCAGCATCGCCAGCATGATCATGGGCACGACGGTCGCCGCCATCTGGATGGCCCTCGAGGGACACCAGGGCTGGCGCGAGGCCAGCAGCGACGCCGCAGAGCTGATCCTCATCGCCCTCGGGATCGCACCGGGCGAGGCCCGCGCCCTGGCCACCACCCCCCTGCCATCGGCCTCCCTGACCGCCTGACCGGCCCTCCAGGCAGCGCACAAGACTGCCGCGCCTCTGTCGCTTTCGCGGAGCACGTCGGCGCTCAGCTCGACTGACCCGTGGCCTCATCACCATCGCCGGAGCCTGTGTCAGCACACGTGAAGCCCGCGAGGTCATCGACGCCCACCGACGTGCCCGAGGCGCGATACGCCAGGCCGCCCTGACTGCCCGACACTCGCGTAAGACTCAGCTTCTCCGGCAGGCCGCCCGACCACCTCAGACGGAGCGCATCACCCAACCCAAGCGAAGGAACCGGGGCATCGACGCCGGCAACGGTCACGCGCACCACCGTCGCGATCACATATCCGCTGGCGACAGCCAGGGAGAGCTCCGCCTGCGCTTTCGCCGCCCCCAAGGGGCCGTCAACAGCGAACTCGACGACTGGATGCGCACCCGCCGGCCGAGCGAAGTGGGCACCCAGGGACGCCGCCCGCTCATCGCTCGCGCGGAGCAGGGCCGTTGCACTGGCCCAGCTCAACGTTCCCCGCACATCGACCCGGTCCACCACCCGGTGCTTCACGTCGAGACCGTGCATCGTGACGGTGACGTCGGTCGGACCACCCACCGTCCCGAGCTGGTCGACGCCGACCCGGACCTCACGGAACGTGTCGCGCGGCGCCTGCAGAAGCACCGGCGAAGACACCGAAGCCGTCACACGACGGGATTCACAGTGGGCAGCCTCGAGGAGTCGGACCGCCTCGTGCGCGACGCGCGACTCGACTTCATTGCGAGCCACGATCTCGAGCCCGCAGGCGATCACCAGGAGCAACCCGAGGACCACAAGTGGCACGACGACCGACAAGCGACCAGGCAGAAAGCGCATGCGAGGACAATGACAAGAAACTGATGATTTCGTCAACTCTGTTGTTGGCGGAGACCATGCGCGCAGCGGAGACCGCATGAGCGAGCCGCCGGGCAGCCATAGGCCGGACCGAGATCGCGGCTGCCGTCGTCCCTGGCTCTGTGCAATCCCGGCCATCACGACGTACGCGAACTGGCGGCATCGTGAGGGGCCGGGATGAGTTGTCCACAGCCAGCGCCACCAAGACTGCCTCCTCGGACGCACTTCTGCCGCTTCCAGATATCTGCGTCGAAGCCCTCCGCTCGCACCGAGTCCTGAGCAACCGCTGGAAACGTCGCGCCGGCGAGGCGTGGCACGACTCCGGCCTCGTGTTCTCGACGCAGTTCGGACTGCCCATCGACCCGCGCAACTTCAACCGCAGCTTCAAGCGCCGCGCGGAACTGGCCGGCGTGCCTGTCATCCCGGTCCACTCAACCCGTCGCACGTGCGCGTCGCTGCTGGTCGAACTCGGCGTCCATCCTCGAGTCGCGATGGCCATCATGCGGCACAGCCAGATCTCCGTAACGATGAACATCTACAGCCAGGTGGCGTCGTCTTCCACCCGCGATGCCCTCGCAAATCTCGGCGCGAGACTCGCGGAAGGGGGTCATTCGTGACCAGCGTTGCTGCACTTTCGTGTGCACCCCCGCGAAATCCAGCCGTTTCGGCCGAAATGACAAACAGCCTCTGATCCGCGTTTCCGCAGATCAGAGGCTGTTTGTGTTTCCTGTGGAGGTGAGGGGACTCGAACCCCTGACCCCCTGCATGCCATGCAGGTGCGCTACCAGCTGCGCCACACCCCCAGGTGGGTTGTTCCCCGGTCTCCCGGGCAACGACGAGAACTTTAGCGAACAGGTGGCGCGGATGTGAAATCGGGGTCCGGCACGGACAGGTTCCAGGCCGCCAGACGCCACCGACCAGCGGAAACAGGGCCTTCGTGCTCGAGCAGCGCCCAGCCGCAGTTGACCGGGTGACGCAGCGCCTGGGCGATCTCCGGGGTCCAGCCGAGCAGGGCGGAGACACCGACCTTGATCGCTCCGCCGTGCGCCACGACGGCCGCGGTCTCCCCCGGCGCGATCGAGGCGACGAGGTCCACCAGCGCGGCGGAGACACGGGCGGCGAGCTCCTCGGTCGTCTCCATGCCCGGCAGCGGGTCCCAGCGCCCTTCCCTGAACGCCGCGTACTGCTGCGGGAAGCGGGCCTCGAACTCGGCGTTCGTCAGCCCCGTCCGCTCCCCCAGCGCGAACTCGCGCAGGCGCGCGTCGAAGACCGGGTCGAGGCCGCTCTCCTTCGCGACGTACGCCGCGGTCTCGCGCGCCCGGGCGAGGTCGGAGGACCACAGGGCCACCGGCGACAGCCGGGCGATCCACGGCGCCGCCGCAGCGGCCTCCGCGTGGCCGGAGCGGTCGAGCGAGACGTCCGAGTGCCCCTGGGCGCGGCCCTCGGCGTTCCAGGCGGTGCGGCCGTGGCGCAGCACGACCAGGCGGCGTACCTCTCCGGAGGCGGCCCCCGGCATGTGCTGCGCGCTCACGAGCCGTCGATCAGGGAGGGATCAGGCGTCCGCAGGACCGTGCAGGTCCTTGGGAAGCTCGATGAGGGGGCTGTCGCGCCACAGGCGCTCGAGCGCGTAGTACTCGCGCTCCTCCTGGCGCTGCACGTGGATCACGATGTCGCCGAAGTCGAGGAGGACCCACAGGCCCTCCTTGTCGCCCTCGCGGCGGATCGGCTTGAGGGCGCTGTCCTCGCGGAGCTTGTCCTCGATCTCCTCGACGATCGCCTTGACCTGCGGCTCGTTGTTGCCGGTGGCCAGGAGGTAGGCGTCGGTGATGCCGACCTGCTCGCTGACGTCGTACGCCCGGATCTCGGTCGCCTTCTTGTCCGCGGCAGCGCGCGCGGCGATGGTGATCAGGCGGACGGACTCTTCGTGGGCGGTCATGCGGTGTCCCCTTCGAGGGCAGGTGTGTAGAGGCGGTGCTTGGCGACGTACTGCACGACGCCATCGGGCACGAGGTACCAGATCGGCTCCCCGCGCTCGGTGCGCTCACGGCAGTCGGTCGAGGAGATGGCCAGCGCCGGGATCTCCACGATGGAAACACGATCGGAGGGAATGTCCCCGATCGTGGCCGGGTCCATCTCGTACCCCGGGCGGGTGCAGCCGACGAAGTGCGCGAGCTCGAAGAGCTCCGCCACGTCGCGCCAGGTGAAGATCTCGGTCAGCGCGTCGGCGCCGGTGATGAAGTAGAGCTCCGCATCCGGCATCTCCGCGGCGAGGTCGCGCAGCGTGTCGATCGTGTACGTCGGACCGTCACGGTCGATGTCCACGCGCGAGACCCGGAAGCTCGGGTTGGCCGCCGTCGCGATCACCGTCATCAGGTAGCGGTGCTCGGCGGGACTGACCGACCGGCCGTCGCGTGCGGTCTTCTGCCACGGGTCACCCGTGGGGACGAAGACGACCTCGTCGAGGTCGAACCACGCGCGGACCTCGCTCGCCGCCACGAGGTGGCCGTGGTGGATGGGGTCGAACGTGCCACCCATCACGCCCACGCGGCGGCGAGGAGTCATGCGATCAGCTGTGCTCGCGGCCGCCACCGATCGCGAAGACGACCAGCAGCAGGGAGACGATCAGGATGCCCAGCGTGACGCCGCCGATGATGTAGGGGGCGTTGGTCGTCTCCTCCGCCTTCTCGGCGGTCGCGACCAGGGCAAGAACGAAGGTGCTCAGCATGGCGGACACGATACCGGTCCCCGGCCCCGACCGGCGTCACTGACCGTGTGACGTCGTACGCCGCTCAGTGGCCGACCGGCAGCACGTCGAGCAGCGAGGTGAAGCCTGCGAGGATCGCCCACGACTGCAGGGCCCGCCCGAGGAAGATCGCACCGAAGAAGATCACCTGGTTCATCCGCAGCGCGCCGCCGAGCACGCCCATCACCAGCAGCGGAGGTACGCCGATCAGGCCCGAGGCGAAGGTCAGCCCCGCTGCAGCGAGCGGGTGCCCGTTGACGACCTTCTCCCACCGCTCGTAGCGCGCCTTGAACTTCGGCGTCTCGAGCCGCTTCTGCATCCACGGCATGCTCATGCTGCGCAGGGAGCCGTGATACCAGACCACCTTGCCCGCGGCCTGGCCCGCGCCGGCCGCGATCGCGACGGGGATGATCGCCGAGCTCGGGATGAGGGTGGCGATGCCGACGAGGTAGACCTCGACGTTGAAGAGGGGGATCACCGAACCCAGGATCGAGTAACCGAGGGTGCCCAGGATCGCCTTCACGGGTGCGGACGCTACCGGCTGGGAAGTGACGCTGTCAGCGAATGTGGCCGTCGCCGGTGACGACGTACTTCGTGCTGGTCATCTCGGGCAGGCCCATGGGGCCGCGCGCGTGCAGCTTCTGCGTCGAGATGCCGATCTCGGCCCCGAAGCCGAACTCGCCGCCGTCGGTGAATCGCGTGCTGGCGTTGACCATCACCGCCGCCGAGTCGACCGCCGCGGTGAAGCGACGCGCTGCCCGCTGGTCCTCGGTGACGATCGCGTCGGTGTGGCCGCTCGAGAAGCGGCGGATGTGCGCGATGGCGTCCTCGATGTCGCCCACCACGCGCGCCGAGATCTCGAGCGCGAGGTACTCGCACGCGTAGTCCTCGTCGGTGGCGGCGGTGACGTCGTCGTACTCCTGGAAGCGGTCGTCGCCGTGGATCGCCACCCCAGCGCCCTGGAGTGCCTCGATCACCCGCGGGAGGAAGTCGTCGGCGATCGCCTCGTGCACGAGCAGCGACTCGGCGGAGTTGCAGACGCTCGTGCGGTGGGTCTTGGAGTTCATGACGATGGCCAGCGCCTTGTCGAGGTCAGCGGCGGCGTCGACGTAGACGTGGCAGACGCCGACGCCGGTCTCGATGACCGGCACGATCGACTCGGTGACCACCGCGTTGATCAGACCGGCGCCACCGCGCGGGATGAGCACGTCGACCAGGCCGCGGGCCTGCATCAGCGCCTTGACCGAGTCGTGGCTCTCCGCAGATACCAGCTGGATGACGTCGGCGGGCAGGGAGGCGCCCGCGACGGCGTCGCGGAGCACCTCGACGATGGCGGCGTTGGAGCTCAGGGCGCTGCCCGAGCCGCGCAGCAGCACCGCGTTGCCCGACTTCAGGCAGATGCCGGCGGCGTCGGCGGTGACGTTGGGGCGCGCCTCGTAGATCATGCCGACGACACCGAACGGCACCCGGATCTGGCGCAGCTCGAGGCCGTTGGCCAGCGTGCTGCCCCGCACGACCTCGCCGACCGGGTCGGCGAGGCCCGCGACCATGCGCAGGCCGTCGGCCATGTCCGCGATCCGCTGCTCGGTCAGGCGCAGGCGGTCGATGATGTTGGGCGGCGTGCCGCCCTCCTCTGCCCGCGCGACGTCGTCGGCGTTGGCCGCGAGGATCCGCGGGGTGTGGGCGACGAGCGCGTCGGCCATCGCGTGCAGCGCTGCGTCCTTGGTCGCGCGCGTGGCGACGGCCAGCTCGTGGCTGGCCTCGCGGGCGCGGAGTGCTGCTGCCTGGACGTCCTGCTCGATGCTCACGAGGAAATCCTACGGGGGCGGACCCGCGGTCCTCCCCGTCGTCCGTAGGGTGCAGCCATGCGCGTCCTCCTCTGCGGCGACAGCCAGCTTGCCCGCCTCGCCCGCTACCCCCTTCCGGTCGCTCGCCACGTCGTCAACCGGGCCGTCGGCGGAGCGACCGCCCTCGAGGTCGCGCAGCAGGTGGCCGATCTCGACCCGCGGGAGTTCGACGTCGTCATGCTGGGCGTCGGGACCAACGACGCCGGCACCCGGCCCGTGCCCCTCTCCGACTTCACGGCCGCCGTGCGGTCGCTCGTCGACTGGGCGCGCCCGACTCCCGTGGTGTTCGTGTCCAGCCCGGGCGCCGACCCGCGTGCCGACGCGGCCTACGACGACGCGAACATGGCGGCCTACGCCGCCGCCGCGCGGGACGTCGTGACCGCTGCCGGCGGCCGCTTCGTCGACACGCCGCGCCTGCTGGGGCCGCTCGGGCGCGTCGGCCGCATGCCCGACGGCATCCACGTCGGCAAGCTGGCGCACGCCGTGTACATACCCGCGCTCCGGCGGGCCGCGCGGCGGGCCCTGGCGTGAGGGTCCTGATCGCCGGCGACAGCCACCTCGCCCGCCCGGTCCGGGGCGGCTGGTCGATCGCTCCGGGCGCCGTTTCGGTGGCGGTCGGCGGCTCCGTGGCCACCGACCTCCCCTGCCAGGTGGCCACGCTCGACCCGTCGGCATACGACGTGGTGGTGGTGTCGATCGGCACCAACGACGCGGGCTGGCGCGAGGTCCCGCTGGAGGAGTTCCGCGCGGCGGTCTCGGGGTTCCTCTCCTGGGCCGGCCAGACACCGGTCCTCCTGATGACGTCTCCCGGATGCGACGAGTCACGCGCGTCGGGGCACTGGAGCGACGCCCGCCTCCGCGCGTACGCCGACGCCGCGGCGGAGGCCGTCACGCGAGCCGGGGGCAGCGTGCTGAGCACCCCGTCCGTGCTGGCTCCCCTCGGTGCAGCCGCGTTCGTCGAGGACGGCTTCCACCTCACGCCGGCGGCGTACGACCTGCTGCTGCCCGCACTGGCGGAAGCCGCGCGCGCCACTGGCCGCAGTCGCTGACCGTCTCCGGCTCGTACTCGGTTCGACTCGCCACGGGTCACGAGCTCGGAGCATGATCCGCACGACGTTCACCGAGTCGCGCCGAGACGGGGCCTGTGCCGGGCACAGGCCACGTCTCGGCGCGGCACGGGCCCCGTCTCGGCGCGGCACGGGCCCCGTCTCGGCGCGGCACGAGGCCCGTCTCGGCGGAGATGACGAACGCCCCGACCCTCCGGAGAGGATCGGGGCGTTCGCTACGACCTGGGTCGCGGGATTCAGCTCATGCGGAGCGTCAGCCCTTGCGCGCCTTGATCTCGTTGGTCAGCGCCGGGAGGACGGTGTGCAGGTCACCGACGACACCGAAGTCGACGAGCTCGAAGATCGGCGCCTCCTCGTCCTTGTTGACCGCGACGATCGTCTTCGACGTCTGCATGCCGGCGCGGTGCTGGATCGCACCGGAGATGCCGTTGGCGACGTACAGCTGCGGCGACACGACCTTGCCGGTCTGGCCCACCTGGAAGGTGTGCGGCTTCCAGCCGGAGTCGACGGCGGCACGCGAGGCACCGACAGCGGCACCGAGCTCGTCGGCGAGGGCCTCGACCGCGGTGAAGTCACCGCCGGTGCCACGACCACCGGAGACCACGATGGCGGCCTCGGTGAGCTCGGGGCGACCCGTCGCCTGACGCGGCTGCGAGGCCACGATGGTGGCGGCCTTGGCGGCGTCGGAGATGGTGACGGCCGTCGGGACGGCGGTGCCGGCGCCGGCGACCTCCTCCGGGGCGGCAGCGTTGGGCTTGACCGTGATGATCGGGGTGCCCTTGGTGACCTTCGCCTGGACGGTGTAGTTGCCCGCGAAGACGGACTGCGTGGTCACACCGTTGGCGTCGACGTCGACGGCGTCGGTGATGACACCCGACTCGAGCTTGATCGCCAGGCGAGCCGCGATCTCCTTGCCCTCGGCGGAGGAGGAGATCAGGATCGCGCCCGGGTTGGCCTGGGCGGCGATCTGCTGCAGCACCTCGGCCTTGGGGGCGACGAGGTAGCCCTTGATCTCGGCGTCGTCGACGACGTAGACCTTCTCGGCACCGAACTTGGCCAGCGCCTCGACCGGGGCAGCGCCCGAGCCGATGAAGACGGCCGACGGCTCGCCGATGCGGCGGGCGATCGTGAGGAGCTCGTTGGTGGTCTTGCGGACAGCACCGTCGACGTGGTCGACGAGAACCAGAATCTCAGCCATTGTCAGACTCCTCAGATGAACTTCTTGGAAGCGAGGAAGTCGGCGAGCGCCTTGGCGCCCGAACCGTCCTCGTCCTTGACGATCTCGCCGGCGGTGCGCGGCGGGCGGGCAGCGGTGGCCTCGACCTGGGTCCAGGCGACGGAGAGGCCGACCTGGCCGGCGTCGACACCGAGGTCGCTCAGCGACAGGGTCTCGAGCGGCTTCTTCTTGGCGGCCATGATGCCCTTGAACGACGGGTAGCGCGGCTCGCCGGTCTGGTCGGTGACCGAGAGGACGACCGGCAGGGTGGCGCCGATGACCTCGGTGGCGGCGTCGCCGTCACGCTTGGCGCGGATCTGGTCGCCCTGGGTCTCGACGACCGAGGCGAAGGTGACCTGCGGCAGGCCGAGGCGCTCGGCGAGGGCGGCCGGGACGAGCGAGGTGCCCGCGTCGGTCGACGCCATGCCGGTGATGACGATGTCGGGGGTACCGATCTTCTTGATCGCCTCGGCCAGCACCAGCGAGGTGGCGATGGCGTCGGAGCCGGCGATCGCGTCGTCGACGATGTGGACGCCCTTGTCGGCACCCATCTGGAGGGCCTTGCGGACGGCGTCAGCAGCGCCCTCCGGGCCGATGCAGAGGGCGGTGACCTCGGAGCCCTCGTTCTTCTCGGCCAGCTGGAGCGCCTGCTCCACGGCGTACTCGTCGAGCTCGGAGAGGAGGCCGTCGACGCCAACGCGGTCGACGGTGTTGTCGCTCTCGAACTTCCGGTCGGCCGTGGCGTCCGGCACGTGCTTCACACAGACAACAATGTTCATGGTGGTGTGGCCCTGGGGCCCCTCCTGTGCAGTCGGATTTGGTCGTGATGTTACTGGTGAGTCACGGCGTCACGGTATGTCGTTCCACCGTGCGATCGCTCACAAGATGCGGTGTCAGGGACGGACGACGCGGTCCAGGACCCGTCCGAGGACGAGCCAGAAGATCGCCCCGATCCCCCAGTTGAACAGCGCGTTCTTGACATCGGCGTTGTCACCGGTGAACTGCTTGATGCCGTTGTCGCGACTGAAGACCCCGAGGTCCACCCAGCCGGCCACCGAGCGCACGAACGACACGAGGCCGTTGTCGGCGTTGGCGGACAGCGCGAACGTGAGTGCGCCCAGCGCCAGGAACAACGCGAACAGCACGCACAGGGCCCACAGCAGCTGCGCAGCACGGGTGCGCACCTGCGGGAGCGTCATCGAGAAGCCCACGGCCCCTCCCCTTCGTTTGATGGAGACCTTGCAGACGGTAGCCGACGTACGCCGCCGGCGCGGGTCAGCGGCCCGAGAACTCCGCCTTGCCCGGACCGCTCGCGAGGAACGAGGTCATGCCGGTGGTGCGGTCCTCGGTCGCGAAGACCGAGGCGAACTGCTGCTGCTCGATCGCCAGGCCGGTGTTGAGATCGACCTCGAGGCCGCGGTCGATGCACTCCTTCGCGGCCCGGATCGCCAGCGCGGCCGCCGTGGTGAACTGCGACGCCCACGCGACCGCCTCGGCGAAGACCTGGTCCGCGGGGACCAGCTTGTCGACCAGGCCGATGGCGAGCGCCTCGTCGGCCTTCACGAAGCGACCGGTGAAGATCAGGTCCTTGGCCTTCGCGGGGCCGATCAGGCGCGGCAGGCGCTGGGTGCCGCCCGCGCCCGGGATGATCCCGAGCAGGACCTCGGGCTGGCCGAAGGTGGCGTTGTCGGCGGCGATGCGGACGTCGGCGGCCAGGGTCAGCTCGCAGCCACCGCCGAGGGCGTAGCCGGTGACCGCGGCGACGACAGGCTTGGGGATGTTCGCGATCGCCGTCGCGGCCTCGCTGACGCCACGGGTGGCCTTGACCATGTCGGCGTACGACATCTCCGCCATCTCGGCGACGTCGTTGCCGGCCGCGAAGAGGCGCTCGCCGCCCCAGATCACGACGGCGCGCACGTCGTCGCGCTCGGTCGCCTCGGCGCACGCGGCCTTGAGCTCGGCCTGCACCTGCAGGCTGATCGCGTTCATCTTGGGCCGGTCCAGCCGGATCACGCCGACGCCCGGGGTGTCCTCGGAAACCTCGAGATTCACGAACTCGCCCATGTGCCTGCCACTCCTCAGATCGCTCTACGTCGGTGACGGCACACCCGGCCGTCGTACGCCGCGCATTCTGCCGCGCCACAGCGGCGAGCGCGGACGATGACCACCGCGGGCGAGCCCGAGTGCTTGCGACGGCCTCAGACCAGGAAGAAGGCGATGGCGCTGACCATCGTGAGGGCGCTGCCGCCGGTCAGCAGGAAGCGGCTGCGCGCGAGGCGCTGCTTCTTCCAGAGCCAGTGCTCCGCGTGGACCTGACGGTTGCGCAGCGAGATGCCGACAGCGAGGGCGACCACGCCCGAGAGACAGAGCAGCACGAGCAGCGCTTCCATCGTCACACCTTCCACCCAGTTCCCGAGAGTCGCAGGCCATCGCCCACGTAACGGAGCAGCAGCAGAACCATGACGCAAGATGCGGCAACTCTCCAAATGGGATCGACGATCCTACGTGATCGCCCCCACTCAAACGATTGCGTATCGTGCAGTGCATGACGCTTGATGCACAGCCGGAGTGGTTCCGGACCGCCGTCTTCTACGAGGTCCTCGTCCGCGCCTTCAAGGACTCCGACGGCAACGGCACCGGTGACTTCCGGGGCCTCGCCGAGAAGCTCGACTACCTGCAGTGGCTCGGCGTCGACTGCCTGTGGGTCCCGCCGTTCTTCCCGAGCCCCCTGCGCGACGGTGGCTACGACGTCGCGGACTACACCGGCGTCCACGAGGAGATCGGCACGATCGACGACTTCCGCTGGTTCCTCGAGCAGGCGCACGAGCGCGGCATCCGCGTGATCATCGACTTCGTCATGAACCACACCTCGGACCAGCATCCGTGGTTCCAGGCCTCCCGCTCCGACCCCGAGGGCCCCTACGGCGACTTCTACGTCTGGTCCGACACCGACGAGCTCTACCAGGACGCCCGGATCATCTTCGTCGACACCGAGCCGTCGAACTGGACGTGGGACCCGGAGCGCCAGCAGTACTACTGGCACCGCTTCTTCAGCCACCAGCCGGACCTCAACTTCGACAACCCCAAGGTGCACGAGGCGATCTTCGAGGCCCTCACCTTCTGGCTGGACATGGGTCTGGACGGGTTCCGCCTGGACGCGGTGCCCTACCTCTACGAGCGTCCCGACACCAACGGCGAGAACCTCCCGGAGACCCACGCCTTCCTCCGGTCGGTCCGCAGCTTCGTCGACGAGCACTACCCGGGCCGGGTGCTGCTGTGCGAGGCCAACCAGTGGCCTGCCGACGTCGTGGAGTACTTCGGCGGCGAGCACGACTCCGAGGGCAACTGGGTGGGTACGGAGTGCCACATGGCGTTCCACTTCCCGGTCATGCCCCGCCTCTTCATGGCGGTGCGCCGCGAGTCGCGCTTCCCCATCTCGGAGATCCTCGAGCAGACGCCGGCCATCCCCGACGGCTGCCAGTGGGGCATCTTCCTGCGCAACCACGACGAGCTGACCCTCGAGATGGTCACCGACGAGGACCGCGACTACATGTGGGCGGAGTACGCCAAGGACCCGCGGATGAAGGCCAACATCGGCATCCGCCGCCGGCTCGCACCCCTGCTCGACAACGACATCAACCGCATGGAGCTGTTCACCGCGCTCCTGCTCTCCCTGCCCGGCTCCCCCGTCCTCTACTACGGCGACGAGATCGGGATGGGCGACAACATCTGGCTCGGCGACCGTGACGGCGTCCGCACGCCGATGCAGTGGACCCCCGACCGCAACGCCGGATTCTCCAGCGCCACGCCCGGACGGCTGCACCTGCCGGCGATCCAGGACCCCGTCTTCGGCTACCAGGCCATCAACGTCGAGGCGCAGATGGAGAACACCTCGTCGCTGCTCCACTGGACACGCCGGATGATCCACGCGCGGCGCGGCCACGCGGCGTTCGGCCTGGGCACGTTCCACGACCTGGGCGGTTCGAACCCGACGATCTTCTCCTTCATCCGCGAGCACGGCGGCGACGTGATCCTCTGCGTCAACAACCTGTCGCGCTTCCCGCAGCCGGTCGACCTCGACCTGCGTCGCTGGGAGGGGTGGACGCCCGTGGAGCTGCTCGGAGGCGTGCCGTTCCCCCGCATCGGCGAGCAGCCCTACGTCCTCACCCTCGGTGCCCACGGCTTCTACTGGTTCCGCCTCACTCGGGAGACAACGGCATGATCACTCCGGTTCCGTCCGACATCGAGCGCTACCTCGCCACAGCGCGGTGGTTCGCCGGCAAGGGCCGTGCGTTTCGCGTCAGCGACACCCACGTCGCCGCGTTGGACGGAGCCGAGCCACGCTCGGTCGTGGTGCTGGCCGAGGTCGCGTACGACGACGCGGCCGGCGGCAGCGAGCTCTACCAGCTCCCGGTCTCCCTCCACCCGCGACCGCAGGAGCACCTCGAGTCCGCGCGGATCGGGCTGTGGGGCGGCCTCCACGCGTACGACGCCGTACACGACAGGGCTGCGATGACCGGGTGGCTCAGGGCGCTCTCCGGGGCCGAGCACACCGGCCAGCTCCGCTTCCACCGCTGCGCGGACGCCCGGATCGACACCGATGAGCGGCCCTCGCTGATGACGGCCGAGCAGTCGAACTCCTCCGTGGCCTTCGGCGAGGAGAGCCTGCTGAAGGTCTTCCGCAAGGTGACCCCGGGGACCAACCCGGACGTCGAGATCCACGACGTGCTGACGCGTGCGGGCTCCGACCACGTGGCCGCCCTGTACGGGTGGGTCGACTGGGAGCGCGGCGACGGCGAGGTGTTCCAGCTCGGGTTCCTCCAGCAGTTCCTGCGCACGGCCAGCGACGGGTGGACGCTGGCCTCCGCGAGCGTGCGCAGTCTCTTCGCCGAGGCCGACCTGCACCCGCACGAGGTCGGCGGCGACTTCGCCGGAGAGGCGGCCCGCCTCGGGGAGGGCCTGGCGGAGACCCATGCCGCGCTTGCCGAGCACTTCCCCGTCGCCGCCCTCCCCGCTGGCGGCGCACGCGACCTCGCCGACACGATGCTCGAGCGGCTCGACCGCGCGATCGAGCCGGTGCCCGCGCTCGCGGCGTACGCCGACCGGATCCGTCCACTCCTGGCGGCCGTCAGCGACGTCTCCCACATCCCGGTCCAGCGGATCCACGGCGACCTGCACCTCGGCCAGACACTGCGCACCGTGAAGGGCTGGAAGTTCGTCGACTTCGAGGGCGAGCCGGCTCGGCCGCTGGCGGCCCGTCGTCTCCCCGAGTCGGTGTGGCGCGACGTGGCGGGCATGCTCCGGTCCTTCGACTACGTGGCGGCCGTCGTCCAGCGCGAGCTCGACGGCGACGTCCCGACGCGCGAGCAGCGCGCCTTCCGCGCCCGCGAGTGGGTCGAGCGCAACCGCGCCGCCTTCCTCACCGCGTACGCCGGACGGCCGCTCACGCCGGACGAGCAGGTGCTCCTGACGGCGTTCGAGGCGGACAAGGCCGTCTACGAGTGCGCCTACGAGATCCGCAACCGGCCGGACTGGATCGACATCCCGCTCACCGCCGTGGCGCGCCTCAGTGACCACGAGGGGCGGCCTGGGGGAGAGTGACCCCATGACGGACGACACCACCCTCTCGGGCACCGCGGGCACCTCCGGCACGGACAAGGCGAAGGGCGGCGTCCGCGAGACGCTCAGCAACGGCCTGCTCTTCCTCGGCCTCCTCGTCTTCCTCGGAGCCGGAGCCTTCGTCGGCTGGCTCCTCGCGATCAGCATCGGCTTCCGGCTCTGGGCCAGCTGGCTGGGCCACCGCGTCGACGGCAGCATGCTCAACGGCACGCTGTGGGGCCTCTCCCTGGGCTTCGTCTGCACGCTGATCCCGCTGATCATCGCGCGACAGGCGCTGCGCCGGATCCGGTTCGTCGCGCGCCTGGTGATCCTCGTGATCGCGCTGGCGATCGCGCTCCCCAACATCGCCACCCTCACGGTGCACTTCGGCTCGGGCAAGGGCGCCCACGCCGGCCAGCGGATCCTCGACGTGGACGCCCCGGGCGTCGTCGTCGGCACCTACGTCGGCATGGCGATCGCCGTCGGCGTGTTCCTGCTGCTGGTGCTCTGGGGCATCATGCGCTGGAACGACAAGCGCAAGACCCGCAAGCTCTCGCGCAAGCTGGCCGAGATGGCCGGCGATGCAGCCGACAGCGCCGACTGACCGCGCGACCTGACCCGCGACGCGCAGCCCCGTAGGGTGGTCCCGTGACCCAGCCCGGCACCGACGTCCAGACCATCGCCGACGGCATCGCGCGGCTCAGCTGGGCGTTGCACGTCCAGGAGCGGAGCTTCCTGGACGCCGTGGGCGAGGTGTCCGAGGCCGTCCAGCAGGCGCTCGCCAGCCACGGCCGCGTCGAGGTCGTGATCGACCCCGACGACACCGTGGCGCAGCGCGTCGCGACCTGGTCGGGGCTGCACCGCGAGGGCATCCTGCGCGGGTACGCCGGCGGTGCCGACCGGATCCTCTACGCACGGCTCAGCACGGATGTGCCGGTGAGCGAGCCGGTCGGCTTCCGCACGCTGCTCAACTCGTTCCTGCCGCGCAAGCGCGCCATCGGCCAGGTGCTGGTCCGCGATCCCGAGGGTCGGGTGCTGCTGTGCCAGCTCACCTACAAGAAGGACTGGGACCTCCCTGGCGGCGTGGTGGAGGTCGGCGAGTCACCGCAGCTCGCGGCCGTGCGCGAGGCCGAGGAGGAGCTGGGCCTGCAGATCCCGCCGGGCGACCTCCTGCTCACCGACTGGCTCCCACCCTGGGGCGGCTGGGATGACGCGATCTGCCTCGTCTTCGACGGCGGCGTGCTGCCCACCGACACCCTCGACCGGATCGTGCGCGAGGAGCGCGAGATCCGTTCGGTCGCGTGGTGCACCCCCGACGAGGTCGCCGAGCGGGCCGCTGACTTCACCACACGCCGGATCCAGGCTGCGCTGGATGCGCTGACGGGCGGGTCGGCCTACACCGAGTCGGGCCGCTGATCAGGCGGGAGCCTCCACCGGCACCACGACGCGGGTCCGCGCCGGCGGGCGCAGGGCGATCAGCACCCCGAGGAGCATGACCATGCCGCCCATGACCTCGGCCAGGTTGGGCCGGTCGCCGAAGGCGACCCAGGCGGAGACCATCGCCACGGGCGGCACGACCAGCACCCAGGGCACCACCTGGTGCGCGGGGTTGCGGGCCAGCAGGGAGTTGAAGATCCCGTAGCCGAGCAGCGAGCTGACCCCCGCGGTGAACGCCGTCGAGGCCACCGCCTTCCACCCGAACGCCGCGAGCCCGTCGGCGATCCGTGCCGGACCCTCGACCAGCAGCGACACCGCGAAGAGGGGCAGGGGAACGAAGAGCGCCGACCAGACGGTGACCCCGAGACCGCCGGGAGCCTTCGCTGCACGCGCGATGGTGTTGCCGACGCCCCAGCTCAGTGCGCCGCAGAGACAGAGGAGCAGCGCGGTCAGCGGCACCTCTCCCCCGCGGCCGGCGCCGACCACCACGAGGCCGACGGTGGCGACCGCGACGCCGAGCACCTGCACGGGCGCCGGCAGCTCGCGCAGGACGCCTGCAGCGATGACGATGGTGAAGACGACCTGCGCCTGCAGGACCAGCGCCGCGATCCCAGGCGGGAGGCCCGCCTCCATGGCGGCGTACACGAAGCCGAACTGACCGGCCGACATGAACAGCCCGATGCCCGCCAGGGTGCGCCACGGCACCGCGGGGCGCGCCACGAGGAAGACCGCCGGAAGCACGACCGCGACGAACCGGATCGAGGCGAAGAGCAACGGCGGCACGTCCTGCAGGCCCCACTCGATGGCGAGGAAGTTGACCCCCCAGATGACCATCACGAGCAGGGCGAGGAGGGAGTCGCGGCGGTTCATGGCCGGAGTCTGCCGCCCCGACACCTGCTCATGCCACACGATTTCGGCCGAGCACGCGGCCGCACGGGTCAGAAGAGCGCGGAGGCGAGGTTCTGCCGGCCACGGAGCACCCGCGGATCCTCGTTGCCGACCGCGGCGAAGAGACCGATCAGGTGCTCGCGCGCCTTCGCCCGCTCGTCGCCGGACGTGCGGGCCACGAGCCCGACCAGCCGGTTGAACGCGTCGTCGACGTGACCGCCGAGCAGGTCGAGGTCGGCCACCAGCGTCTGGGCGTCGACGTCGTCGGGGTTCTCCGCGGCGGCGGTGCGCGCGGCCGTCAGGTCGACGCCGCGGGTCCGCTGGAGCACGCGCGCCATGGCCAGCCCGGCAGCGGCCTCGACGTCGGCGGGGTTGGCGTCGACGAGCTTCTTGTACTCCGCCACCGCGGCGTCGATGTCGCCCGCCTCGAGCGCGGCCTGGGCGGGCGCGTAGCGCGGGTCGACCGCGTCCTCGTCGCCCTCGGCGACCGTCGAGCGCGGCTGGTGGCGCTGGGTGATGCCCTGGGCCGTGAGCTGCTGCGACATCGTCTGCAGCAGCGTGTCGATCTCCTCGCGGGTCAGCAGGCCGGTGATCGGCTGGGTCACGGGGCGGCCGTCGAGCAGGATCAGCATGAGCGGCACCGTCGGGATCTGCATCGCCTGGGCGAGCTGGGGCGTCGCGTCGACGTCGACCAGGCCACAGAGGAAGCGACCCTCGTAGCCCTCGATCGCACCCGCCACGTCCTCGGCGTACGCCGCGGTCTCGGGCGAGCGGTCCGGCGCGAAGAAGGCCAGCACCACCGGGGCATGCATCGACGCCTCAAGGACGCCCTGGAAGCTCTGTTCGTCGACCGTCACCGTGTAGGCGCCCGCGAGGCCGCCCGCGGGTGCCTCACCCGCGGGGGTCGCCGGAGCGGCGGGGCGCTTGAGCGCCGAGAGGTCGATGGCACCAGGACGGGAGAACGGCTGCTGCGTCATGCCCCCATCTTTCCAAACGGGGCCAGCCTCAGTTGACCGAGGGTCGCAGGCCGGCGCGTGCGATCACCCGCTGGATGGCGAGGTCCCGGGCGTCGGGCCGGGCCACGTACCGGATGTCGCGCAGGCCCTGCTCCTGCGCCGCCGACTCGAAGACGAAGTGCCCGAAGCCGAGCAGGCGGCCGTGCAGCGGCTTGCGGACCGTGATGTCGAGGATCCGGCTCAGCGGCATGGTCGCGACCTGCTGGCCCAGGACGCCCCGCACCCGGAAGACGCGCATGTTGGTGACCACGAAGCGGTCCATGTGCTCCTCGAGCGCACGCCAGCCCGCGTGCAGCAGCACGAGCGCGGCGAGCACCATCGGAACCCACGCGATCTCGACGGCCACGAAGGGGGCGGCGAGGAGCAGCGCGAGGGCACCGAGCACCTCGAGTGCCGGGAGCAGGAACACGACCCAGTGGTGGCCGACCTCGTCGACGATGACCTCACCCTCGTCCCGCAGGAGGTGCTTGCCGATGTCGGGGTCGGTCAGCCGCCGGGCGAGGCCCATGGTCCCGGCTTACTTCGAGGTGAGCGACTGGACGAACGAGATGATCGAGTTGAAGAGCTGCTGGGTGACGTCCCAGCCCTTCTCGCCGAACGTCGAGGCGACGTCAGCAAGACCCTGCGGGTCCTGGAACAGCCAGAACGCGATGAACAGCGCTCCGACCAGCAGGATCAGCTTCTTGAGGTTCATGCTCTCCGTCGTCCTCACGTCCCGGGATGCGTGGCCCGGGCGGGCGCACACGTCTACGCCTCATTGGTAACACCAGTCCCACGCGTGTGCACGGAGGCTCGCCGTCCAGCGCCCGCGGAGGTCAGGCCAGCAGCTCGTCGGCAGCCGTGTACGGGTCGAGCTCCCCGGTCGCGACCCGGGCCGCCAGCACGTCGAGCTCGGCACTGCCGGAGACCGCACCCCAGCGACGGCGCAGCTCGCCGAGAGCGATCTCCTCGACCTCCACCCGCGCCCGCTTGGTACGCCGCTTCGCCAGCTCGCCGGTCGACTCCAGGAACGCGCGGTGCTCGGCGATGGCCTCGACGACCTCGGCCACACCGGTGCCGTCCTGCGCGACCGTCTTCAGGATCGGCCGCTTCCAGACGGTGCCGGCAGGTCCTTCGAGGGTGGCGGAGAGGTTGAGCATGCCGCGCAGGTCGCGGCTGACCTGGGCCGCCCCGTCGCGGTCGGCCTTGTTGACGACGTAGAGGTCGCCGATCTCGAGGATGCCGGCCTTGGCCGCCTGGATGCCGTCGCCCATGCCCGGTGCGAGCAGCACGAGGGTCGTGTCGGCGAGCCCGGCGACCTCGACCTCGCTCTGGCCGACGCCGACGGTCTCGACGAGGATCGTGTCGAAGCCGGCTGCGTCGAGGACGCGGAGCGCCTGCGGCGTCGCCCACGACAGGCCGCCCAGGTGACCGCGCGAGGCCATCGAGCGGATGTAGACGTCCGGGTCCGTCGCGTGCTCGGACATGCGCACCCGGTCGCCGAGCAGCGCACCGCCGGAGAACGGCGACGAGGGGTCGACCGCGAGGACGGCGACCCGCTGCCCCTGCTTGCGCAGCTCGGTCACGAGCGCCGAGGTGGAGGTCGACTTGCCGACGCCGGGCGAACCGGTGAGACCGACGATGCGCGCGTTGCCGGTGTGCGGCGCGAGCGCCGCCATCACCTCGCGCAGCAGCGGCGAGGCCTCCTCGACGAGCGTGATCAGGCGGGCGACGGCCCGGGGCGAGCCGGCACGCGCCTGCTCGATGAGCTCGGGAACGGCAACGGCCGACCGACCCGAGGGTCGGCCGGCCGTTGCGGTGTTCAGGCTGTCGTTCACGCCTTGGCGTTGACGCGGACGATCATCGCGTCACCCTGGCCACCGCCACCACAGAGGGCAGCAGCACCGGTGCCGCCGCCGCGGCGCTTGAGCTCGTTGGCGAGGTGGAGCACGACGCGCGTGCCCGACATGCCGAGCGGGTGACCGATGGCGATGGCGCCACCGTTGACGTTGACGATGTCCTCGGAGAGGCCGAGCTGCTGGGCCGACGCCATGCCGACCGCGGCGAACGCCTCGTTGAACTCGACCAGGTCGAGGTCGGCGGCGGTGAGGCCGGCCTTCTCGAGGGCCTTGGCGGTGGACGACGCGGGCTGCAGCTGCAGCGTCGAGTCCGGGCCGGCGGTCTGGCCGACGGAGACGATCTCGGCGAGGTAGTCGAGGCCGAGCTCCTCGGCCTTGGCCTTGCTCATGACGACGACGGCGGCAGCACCGTCGGAGATCTGCGACGCGGTGCCGGCGGTGATGGTGCCGTCCTTGGCGACCGGGCGCAGGCCGGCGAGCGACTCGACGGTGGTGTCGCCACGGACGCCCTCGTCGGCGGAGACCACGATGTCGCCCTTGCGGGTCGAGATGGTGACCGGGACGATCTCGTCGTCGAAGATGCCGTTCTTCTGGGCGGCGGCCGCACGCTGGTGCGACTGGGCGGCGAACGCGTCCTGCTGCTCGCGGGTGAAGTTCTCCTTGGCCGCGTTGCAGGCGTCGGTCAGGTTGATCATCGCCTGGTTGGTGAAGACGTCGGTGAGGGCGTCGTGGACCATCGAGTCGATCAGCTTGGTGTCGCCGTACTTGAAGCCGTCACGCGACTTCGGGAGGACGTGCGGGGCGTTGGTCATGGACTCCATGCCACCGGCGACGACGATCTCGGCCTCGCCGGCGATGACCATCTGGGAAGCCTGGGCGATGGCGTTGAGGCCCGAGAGACACACCTTGTTGATGGTGATGGTCGGGACGCTCATCGGGATGCCGGCGCCCGTGGAGGCGACGCGGGCGGGGTTCTGACCGGCACCGGCCTGGATGACCTGGCCCATGATCACGTAGTCGACCTGCTCCGGCGAGACGCCGGCCTTCTCGAGCGCGCCCTTGATGGCGACCGAGCCGAGCTCAGCGGCCGAGAGCGACGAGAGGCCACCGAGAAGGCGACCGATCGGGGTGCGGGCACCCGCGACGATGACGGTTCCGGACATGAAAGTCCCTCCTGAAGCGAAAGCTGTGAATACAGCGAGCGTAGTCCTCGCCCCGGCCCCCTCGACAGGTGACTGGGATGTGGACCCCGTCACGGTGTCCGTGACAGGACGTCAAGGGACGGACGGCGCGGGGGCACTGGGGCAGGATGGCCCCATGACGATCGAGATTCCCGAGCACCTGTTCATCGCCATCGACCACGTCGGCATCGCCGTTCCGGACCTCGATGAGGCGATCGCCTTCTACACCGAGAAGTTCGGCATGAAGGTCGCCCACGAGGAGACCAACGAGGAGCAGGGCGTGCGCGAGGCCATGGTCGCCGTCGGTGACACCGGCTCCCACATCCAGCTCCTGGCGCCCCTCTCCCCCGACACCACCATCGGCAAGTTCCTCGCCAAGTCCGGCCCCGGCCTGCAGCAGCTCGCCTACCGCGTCACCGACATCGACGCCGTCTCCGCGATCCTGCGCGAGCGTGGCCTCCGCCTGCTCTACCCGGAGCCGAAGCGCGGCACGTCCGACTCGCGCGTCAACTTCATCCACCCCAAGGACGCCGGCGGCGTGCTGGTCGAGCTGGTCGAGCCGAACCCCGACGCGCACCACTGACCGGACAGGCGGAACCGCGCCGATCGGAGGGTGGGAGACCTGCCCGCCCGGACGGCGCGGACCGACCGCTGAACCACCCGCAAAACTGACCGCTTGAAGACTCCTTCATGCCGGTCTGAGACGTCGCGCACAGCCTCCCCCGTGAGGCCGTGCGCGCGCTTATGCTTCGGCCCAATCAACGCTGGCAACACCGCCGTACCTGAGAACACAGGGAGTCACCCCAGTGCAGAACATTCTCGACGCGATCCAGAACGAAGCTTCGGCTGAGGAGTTCGCGAACCTCGAGCTTCCCGAGTCCTACCGCGCTGTCACCGTCCACAAGGACGAGGTCGACATGTTCGAGGGCCAGAAGTCCCGCGACAAGGACCCGCGCAAGTCGCTGCACCTCGACGAGGTCGCGATGCCGGAGATCGGTCCGGGCGAGGCGATCGTCGCCGTCATGGCGTCCGCCATCAACTACAACACCGTGTGGACCTCGATCTTCGAGCCGGTCTCGACGTTCGGCTTCCTCGAGCGCTACGGCCGCGAGTCCGCGCTCGGCAAGCGCCACGACCTGCCGTACCACATCGTCGGCTCCGACCTCGCGGGCGTCGTCCTCGCCGTCGGCCCGGGCGTGACCAAGTGGAAGGCCGGCGACCGCGTCGTCGCGCACTGCCTCTCGGTCGAGCTCGAGGCCCCCGACGGCCACAACGACACGATGATGGACCCCTCGCAGCGCATCTGGGGCTTCGAGACCAACTTCGGCGGCCTCGCCGATGTCGCCATGGTCAAGGCCAACCAGCTCATGCCGAAGCCGGAGCACCTCACCTGGGAGGAGGCTGCGTCGCCGGGCCTGGTCAACTGCACCGCCTACCGCCAGCTCGTCTCCAAGAACGGTGGCGGCATGAAGCAGGGCGACAACGTCCTCATCTGGGGCGCCTCGGGCGGCCTCGGCGGCTTCGCGACGCAGTACGCCCTCAACGGTGGCGCCAACCCGGTCTGCGTCGTCTCCAACGAGGAGAAGGCCCAGATCGTCCGCAACATGGGTGCCGAGATGGTCATCAACCGCTCCGAGCTCGACCCCAAGTTCTGGAACGAGGAGGGCACGAAGCAGAACCCGAAGGAGTGGCAGCGCTTCGGCAAGGCCATCCGCGAGCTCACCGGCGGCGAGGACATCGACATCGTCTTCGAGCACCCGGGCCGCGAGACCTTCGGTGCCTCGGTCTACGTCACCCGCAAGGGCGGCACCATCACCACCTGCGCCTCGACCTCGGGCTACATGCACGAGTACGACAACCGCTACCTGTGGATGAACCTCAAGAAGATCGTCTCCTCGCACTTCGCCAACTACCGCGAGTCGTGGGAGGCCAACCGCCTCGTCGCGCAGGGCAAGATCCACCCGACCCTGTCCCGCGTCTACTCCCTCGAGGAGACCGGCCAGGCGGCGCTCGACGTGCACCACAACAAGCACCAGGGCAAGGTCGGCGTCCTCTGCCTCGCCCCGGAGGAGGGCCTCGGTGTGAAGAACGAGGAGCTCCGCGCGAAGCACATCGACAAGATCAACCTGTTCCGCGGCATCTGATCTCAGCCCCGCGCAGCACACAGGACGCCCCCGCCGGTCACGGCGGGGGCGTTCGTCGTGTTGGCGCCCCGTCCTCCCCATCCCACACGGTGCGTCGGCGTCCCTCGCCTTGTCCTGAACCGGCAGACTGTCCCCCATGAGCGACGACAGCCTCTCGATCTTCGGTCAGGACGCGGCCCCCAAGGCCGCCAGCTCGGGTGACACGGAGCGCACGCAGGTGATTCCTGTGGTGAAGGCCGCTCCGGCGCAGTCCGCTGCCCAGGCGCCGTCCGCACCTGCCGCCCCCGCAGCGCCCGCCGCTGCCCGCCCCGCCACGCTTCCCGCGCTTCCGGTCGTACGCCGCGGCTACGACGTCCCCGCGGTCGACAGCCTGCTGCGCCAGCTGGTCAGCGAGAAGGCCGGCCTGGGCAGCAGCCTCGGCGAGAGCGAGAAGCGCGTCATCGAGCTCGAGAAGCAGGTGAAGGAGCTCCAGGCCAAGCTCTCCGAGACCGAGGCCCCGACCTACGCCAGCCTGGGCGGCCGCGCCAACGAGCTGCTCCGCCTCGCCGAGGAGGAGGCCGACGACATCCGCAACGCCGCGGTCGCGGAGGCCGCCGAGATCCGCTCGCAGGCCACCAAGGACGCCAAGGCGATCCGTGCCGAGGCCACGCGCGAGGCCGAGGACATGCGCGTCGTGCAGCTCAAGGAGCTCGACGAGCAGCGCACCCGGATCCTCGCCGACGCCGAGCAGGAGCGCGCCCTCGCCCGCAGCGAAGCCGCCGACCACCGTGCCTCCGCGCAGCGCGAGGCCGACCAGCACCGCCTGGCCGCCCAGCAGGAGACCGCCGAGCTGCGCACCGCCGCGCAGCGCGAGGCCGAGAAGGCCCGCGCCGCCGCCGACCGCGAGGTGCAGGAGGCCCGTCGTACCCTCGCGGTGGAGAAGGAGCGCCTTGCCAAGGAGGCCGCCGACCACCACTCCAGCGCCCTCGCCGAGACCAACCGTCTGGTCAAGGAGGCCGAGGACCGCGCCACGGCCGCCGAGAAGCGTGCCGGCGAGGCGATCGCCCAGGCCAACGCCCAGCGCCAGCAGGCCCAGACCGAGTCCGACGCCCTCCTGGTCCGTGCGCGTCGCGAGGCCGAGCAGATCGTCGCCTCCGCCCGCTCGCAGGCCGAGAACCTCACCGCCTCCGGCCAGGCCGAGGCCGAGCGCGAGCTCACCGACGTCCGCAACGAGGTCGCGCGCCTCACCAAGCGTCGCGACGCGATCGTCGCCCAGCTGGCGCAGCTCCGCGACGTGGTCGCCGGCTTCGGCGAGGAGTGACGTGACGGCTCCCCAGAAGCCGGGTGGCGCGGCGCTCTCGCACAGCCCCTTCTACCTCGGCTTCGTCGGAGCCCTCGGAGCGCTCAGCGCGTTCTGGCTCGGCACGCAGGTGATGGCCATCGGCCACATCCTCGTGCTGATCGTCGTGTCGCTCTTCCTCGCTGCCGGTCTCAACCCGGCCGTGACCTGGATCCAGCGGCGTGAGGTCCGAGGACGGACCCTGCGGCGGCACTGGGCGCTGCTGATCGTGATCTCCGTGGTTATCGGGGTGCTGGCGCTCTTCCTGTCCGCGATCGTGCCCGTGATCGGTGACCAGGTCGCCCTGATCACGGCGCACGCTCCGGGCTGGCTGGACCAGCTGCAGCACAACGCCCAGGTCCAGAAGTGGAACGAGGAGTTCGGCCTCATCGAGCGCGCCAAGGAGTACATCCAGAACGGCGACCTCGGCAAGCAGCTCTTCGGCGGCGTCCTCGGCTTCGGCCTGGCCGTGCTCTCCGCGCTGGGCAACGCGTTCGTCGTCATCGTGCTGACGCTCTACTTCCTCGCCTCGATCGACACCACGAAGGCGGCCCTCTACGAGCTCGCCCCCGCGTCGCGGCGCGCGCGTGTCGCCGAGCTCGGCGACCGGATCTTCACGAGCGTCGGCGGCTACGTCTCCGGAGCCTTCGTCGTCGCTCTCTGCGCCGGCGTCAGCTCGCTGGTCTTCCTGGTCGTCATCGGCCTCGGCGAGTACGCCGTGGCGCTGGCGTTCACGGTCGCCCTGCTCGACGTCATCCCGATGATCGGCGCCACGATCGGCGCCGTGGTCGTCACCGCGATCGGCTTCGCCACCGACGTGCGGATCGGCATCGCCTGCGCGATCTTCTACCTCGTCTACCAGCAGGTCGAGAACTACGTGATCTACCCCAAGGTCATGAAGCGCTCGGTCAACGTACCGGGCTCGGTGACCGTCATCGCCGCCCTGATCGGCGCGGCCCTGCTCGGCGTCGTCGGCGCCATGCTCGCCATCCCCACGGCGGCGGCGATCCTGCTGCTGCTGCGCGAGGTCGTCATCAAGCGGCAGGACGCTGCCTGAGGCAGCCCGGGAAGCCCAGCACCCCGGCCGTCCGGTCAGGCAGCCACCGGAGGCGCCACGGGGGCCTCGCTGACCAGCGTCTCCCCCGCCGGCTCCCCGAGCTTGACCAGCACGACGCCGGCGAGGATGCCCAGACCGCCGAGCGCCTGCACCGGCGCGGGCGCCTCCCCGAGCAGCACCCACGCGACCGCGAGCGCCGCCACCACCTCGAGCAGCGCCGCGAACGACGACAGCCTCGACCCGAGCCGACGCCCCGCCTCGATGCCGCAGATGTAGGCGAAGGCGGTGGACACGATGCCGACCAGCAGGAGCGGCACCCACCAGGGCACCGCGAGGCCGCCGTACGACACCCAGGACGTCGCGGCACGGAGCTCGAGCAGGCCCAGGAGAGCTGCCAGGCTCAGCACGGTGCCGCCGACGACCATGCCGCCCGCAGCGAGGGCGAGCGGCGGCAGCGTGGCGGGGTGGGCGGACAGGACGAAGTAGACGGCGCAGCCGAGCATCGCGGCCAGGCCCCAGGCGATCCCGACGAGGCTCACGTCGGCGCCGGAGAACAAGTCAAGCACGAGGACGAGGCCGACGACCGCGAGGACCGCCCCGAGGGCGGTGAGCCGGCTCGGGCGCTGCCCGTGGCGGGCCCAGAGCCAGCCGAGGACCACGACCGGGGCGACGTACTCGATCAGCAGCGCGACGGCGACGTCCATGTGGGCCACCGAGCTGTAGTACGAGAACTGCGTGAACGCCACCACGATGCAGCCGTACGCCGCGACGAGGCGCGCGTTGTCCCGCAGCAGGTGCCAGCGGCCGCGCAGCGCGATCGCAGCCGGGACCGCGAGCACCGTGCTCGCGACGGCGATCCGGATGATCACGACGGCCGCCGGGCTCCAGCCGGCGTCGAGCAACGGGCTGGCGAGCGTGCCGGAGAAGCCGAAGGTGACGGCGGAGAGCAGCGCGAAGCCGAGGCCCGTCCGCATGTCATGAGTCATCCCCTGCATGACACATGACGGTAGGCGGCGCTTCGGTAGCCTGTCAAAGTGCTTTTCGCCCATGACACCGAGATGAACCTGAAGGCAGCCGTCGCGCTGGTCAACAGCCTCTTCTCGAGCCCGCGCGACACCGACCGGCTCTCGACGACGGACGACCTCGACGAGTTCTTCCGGGAGCACTCCTACAACTTCGCGCCGCGTGCGACCACGCAGCTGCTCGGCGAGATCCAGGAGCTCCGCGCTCCCCTGCGCGACCTGCTCACCTCCCCGCGCGACGCAGCCGCCGAGACGGTCAACGCCTGGCTCTCCGGCGCCGGAGCACTCCCCCAGCTGGTCCGCCACGACGCCCTCGACTGGCACGTGCACGCCGTCCCCACCGATGCCCACGTGCCGGTGCAGATCCGGGTCGAGACCGCGATGGCCCTCATCGACCTGATCCGCTCCGACGAGCTGAGCCGTCTCGCGGTCTGTGCCGACGACCAGTGCGAGGGGATCGTCCTGGACCTCTCCCGCAACCGGTCGCGCCGGTTCTGCTCCACGACCTGCGGCAACCGCGCGGCTGTCGCCGCCTACCGGGCGCGGCAGGCCTGAGCCGCGTCGGCGGTCAGCCGACGAAGCGCGTGAGCACCTCGCGGAAGACCTGGGGCTGCTCGGAGTGCACCCAGTGTCCCGCGCCCTTGATCATCACCTTGCGCACGCGCGGGAAGAGCGCCTCCATCGCCGGCGCGTACTCGTCCTTCACGTAGCCGGAGTCGGCCCCACCGACCCACAGCACCGGTCCGTCGTACGGCGGAAGGCCGGCGAGCTCCTCGGCGGGCCAGCCGGAGATGGTGCCGAGCTCCTCGCGGAGGAGCTCGAGGTTGGGCTGCCAGCTCCAGCCCTCCGGCGTACGCCGCAGGTTCTGCAGGAGGAAGGACCGCACCCCCGTGTCGGGTACGGCGTCGCGCAGCGCCGCGTCGGCCTGCTCCCGGGAGGCGTCGGAGGGCAGGTCCAGGGCGAGCATCGCGTCGATGTAGCCGCGGAAGCCCGAGCCGTTGCCGTACGCGACCGGCGCCATGTCCACAACCATCAGCCGCTCGACCAGCTCGGGACGCCGCAGCGTCAGCACCATGGCGGCCTTCGCCCCCATCGAGTGGCCCACCAGCGCGACCGGGTCGGACGGGTCCAGCAGCTCGGCGACCTGGTCGGCCATCCAGAGGTAGTCCATGCGGTCACTCCACGGCGAGCGCCCGTGGTTGGGCATGTCGACGAGCAGCACGCGGTGGCGCTCCGCGAGCGCCCGCGCATGCTGGGTCCAGTTGCGTCCCTGCCCGAAGAGCCCGTGGCAGAAGACGACCCGGCTGCCGGAATCGCCGTAGGAGGTCGTGTGGAGTGGCACGGGCTGCAGTCTCCCACCTGACGCGGCGCGGCTCCCGGGTCGGGGCCGTGGCGAGCGGTGGCTTGCGGAGTGCCCGGCAAGGCGGAGGAGGGAGGCGATGCGGAGCGTCGCCGACTGACCACAACGCAGTCCGGGCGCCCGCAGGGCACCGCGCAGCAGGTCCCGACCCGGGAGCCCTGCCGTAGTAGCGTCACCCCCATGCCCCGCCTCACCGTCACGCAGGTCGCCGACGGCGTGCACCTCGCGTCGACAGGACTGGTCAACTGGATCCTCGCGGAGGAGGACGGGCAGGTCACGCTCGTCGACGCCGGCTATCCGGGCGACGCCTGCCGCGTGCGTGAGTCGCTGGCCCACATCGGCAGGTCGCTCGACGACGTCGCCGCCGTGCTGGTCACCCACGCCCACGTCGACCACATCGGTGGCATCGGGTGGAGCGGCCTGACCGCACCCGTCTTCACGGGCGCCGACGAGGTGCCGCACGCGAAGCGGGAATTCCTCCAGCAGGCCACCGAGAAGGACGTGCTGCTCCGCGCCTGGAACCCGCGCGTCCTGCTCTGGTCGCTGCGCATCCTCGCCGTCGGAGCGACCCGCGACGTCGCGGTCTCCGAGGTCACCTCCCTCGTTCCCGGCACTCCCCTCGACCTCCCCGGCCGGCCGGTCGCCGTTCCGACGCCGGGGCACACGAGCGGCCACACGGCGTACCACTTCCCGGGGGCGGGTGCGGTCGCCACCGGTGACGCACTGGTCACCGGACACCCCGTCACCGGCGTACGCCGACCCCACCTGCTGCCGGGCTTCTTCAGCCACGCGCCGGACCGGGTGGGCCAGGGCCTCGACGCGCTGACCGCACTCGACGCGGACGCGGTGCTGCCCGGCCACGGCCCCCTGTGGCGCGGGCCGATCCGCGAGGCCGTGGAGACCGCCCGCGGCTGACGCCGTGCGCCCTGCGGAAATGGCACACGGCGCCGGCCCCGTGAGGGACCGACGCCGTGGCGCGGGACTGCGACTGGCTCAGGCCGAGTAGTCGTAGAAGCCCTTCTTGGTCTTGCGGCCGAGCTCGCCCGCCTCGACCTTGGCGACCAGGGTCGCGGCCGGCTCGAACTCCGGGGCCTCGGCGCCGAAGGTCTCGAAGAGCTCCTTCTCGATGGCGAGCGAGACGTCGTTGCCGACCAGGTCGAGCAGCGCGAACGGACCCATCGGGAAGCCGGTCTGCTCCTTGATCGCGGCGTCGATCTCCTCCATCGTGGCCTGGCCCGACTCGAGCAGCTTGACCGCGTCGTTGAGGTACGGGAAGAGCAGGCAGTTGACGATGAAGCCCGAACGGTCACCACAGGAGACCGCGACCTTCTTGATGTTCGCGCAGAGCGCCAGCACGGTCTCGGCGACGTCAGCGGAGGTGGCCTCGGTCGTGACGACCTCGACGAGCTTGAGGATCGTGGCCGGGTTGAAGAAGTGCATGCCGATGACCGACTCGGGGCGGCTCGTGGCCTCGCCCAGCTTGGTGATCGGCATCGACGAGGTCGTCGTCGCCAGGATCGCGCCCGGCTTGCAGATCCGGTCGAGGTCCTTGTAGAGCTCCGTCTTGATCGCGAGGTCCTCGGCGATGGCCTCGACGACGATGTCGACGTCGGCCAGGGCCTCACGCTCGGTCGAGCCCGACAGGCGGCCCAGCACGTCGGACTTCGCGTCCTCGGTCAGGCGGCCCTTCTCGACGAGCTTGGAGAGGCCCTTGTCGATGAAGGAGACGACGCCGTCGAGCTTGTCCTGGCCGCGGCCGACGTAGACGACGTCGTAGCCGGCCTGGGCGAAGACCTGGATCATGCCGGAGGCCATCGTGCCGGTGCCGACGACGCCGACCTTGTTGATCTCGATCTTGAACTCGGGGGCGCCGGCGTCGGACGAGCCCGCGGCCGGGGTGAAGATGCCGCGCTCCTGCGCGACCGTCATCGGGCCCTTCGGGTAGCCGCAGCCGTAGATCATGCCGTTGTCGATGTCGACGGCCGAGGCGTAGCCGGACTCGAACATGCGGATGGCGTGGTTGAGGTACGGCAGGATCAGCGCGTCGGCGATCTGCTCGTTGGTCAGGTCGGTCATGCGCGCGATCCTGCCACGCTCCGTGTGCGGCGCGAGGCGGCTTCCGGTGCGTGGTCGGTCACTGCACGGCCGCGCAGACGACCCATCCAGCGAAGTTGTAGTCCGCGGTGGCGTTGCCGTTGAGGTTGGTCAACCGGGCGGAGACGATCCACCCCTCACCACCCAGGCTGTAGTAGTGGTTCTGATCCACGGTCACCACGCGCGAGCCCGTCGACATGTCGTAGCCCCCGGAGAGCGGCTTCTTCCCAGCGGGGCAGTACATGATCACTTCCTTGTTGAAGTCGCTCACGCTCCCTGCATAGGGCTGCCGGATGACCTCCCAGCCGCTGACACCGTTCGTTCCCGGAGCACCCTGGGGCCCCGCAGGACCCGTCGCACCCGTGAAGCCTCGCGGTCCGGTCAGGCCCGTGGGCCCTTCCGGGCCGGTCGGTCCTTCCGGCCCGATCGGACCTGCCGGCCCCGTCGGGCCCGCTGGTCCCGTCGGGCCTTCCGGCCCGGCAGGGCCCACCTGTCCCCTCAACGCCGCTTCCGTCAGGTCGCTGATGTCGGATCGCGTGATCGTCCCATCGCGGACATCGCGACCAAGCAAGGCACCGTCGGCGACGTCGACGGACTGGATCGTGCCGTCCTTGATGTTGGCGGACGTGACGACGATGGCGGCGTAGGCGGTGCCGCTCAGCGAGAGGACGAGTGCCGCCGTGGCGGCGACGTTGGCGTAGGTGGCCCGGAGCTTCATGGACCCATGGTGATTGGAAATCCGGCAATCCGGGCGGACGGGTCAGCGGGCGGACGGCGAGCCCGCCTCGGGTAGATTCACCGCCCGTGAGGATCGTCGTAGCCCGCTGCCAGGTCGACTACGCAGGGCGCCTGTCGGCCCACCTGCCGATGGCCACCCGTGTGCTGATGCTGAAGTCCGACGGATCGGTGCTGGTGCACAGCGACGGCGGCTCCTACAAGCCGCTCAACTGGATGAGCCCGCCCTGCTCGGTCCGCGAAGGCGCCACGGACGACGGCCAGATCGAGTGGGTGGTGACTTCCAGGGCCCCGTCCAAGGGCCAGCCCGACACCCTCCGGATCCTTCTCGAGGAGATCCACCACGACTCCTCCCACGACCTCGGCATCGACCCCGGCCTGCAGAAGGACGGCGTCGAGAAGCACCTGCAGGAGCTCCTCGCCGAGCACCCCTCGACACTGGCCGACGGCCTCACTTTGGTACGCCGGGAGTACCCCACCGCGATCGGGCCGGTCGACCTGATGTGCCGCGACGCGGGCGGCCAGTCCGTGGCCGTCGAGATCAAGCGCCGCGGCGAGATCGACGGCGTCGAGCAGCTCACCCGCTACCTCGAGCTCCTCAACCGCGATCCCCTGCTGACCGCCAAGGGCGGTGTCCGCGGCATCTTCGCGGCACAGGAGATCAAGCCGCAGGCGCGCGTCCTCGCGGAGGACCGTGGCATCCAGTGCGCGGTCGTCGACTACAACGCGCTCCGTGGCCTCGACGACCCCACCGACCGGCTCTTCTGATGCAGGTCTTCCATATCGCCGAGCGTGCGCGCTGGCGGGCGGCCAAGGTCGCCGGCGCCTACGCGTGGTCGACGCGCGACCGCACGCTCGAGCAGGAGGGCTTCATCCACTGCTCCCGCGAGGACCAGTGGGAGGGCATCCGCGACCTGGTCTACAAGGACGTGCGCGAACCGCTCGTCCTGCTCGTGATCGACACCGACAGGCTCACCTCCCCCTGGCGTGAGGACCCGGTCGGCGACGACACCTACCCCCACATCTATGGTCCGCTGAACCCGTCGGCCGTCGTCGAGGAGCGTCCGCTCGTCGTGACGGACCCGCCCACCGGGTCGTTCTTCCGGGCGTTCGTCGGCGACGTGCTCGTGCGCATGATCGCCGCGGTGCTGGTCATGCTCGCTGCCCTGGTCGTCCACGCACTGGTGGCCCCGGCGGCAGGTAACGGCGTCGCCCTCGCCGCCATGGGCGCGACGATCGTGGTCGGCACCCTCGTGGCGATCGGCGTCTACCGCCGCCTCGGCTAGGACTGCGCCAGGGTCAGGCGCCGGCGGCGCGCGGCGCGGTCGGGTCGGCGCCCTCGCCGCCCTGCTCGCGCGCGACGAAGTCCTCGAGGTTGTGGACGGAGTCGCGGTTGCGCTCGGCGATCGTGAGCAGGGCGCCGATGGTGGCCTGCTCCTCGACCTGCTCCTTGATGAACCAGCCCATGAACTGCTCCGAGGCGAAGTCGACCTCCTCACGCGCGATCCGCGTGAGCTCGTTGATCTGGGCCGTGACGCGCTTCTCCTGGTCCAGGGCGAGCGCCAGCGGGGCCACGATGTCGGCGAAGTCCGAGGTCGTGCCGGGCAGCGCGGGGATGGTCACCTCGGCGTCGGCGTCGAGCAGGTACTGCACCATCATCATCGCGTGCTCGCGCTCCTCGAGCGCCTGCGCGTAGAAGAACGCGGCCATCTGCGGCATCGTCTGGGCGTCGTACCAGATGGCGCAGGCGAGGTACTGGTTGTGCGCGGCGAGCTCGTTGCCGATCTGGGCGTTGAGCTGCTCGACGAAGCGCTGGGCGGCCATGCTGGTGCTCCTCGGGGGTACGACGTGGTCCGGCAAACCTAGCGACTTGCCGGGGACATGCAACGAAGGCAGGCCTGCCTTCCCTGCGGCGTCAGGCGACGCGGCGCAGGGCCTTCTTGGAGACCTTCTTGCCGTCGGCACCGACGAGCTTGCGGTGCTTGACCGTCATGCCCTCGGGCAGCGTGCCCTGCTTGAGCATGAGGATGGGGCAGCGCGTACAGCGCTCCTTGCTCCCGCAGCACTCGGTCTTGGGCAGCAGCGACTTCGGCGCGCAGACGGTCTCGACCTCGACGGGGCCCGGCCCCTTCTCCAGCGGTACGACGCTCGTGCCGGCGCCTGTTACGGCACCCAGCTCCGACCGCAGCTCGGCGAGCTCCCGGCGGACGCGCTTCAGCTCCGCACGGAGCTGCCTGAGCTCCTTGTGCGTCTGCTTCGTGCGCTTCTTGGCCATGCAGGAACGGTAACACCGACTTAGGCAAGCCTCACCTGAATCGTGGCGTGCTTCACAGTCACGCGCCGCTCCCCCGGGTCAGTCGCGCACCCAGGCGTAGAGCCGCTCCGGGCGGCCCGCGGCGCCGTACTTGAGCGTGACCTCGACCCAGCCCATGCCGACGAGGTGCTCGAGGTAGCGGCGGGCACTGACCCGCGAGAGCCCGGCGCGGTCCGCCAGCTCGGTGGCGGACTCGGCAGCGTCCTGGGAGCGCAGGGTGGCCACGACCAATCGCATCGTCGGCTCGGACAGTCCCTTGGGGAGGCCACGCAGCGGGGTCGGCGTGCGCACCGCTCCGAAGACCCGGTCGATCTCCGCCTGGGCCAGGGTCGCGTCGCTCGCGAGCTGCTGCCGGGCAGCAGCCACCTGGCGCAGGCGATCGGAGAGGTCGGCCAGGGCGAACGGCTTGACGAGGTAGTGGACCGCACCGAGCCGGAGCGCCCTGCTGACGGTCTCGGTGTCCCGGGCGGCGGTGATCATCACGACGTCGGCCTGGGGCGCACCACCGGCGCGCAGCTCCTCCAGCACCTGCACCCCCGACAGGTCGGGGAGGTAGACGTCGAGCAGCACGATGTCCGGGTGCAGGCGCGACGCCGCGTCGAGGGCATCGCGTCCGGTCTGGGCGACACCGGCCACCACGAAGCCGGCCAGCGACCCGACGAGCTCGGCGTGCAGCCGGGCCACCATGAAGTCGTCGTCGACGACCAGGACCCGTACGTCGCTCATCGTGCCGCCTCGTCCGTGTACAGCTCCGCCCGGAGCACCGCGCCTTCGCGCTGCCCGACCGTCACCGACCCGCCGTGGCGACGGCACGCCATCCGGGTCAGGGCGAGCCCGAACCCGTGCAGCGCCGCATCGCTCCCGTGCTTGGTCGTCCACCCGAGCTCGAAGACCCGGGCGAGGTCCTCCGCAGCGATGCCGCCGCCCGTGTCGGCGACCTCGACCACGATCCTTCCCGCCGACTCGGCGAGCTCGACCTGGACCCGCCCTCCGGGGCTGACGGCGTCGAAGGCGTTGTCGACCAGGTTGCCCACGACCGTGACGAGGTCGGCCGACAGCGCGGCGTCGTGCACACCGAGGTGGCTCTCCGGCGTGAGCAGGAAGTCGATGCCCAGCTCGTCGGCCCGGCTCGCCTTGGCCACGAGCAGCGAGGCGACGGCCGGGTCGTCGACCTGTGCCGAGACCTGACCGACGCGCCCGTCGAGATCGCTCATCACCGCGTGGACGAACTCGCTGACGCGGTCCATGCGCCCGAGCTCCGCCATGCCCGCGATCGCATGCAGCCGGTTGCGGAACTCGTGCACCTGCGCGCGCAGCGTGTCGGTGCCCGCCTGGGCCGCCGCGAGCTCCTGCTCCAGCGCGAGCAGCTCGGTGCGGTCGCGCATGGTCGTGACCCAGCCGGTCCGGCGCGCCCGGATCCGTACGGGCTGGGTGTTGAGCACGAGCAGGCGTCCGCCCACGGCGACGACGACATCGCGGCCCGCTGCCTCGCCGCGCAGCGCTGCACGGACCTCCGGACCGACCTCGAGCTCGTCGACGCGTCGCCCGCGGGACGGGCCGGGCAGCTCGAGCAGGGCGACGGCCTCGTCGTTGGCGAAGGCGACGCGCCCCGTCCCGTCGACGCCGAGCACCCCCTCCCGGACGCCGTGCAACATCGCCTCCCGCTGCTCCACCAGCGCGGTGATCTCGCCCGGCTCGAGGCCGAGCGTCTGCCGCTTGACGCGTCGCGCGATCAGCAACGAGCCGCCCACACCGATCGCGCCGGCGATCGCGAAGTAGAGCAGTGCGTTCGGGATCGCCGCGCGCAGCACCTCGAGCCTCGAGGGGTAGTTGCGGCCGATCGTCAGGTAGCCGATGACGTCACCCGGCGCGATCCCGAGCTGCTCGAAGCTGCCGTCCGCGAAGACCGCCACCTGCGCTTCGACCGACTTCTGGCCGAACCGCTCGGTGGTCCCCGTCCAGCCCGCGCCGCGCCGCGTGGCGGCGGCGAGGTCGAGCGGGTCCCCCTTGCCCAGCGGCGGGAGCGCGGTGAGCACGTCGTCGTCGACGGCCACCAGCATGATGTACGACGCGCCGGCAGCCGCACGGACCCTCTCGAGCCGCTCCGGGAGACTCTCGCGCAACCGCGCGCTCTCGTCCGCCTCGGTCGCGGGGTCGTCGAGGACGAGCGCGCCACGCACGACGCCCTCGGTGGCAGTCGCCTCGGCGGTGGCCAGCAGCCGCCGGGTCTCGTGGCGGCGGAACGACTGGTCCGCCTGGACCGTGGAGACCCACCCGACGACGCCGACCACCAGCACGACCATCAGCATCTGCAGCAGCAGCAGCTGACGCGCGAGCGACAGGCGCGCGAGTGAGAGGCGGGTCACAGGTGCGAGTCTGCAACATGGACGACACGCGCTGCGACGGATGACGCATGACCACAAAGACCGAAACGATCTCGACGACCACAACGACGACAGCGCTGTGTGACGAGCACCACTCTGGCGGAGCGAAAGGAGACATCCCATGTCGAAGCAGAAGCTCACCAAGGTGGCCAGCGCCGCCGTCACGACCGTCGCCATCCTGGGCCTCACCGCCTGCGGTGGGGGCGGCAACACAGCCGTCCGGATCATGGTCCCCAACTCCCCCGGCGGCGGTTACGACACCACCGCTCGGGTCGCGGCCAAGATCATCGAGGACGAGAAGATCAACAACGACGTCGAGGTCTACAACCTCGAGGGTGCCGGCGGCACGACCGGCCTGGCGAAGCTCGTCTCCCAGAAGGGCAAGACCGGCGAGCTGATGCTCATGGGCCTGGGCGTCGTCGGCGCCACCTTCACGCAGAAGTCGGACAAGACGCTCGCCGACACCACGCCGATCGCGCGCCTGATCAGCGAGCCCGACACCATCGTCGTTCCGGCCGACTCGCCCTACGACACCGTCGCAGAGCTCAAGGCGGCCTGGGCCAAGAGCCCGGGCGACTTCCCCGTCGGCGGCGGCTCCTCGCCCGGCGGCCCGGACCACCTCGCCGCGCACCTCACGGCCGAGGCGCTCGGCATCGAGCCCAAGGACGTCAACTACGTCGTGTACGACGGCGGCGGCCCGCTGCTCAACGGCCTCCTCAGCGGTGAGGTCAAGGCCGGGTTCTCCGGCGTCGGCGAGTACAAGGACCAGATCGAGGGCGGCCAGCTCAAGGTCCTCGCGGTCACGAGCGGCGACCGCGTCCCCGGCTTCAAGGCTCCGACCCTCAAGGAGCAGGGCGTCGACCTCGAGTTCATCAACTGGCGCGGCCTCGTCGCTCCTCCGTCGATCCCCAAGGCCGAGGTCACCCGTCTCATCGAGATGACCGACGAGCTGCACGACACCAAGGCCTGGAAGGACGCCGAGGAGGAGAGCGGGTGGACCGACTCCTACCTCACCGGCAAGGACTTCGGTGACTACATCGACGAGCAGAACCAGCAGGTCGAGGACCTGCTCGACGAGCTGGGTCTCGTCTGATGTCTGCCTCTCCTGAGGCCGCAGAGGCCCAGGGCAAGCGGGCCGGCCGCTCCGAGTACGGAGTGGTCGGCCTGCTGGCCGGCCTCGGCGTCCTGGTGCTCGTCGAGACCCAGTCGATCAGCGAGTCGATGGCGTCGGCCCGGACCCTGGGCCCGCGCGTCGCGCCGTACTTCATCGGTGGCCTGCTGCTCGCCACCGCCGCCCTGCTCCTCGTCGACCTGCTCCGCGGTGGCCACGGCTACCAGGAGGAGGGCGAGGACGTCGACCTGAGCCACGGCACCGACTGGAAGACCCTCGCTGCGCTCGCCGTGCTGATCGCCGGCTGCGGCCAGCTGATCCCGCACATCGGTCTCCCGTTCGCGGGCAGCATCCTCTTCTTCGGGATCATCCGCCTGCTCGGTGGCCACAGGCTGTGGCTCGACGTCGCCGTCAGCCTCGTCGTGCCGTGGCTCGCCTACCTGCTCTTCACACAGGCCCTCGGCCTGTACCTCCCGGGAGGGATCTTCTGATGGACTCCTTCAGCCAGCTGCTCGACGGCTTCGCCGCCGCAGCCACCCCCGCCAACCTCCTGTGGGCACTGATCGGCGTCACCCTCGGCACCTTCGTCGGCGTCCTGCCGGGCATCGGGCCGGCCATGGCGCTGGCCCTGCTGCTGCCACTGACCTACTCGCTCGACGCATCGGGCGCGCTGATCCTCTTCGCCGGCATCTACTACGGCGGGATGTACGGCGGCTCGACGACCTCGATCCTGCTCAACGCGCCCGGTGAGAGCTCGTCGGTGATGACCGCCGTCGAGGGCAACCTGATGGCGAAGGCCGGCCGCGCCTCCCAGGCGCTGGCGACCGCCGCCATCGGCTCGTTCGTCGCCGGCACGATCGCGACGCTGCTGCTCATCTTCACCGCGCCCGTCGTCGCGCACTTCGCCGCCGGCCTGAAGTCGCAGGACTACTTCGCTATCACGCTGCTGTCCTTCTTCGCGGTCTCGACCGTTCTCGGCGGATCCCCGATCCGTGGCATCGCGTCGCTCGCGCTCGGCCTGATGATCGGCCTGATCGGCATCGACAGCGTGACGGGTCAGCAGCGCCTCACGTTCGGCGTCGACTCGCTCGCCACCGGCATCGACACCGTCGTCATCGCCGTGGCCCTCTTCGCGGTCGGCGAGGCGCTCTGGATCGCTGCGCACCTGCGGCACAGCCCGCCGGACATCATCCCGACGGGCAGCGCCTGGATGTCGAAGTCGGACTGGAAGCGTTCGTGGCCGGCCTGGCTGCGCGGCACCGCGCTCGGCTTCCCGTTCGGCGCGATCCCCGCTGGTGGCGCCGAGATCCCGACCTTCCTGTCGTACGCGGCGGAGAAGAAGCTGACCAAGCACCCCGAGGAGTTCGGCCACGGCGCGATCGAAGGTGTCGCGGGTCCTGAGGCCGCCAACAACGCCTCGGCTGCGGGCACCATGGTCACGCTGCTGTCGCTCGGCATCCCGACCACCGCGACGGCTGCCGTCATGCTGGAGGCGTTCAAGCGCTACAACATCCAGCCCGGGCCGCTCCTGTTCGAGAACAGCGGGCCGATCGTGTGGGCACTGCTGGCCAGCCTGCTCATCGCGAACCTCCTGCTCCTGGTCCTGAACCTGCCGCTCGCACCCGTCTGGGCGAAGCTCCTGCAGCTGCCCCGCCCGTACCTGTACGCCGGCATCCTGTTCTTCTCGATCCTGGGCAGCTACAGCGTCAACGCCAACCCGACCGACATCCTGATCCTGGTGATCCTGGGACTGCTCGGCTTCACCATGCGGCGCTACGGCCTCCCCGTCGTGCCGGCGATCATCGGCGTCATCCTCGGCCCCGTGTCGGAGGGCAAGCTGCGGCAGGCGCTCCAGGTCAGCAACGGCGACTGGTCCACGCTCTGGGGCACGGCGTTCTCCATCGGTGCGTACACGCTCCTGGCCGGGCTGCTCGGCTGGACCCTGTTCAAGGTCCTGCGCAACCACGACCAGCCCGCGCCGGACGCGCACCTGCCGCACGGGTGAGCGTCTCCTGCAACGCGAACGGCCCCCGGGGAGAACCCGGGGGCCGTTCGGCGTACTGCTGGGATCAGTCGAGGCCGTTGGCCTTGCGGATCACGGTGACCACGTCGTCCATGATCTCGGTCAGGCTGAAGTCCTTCGGCGTGTAGACGGCAGCGGCACCGAGCTCGACCAGCTTCTTGCCGTCGGACTCGGGGATGATGCCGCCGACGATCACCGGGATGTCACCGGCGCCGGCGGCCTTGAGGCCCTCGAGGACGACCGGGACCAGCTCCATGTGCGAGCCGGAGAGGATCGAGAGACCGACCACGTGGACGTCCTCCGCGACCGCGGCCGCGACGATCTGCTCGGGCGTCAGGCGGATGCCCTGGTAGACGACCTCGAAGCCGGCGTCACGCGCACGGACCGCGACCTGCTCGGCGCCGTTGGAGTGACCGTCGAGGCCCGGCTTGCCGACGAGGAAGCGCAGGCGACCGCCGAGCTCGTCACCGGTCTCCTTCACGCGGTTGCGGACGGCGGTGAGCGCCTCGCCGGCCTCCTGGACACCGACGGCGCCGGAGACACCGGTGGGGGCGCGGAACTCGCCGAAGACCTCGCGCAGGGTGCCGGCCCACTCACCGGTGGTCGCACCGGCGCGAGCAGCAGCCAGCGTGGCCTGCATGAGGTTCTCGTCGGTCTTGGCCGTGGCGGCAAGGTTGGCGAGCGCCTCGGCGACGGCCTTCTCGTCGCGCTGGGCCTTCCAGGCCTCCAGCGACGCGATGGCCGCCTCCTCCGCCTTCGGGTCGGCGGTCATGATCGCCTCGTCGAGGTTGGCGGTCAGCGGCGACGGCTCGGTGGTCTCGAACTTGTTGACGCCGACGATGATCTCCTCGCCGGCCTCGATCTTCGCGCGACGCGCTGCGTGCGAGGAGACGAGCGCGGACTTCATGTAGCCCGACTCGACGGCGGGGATCGCGCCGCCCATCGCCTGCACGCGGTCCATCTCGGCCTTCGCGCCCTCGATGAGCTCGTTGACCTTCGCCTCGATGACGACGGAGCCGTCGAAGATGTCGCCGTACTCGAGCAGGTCGGACTCGAAGGCGAGGACCTGCTGGAGGCGCAGCGACCACTGCTGGTCCCACGGGCGCGGCAGGCCGAGGGCCTCGTTCCACGCGGGGAGCTGGATGGCACGGGCGCGGGCGTTCTTCGAGAGGGAGACACCCAGCATCTCGAGCACGATGCGCTGGACGTTGTTCTCCGGCTGGGCCTCGGTCAGGCCGAGCGAGTTGACCTGGACGCCGTAGCGGAAGCGGCGCATCTTCGGGTCGGTCACGCCGTAGCGGTCACGGGTGATCTCGTCCCACATCTGGGTGAAGGCCCGCATCTTGCAGGTCTCCTCGATGAAGCGGACACCCGCGTTGACGAAGAAGGAGATGCGGCCGACGGTCTTCTCGAAGTCCTCGTCGGAGACCTGGCCCGCGGCCTTGACCGCGTCGAGCACGGCGATCGCGGTGGTCAGGGCGTAGGCGATCTCCTGCACCGGCGTCGCGCCGGCCTCCTGCAGGTGGTAGCTGCAGATGTTGATCGGGTTCCACTTGGGGATGTTGTTGACCGTGTAGGCGATCATGTCGCTGATCAGGCGCAGGGAGTGCTGCGGCGGGAACACATACGTGCCGCGCGACAGGTACTCCTTGATGATGTCGTTCTGCGTGGTGCCCGCGAGGAGCTTGGCGACCTCCGCCGGCTCCATGTCGGGGTTCTGCTCCTCCGCGGCGACCTGGTACATCGCGAGCAGCCACATGGCCGTCGCGTTGATCGTCATGGAGGTGTTCATCTCCGTCAGCGGGATGTCCTGGAAGAGACGACGCATCTCGCCCATGTGCATGACCGGGACGCCGACCTTGCCGACCTCACCACGCGACAGCGGCGAGTCCGGGTCGTAGCCCGTCTGCGTGGGCAGGTCGAAGGCAACCGAGAGACCGGTCTGACCCTTCGCGAGGTTCGTGCGGTACAGCGCGTTCGACGCGGCGGCGGTCGAGTGACCGGCGTAGGTCCGCATCACCCAGGGCTTGTCCTTCTGGCTCATAAGAGCGGAGCCTATGCGGAATCTGTGGAGGCGGTCACGTGGTCTCGCGTGTGGCACTGGCGACATCGCCATCGCCGCGCGGCTGCGGGATCCGGAACGCTCCCGGCACCCGCTCGATCTCGACGAGGCGCGCCAGCCGCGACACCGTCAGCAGCCGCCGCACCGTGTCCGGCACACCACGGAGCACGACCCGTCCCCCGCGCAGGGCCGAGAGCCGGCTCGCGGCGGCGATCACCCGCAGCGCGACCACGTCCGCCGATGTCACCGCGCCGAGGTCGAGCACCACCACCCGCCCGGGTACGTCGAGCAGCCGCTGGAGCGCCGTGCGGATCTCGGGCGTGGAGCGCGCGTCGAGTGAGCCCGAGAGCTCCAGAACCTCGTCGCCGACCTCGCCCATCTCGTACCTCGCCTCCGCCACCATGCTGCACCCGTACCCCGTCTTCCAGTAAGTAGGCTCACCGGCATGGTCAACCTCACCCGCATCTACACGCGCACCGGCGATGCCGGCACGACGCGGCTCGCCGACATGAGTGAGACGTCGAAGAACGACCTCCGGTTGCACGCCTACGCCGACGTGGACGAGGCCAATGCGTCGATCGGCGTCGCGCTGGCCCACGCGGGTACCGACGGCGACCTGGACCCGGCCATCGCGAAGATCCTCGTCCACGTCCAGAACGACCTCTTCGACGTCGGCGCCGACCTCGGTACGCCGGTCGTCGAGAACCCGCCCTACCCGCAGCTGCGGGTCGAGCAGGACTACATCGACCGGCTCGAGGCCTGGTGCGACCAGTACAACGAGGAGCTGGAGACGCTCCGCTCGTTCATCCTCAACGGCGGCACGGTCGCGGCGGCCCACCTGCACGTCGCGCGCACCGTCGTACGCCGTGCGGAGCGGAGCGCCTGGGCGGCGTACGCCGAGCACGGCGCGACCATGAACGTGCTGGCGGTCAAGTACCTGAACCGGCTGAGCGACCTGCTCTTCATCTTCGCCCGCCACGCCAACAAGGCGCAGGGCGACGTGCTCTGGGTGCCGGGCGGCGAGCGCTGAGTCAGACCCGGCGGGCCACGGACTCCGAGTAGGCACCCGCGCGGTAGCGCAGGATCGGGTCGTCGGAGAGCTCGATGCCGTCGACGACACGGGTCGGGTCGAACACCACGACCTCTCCCCCGGTCTCGCGCTCCGGGTCGAGGCCGGTGACCTCGAGCGTGCCCGCGTCGAAGGTGTGCGCGCCGACCCAGACCGACATCGGGTCGTGCGGGTCGTCGCCATCAGCCGCCACCGTCACCCGGAGCGTGAAGCGCACGGGCCCCTGGGCCAGGCGGGCCTCCAGCTCCTCGCGGAGCCGGTGCTTGCCCTGGGTCCTGGCCGGACGCTGGTCCTTGGTGGCCTGCGGCTCGAAGACGTAGCGGACCCACCGCTCGGTGCTGTCCGGCGCGATCCAGCGGTAGGCGTGGACCGGGTAGTAGGTCGCCTCGGCGTAGGAGTACGGCGGCACGACGGCCTTCGCCTTCACGTTGGCGAGCAGCGGCCTGATGGCCGACCGGTGACGCGCCATGAAGCCCGGGAGCTGGTGCGGCTTGCTGTGCTCGACCAGGGCGATGAAATCCTCGGGCGTGCGCACGGGGAACCGCGGCGCGGTCTGCCCGAGCAGGTCGGTCGCAGTGCCATCGGGCAGCCGGAAGGAGACGCCGATGCCGCGCACGTCCGGCGCGCCGTCGCCGACACCCGGGTGGCCGCCACCGTTGGAGAAGCGCACCCAGACCGGCACGGGGGCCTGCAGGTGCAGCGCCCGCCCCAGGCGGCCGGCCTCGGCCGTCGGGGTGAACGTGGCCGTGTAGAAGCGCCCCTTGGCGTGCAGCGCCCGGTGGCCGGCGTGGCGCCCGAAGACCGCGTTGATCCGGTCGATCGCCTCGGCGGGTGTGATCATCAGCGGATCTCCGCTCCCGGGGGGCCGGACTCGGCCCACGACTGGAAACCGGTGAGCGAGGGACCGCTCATCGCGAACTCGACGGGGCCACCCGGCGTCTGGCACTGGACGACGACATGGTCGGGGTAGAGCGACATCGTCTCGATCCCCGCAGGGTCGCGGCGGCCGACGTACTCCAGGGTCTTGCGGTGCCAGGACAGGCGCGGCTTCAGCGAGAGCGAGAAGATCCGGAACCACTCCAGCTCCTCGCCGGAGTACCGCCCGATGCCGAGCACCCAGCCACGGCCGGGCGTCACGGAGCGCATGCGGTAGGAGAGCTCGAAGGTGCCGCCGTCACGCGCGATCCAGCGTCGGCGCACGACGAGGGCCACGGCCAGGACGACCAGCAGCGCGAGCACGGCCACGAGGGCCTCGACACCCCACTCCCACACCGCCAATGCAGCCTCCCTGAAATGGACCCGACCCCGGTCCGGTGGCGCAAACGATAGCGCCACCCGACCGGGGTCGGACCAACTGGGTTCAGACAGCCGTCAAGAAGCCTTCTCGACGGCCCGGATGCGAGCCTCGGCCCGACGGACCGCCTCAGTCGCCGCACCGTTGTCCTCGCCGGCGGCAAGCGCCCGCTCGAGGTCGTGGCGCGCCTTCTCGAGGTCGATCTCGTGCGACATCTCGGCGTGCTCCGAGAGGATCGAGATCCGGTTGTCGGCGACGGACAGGAAGCCCGCGTCGACGGCCGCGACCCACGTCTCGTCGTTGGCGGTGCGGATGTCGACGACACCGTCCACCATGAGCGAGAGCAGCGGGGCGTGGTTCGGCAGGATGCCGACGTCGCCCTCGGTGGTGCGGGCGATGACCATGGTGGCCTCGCCCTCCCACACGACGCGGTCAGCCGCGACGAGCGAGACCGTGAGGACCTTGTCGGTAGCCATCAGAGGCTCGCCTGGATCTCGGCCCACTTGGCCTCGACGTCGTCGAGGCCACCGCACATGAAGAACGCCTGCTCGGCCACGTGGTCGTACTCGCCGTCGCAGATCTTGTTGAAGGCCTCGATGGTCTCCGCGATCGGAACCGTGGAGCCCTCGATGCCGGTGAACTGCTTGGCGACGTAGGTGTTCTGCGAGAGGAAGCGCTGGATGCGACGGGCGCGGTGCACGACCGTCTTGTCCTCCTCCGAGAGCTCGTCCACACCGAGGATCGCGATGATGTCCTGGAGCTCCTTGTTGCGCTGCAGGATCTTCTTCACGCGGATCGCGCAGTCGTAGTGCGCCTGACCGATGTACTGCGGGTCGAGGATGCGCGACGTCGACGTGAGCGGGTCCACGGCCGGGTAGATACCCAGCGAGGCGATCTCACGCGAGAGCTCGGTCGTGGCGTCCAGGTGGGCGAACGTCGTGGCCGGAGCCGGGTCGGTGTAGTCGTCAGCGGGGACGTAGATCGCCTGCATCGAGGTGATCGAGTGACCACGCGTCGAGGTGATGCGCTCCTGGAGCTGACCCATCTCGTCGGCGAGGTTCGGCTGGTAACCAACGGCCGACGGCATGCGGCCGAGCAGCGTGGAGACCTCGGAACCGGCCTGCGTGAAGCGGAAGATGTTGTCGACGAAGAGGAGCACGTCCTGCTTCTGGACGTCGCGGAAGTACTCCGCCATCGTCAGCGCCGAGAGGGCGACGCGGAGACGCGTGCCCGGCGGCTCGTCCATCTGACCGAAGACCAGGGCGACCTTGTCGAAGACGCCCGCGTCCTGCATCTCGTGGATGAGGTCGTTGCCCTCACGGGTGCGCTCGCCGACACCGGCGAACACGGAGACACCGGCGTGGTTCTTGGCCACACGCGCGATCATCTCCTGGATGAGGACGGTCTTGCCGACACCGGCACCACCGAACAGGCCGATCTTGCCACCGGTGACGTACGGCGTGAGCAGGTCGATGACCTTGATGCCGGTCTCGAACATCTGCGTCTTCGACTCGAGCTGGTCGAAGGCCGGGGCCTTGCGGTGGATGCCCCAGCGCTCGGTCTCCGGGAAGGACTCGCCCTCCTCGAGGTTCAGGACGTTGCCGGTGGCGTCGAAGACGCGACCCAGCGTGGCGTCACCGACCGGGACGGAGATCGAGTCGCCGGTGTCGCGCACCTGCGCACCGCGGACCAGGCCGTCGGTGGACTTCATCGAGATCGCGCGGACGATGCCGTCACCGATGTGCAGCGAGACCTCGAGCGTGAGCTCGGTGGTCTGGCCGTCAGCGGTCTGCAGGTCGACCTTCAGCGCGTTGTAGATGGCCGGCATCTGGTCAGCCGGGAACTCGACGTCAACGACCGGGCCGATGACGCGGGCGACGCGACCGACAGCGCCGCTGGCCGACGCGATCGTCTCTTCAACAATGGCAGTCATGTCTCTCACTCACTCCCGGCGGTCGCGTCGGCGAGGGCGTTGACGCCACCGACGATCTCGCTGATTTCCTGGGTAATGCCGGCCTGACGGGCCTGGTTGGCAATTCGGGTGTACTTCTTGATGAGCTCTTCGGCGTTGTCCGTGGCCGACTTCATCGCCTTCTGGCGGGCAGCGAGCTCGGAGGCCGCCGCCTGCAGGTGGGCGTGGTAGACGCGGCTCGTGACGTACTTCGGGAGAAGCGCGTCCAGCACGTCGGAGGCCGACGGCTCGAACTCGTAGAGCGGAAGGAGCTCGTTCTCGGCCGGAGCCTCCGTGCCCTCGACGACCTCGAGCGGAAGCAGACGCAGCGCCGTGGGCGTCTGGGTCAGCATCGACACGAAGCGGGTGAAGACGAGGTGGACCTCATCGACGCCGTCGTTGTCCTCGAGGAACTCGGCGATGAGGGTGTCGGCGATCTCCTTGCAGACGTCGTACGTCGGCTGGTCGGAGAAGCCGGTCCACGCCTGGGCCACCGGGCGGTTGCGGAACTTGTAGTACGCCTCGGCCTTGCGACCGGAGACGTACAGGACCACGTCCTTGCCCTCGGCGCGGAGCTTCTCGACGAGGCGCTCCGCCTCCTTGATAGCGTTGGAGGCGTACGCGCCGGCCAGACCACGGTCGCTGGCGACCACCAGGACCGCAGCGCGGCCCGCGTCGGTGGTCTCCCGGGTCAGCGGGTGGTCCACGTTGGAGAACGTGGCCACCGCGCTGACGGCACGGGTCAGCTCCCGGGCGTACGGCTCAGCGGCCTGCGCCCGCTGCTGCGCCTTGATGATGCGGGACGCAGCGATGAGCTCCATGGCGCGCGTGATCTTCTTCATCGACTGGGTCGATCGGATCTTCGCGCGGTACTCACGCAGCGAGACGGCCATGGATCAGGCCTTCTTCTGCTTGACGATCTGCTCCTGGGCAACGTCGCCGGCCTCGAGCGCCTCGGCCTCGGCGTTGACGGCCGCGGAGCCGCCCTCGGAGGTCTCGAACTGCTTGAGGAACTCGTCGTAGGCGGCGGCGAGCTGGGTCTCGGTCGAGTCCTCGAACTTGAGGGACTCGGCGATGCCGGCCAGCACGCCCGCCTGCGAGCGACGCAGGTAGTCGAGGAACTCCTGCTCGAAGCGGATGACGTCCTCGGTCGGGATGTTGTCGAGGCGACCCGACGTGCCCAGCCACAGCGAGACGGTCATGTCCTCGACCGAGTACGGCGAGTAGGCCGGCTGCTTCAGCAGAGCCATCAGCTTCTGGCCACGGGCCAGCTGCTGCTTCGACGCGGCGTCGAGGTCCGAGGCGAACATGGCGAACGCCTCCATGGCACGGAACTGCGCCAGGTCGACCTTGAGCGAACCGGTGACGGCCTTCATGGCCTTCGTCATCGCGGCGCCACCGACGCGGGAGACCGAGACACCGACGTCGATGGCCGGACGCTGGTTGGCGGCGAAGAGGTCCGACTGCAGGAAGATCTGGCCGTCGGTGATGGAGATGACGTTGGTCGGGATGAACGCCGAGACGTCGTTGGCCTTCGTCTCGATGATCGGGAGGCCCGTCATCGAGCCGTGACCGAGCGCGTCGGACAGCTTCGCGCAACGCTCCAGCAGGCGGGAGTGGAGGTAGAAGACGTCACCCGGGTACGCCTCGCGGCCCGGCGGGCGACGGAGGAGGAGGGAGACGGCACGGTAGGCCTCGGCCTGCTTCGTCAGGTCGTCGAAGACGATGAGGACGTGCTTGCCCTGGTACATCCAGTGCTGGCCGATGGCCGAACCGGTGTAGGGCGCGAGGTACTTGAAACCGGCCGAGTCGGATGCCGGGGCGGCGACGATGGTCGTGTACTCGAGCGCACCGGCCTCCTCGAGGGCACCACGCACGGAGGCGATGGTCGAGCCCTTCTGACCGATGGCGACGTAGATGCAGCGGACCTGCTTCTCCGGGTCGCCGGTGGCCCAGGCGGCCTTCTGGTTGATGATCGTGTCGATCGCGACCGTGGTCTTGCCGGTGGCGCGGTCACCGATGATCAGCTGACGCTGGCCACGGCCGATCGGGGTCATCGAGTCGATGGCCTTGATGCCGGTGGCGAGCGGCTCGTGGACCGACTTGCGGTCCATGACGCCGGCGGCAGGGATCTCGAGGGAACGACGACCCTCGATGCCCGTGATCTCGCCCAGGCCGTCGATCGGCTTGCCGAGCGGGTCGACCACGCGGCCGAGGTAGCCCTCGCCGACCGGGACGGAGAGGATGTCGCCGGTGCGGCGGACCGTCTGGCCCTCCTCGATGTTGTCGAAGTCGCCGAGGACGACGGCACCGATCTCGCGGGTGTCGAGGTTCAGCGCGAGGCCGAGCGTGCCGTCCTCGAACTCGAGCAGCTCGTTGGCCATGGCGGAGGGAAGGCCGCTGATACGGGCGATGCCGTCGCCGGCCTCGGCAACCGTGCCGACCTCCTCACGGGACGCGGTCTCCGGCTTGTAGTCGGACACGAAGCGCTGCAGTGCGTCGCGGATCTCGTCCGGACGGATGGACAGCTCCGTCATTTGGTCTTCCTCACTCTTGGTGTGCTGCTCGAAAAAGTTCTGGGTGGCCGGGCTGGTGGTCAGCCGGCCAGACGACGACCGGCGTCGTCGAGGCGCGTGGAGACGGTGCCGTCGATGACCTCGTCGCCGATCTCCACCTTGATGCCACCGATGACCTGCGGGTCGACGACGACGTTGAGGTGGATCTCCTTGCCGTACTGCCGGGTGAGGGCAGCAGCCAGGCGCTCGGCGTCGGCGTCGGAGAGCGGGCGCGCCACACGGACGACCGCGACCCCCTTGCCCTGCACGTCGGCGACGACCTTCTGGTACGCCGTGAGCGCGACGTCGACCGTGCGGTGCGAGCCGCTCAGCGACTGCTCCGCAAGGGCGATGGTGGCCGGCAGGGCCTTGCCCTCGAGGAGGCTGCGGACCAGACCGTTGCGGTCGGCCTGCGAGCGGCTCTGGTCGGCCAGGGCGTCCCGGAGCTCCGGGTTGTCCTTGACGGCCGAGGCGAAGGCGAAGAGCTCGTCGGCCAGACGGCCCGCGTCGGCACCGGTGGACGTCACGGTCGCGACGACACCGAGGTGCTCGAGCACGTCCGCGAGGTCACGCGCGGTGGTCCAGCGCTGGCTGAACGCCGACGTCACCAGACCGAGGGTCGCGGCGCTGACGTGGCTGCCGAAGACCTGCTCGGCCAGACCGGACTTCGCCTCGGGCAGGATCGACACGTCGGTCGCGATCCGGCGCAGGGCCGGCTCGGCCCGCAGCACAGCGGCCACCGAGAAGAGCTCGGCGCCCGTCGTGGCGGCGTCGGCCGCCCCCTCCAGCTGGCTGGAGAGGGTGGCCAGCGCCTCGGCAGAGGCGCCCCGGATGCCCGCGGGGACGGTCACTGCGCGCCCTCCAGCTCGGACAGGAAGCGCTCGACGACACGGCTCTGGCGAGCGTCGTCCTCGAGGCTCTCGCCGACGATGCGGCCCGCGAGACCGGTCGCGAGCGTGCCGACCTCGGCACGCAGCGAGGTGATCGCCTGCTGGCGCTCGGCCTCGATCTGCGTCTTGCCGTGCTCGACGATGCGCGTGGCCTCGGTCTGGGCCTGCTCGCGCATCTCGGCGACGATGGCCGCACCCTGCTCGCGCGCCTCCTCACGGATGCGCGCCGCCTCGTGGCGGGCGTCCGCGAGCTGCTTCTCGAGCTCGGCGAGCTTGGCGTCCGCCTCGGCCTGCTTCGTCTCGGCGGCGGCCAGGCCGCCCTCGATCGCCTGCGTGCGCTCGGCGTAGGCCTTCTCGAAGTTCGGAACGACGAACTTCCAGATGCCGATGAGGATGATCGCGAAGACGATCGCGCCGAGGATGATCTCCGGCACCGCCGGCATCAGCGGGTTGTGCTCCTCAGCGGCAGCCTCACCCGACATCGCGATGACGATGTTGCTGATCATGCTGGTCTCTCCTTAGTCGAACCGCTCGGACCGGCCGAGGGTCACTTAAGGACGAACGCGATGGCGAGGGTGATGATGAAGAGCGCCTCGGCGAGAACGAAGCCGAGGATGGCGCGACCGAACAGCGTGCCGGCAGCCTCGGGCTGACGGGCGATGCCGCCGATGAGCGCAGCGAAGATGAGACCGATGGCAACGCCCGGGCCGATGGCGGAGAGGCCGAGGCCGATGAGGTTGAGGGAGCCGGTCATGGCTTTTTCCTTTCGTCTGCGACGTGGCGGTCACGTCGCGGTTGGCGAAACTTGTGGGGGGTACTACGGGGTGGAGCTGGTCGTGCAGGTCTCTTCGACGGCTCAGTGCTCGTCGGCGATGGCCTCGCCGATGTACATCGCAGCGAGCAGCGTGAAGACGTAGGCCTGCAGGAACATGACGATGAGCTCGAGGAAGCTCACCGCGATGCCCATCACGAAGGCCAGGATTCCGACGCCACCGTGGACGATGTTGCCGTCCTGCAGGAGGAAGGCGCCACCGCCGGCGAAGAGCGCGAGCAGCAGGTGGCCGGCGAACATGTTGCCGAAGAGACGGAGCGTGAGCGTGAACGGGCGCACGATGATGTTCGAGAGGAACTCGAGCGGGACCAGCAGCACCAGGATCCAGGCCGGCACGCCGTGCGGGACGGTCGCGTGCTTGAGGAAGCCGAAGAAGCCGTGCTTCTTGATGCCGGCGCCGATGAAGGTCAGCCAGGCGAGGGCGGCCAGCGGCACGATATAGCCGATCCGGCCGAACGACGGCAGCTGCACCAGCGGGATGATGCCGTAGTAGTTGTTCACCACGATGAACAGGAAGAGCGAGAAGAGGAACGGCACGAACTTCATGAACTTCTCGGAGCCGATCGCCTCACGGGCGATCGTGTTGCGCACGAAGCCGTAGACCAGCTCGCCGGCGAACTGCAGGCGCCCCGGGACGATCGAGGCCTTGCGCGACGAGGCGATCATGAAGCCGAGGATCAGGACGGCCGAGAAGGTCACCAGAACCATCGACTTGGTGATGCTGGACCCGCCGATGCCCGGCAGGTCGAAGATCCCGGCGCTCGGAGCGTGGAACTCGTCCCCCGCCTTGATCGTGGCGGCCGCAATCGTCGCGGTGAGGCTCACTCTGTCTCCTTGCCGTGGCTCTGCTCGGTGTCAGGCGCATCTGCGCCGAACCGCTTGAAAGTCATGTAGATCCCGAGACCAGCTCCGAAGAGGATCCCGATGACGACCAGGAAGCCCGTCCCCAGCCATCGATCAGCGAGCCAGCCCAGGGCGCCGTACAGCGCCACTCCGGACACGACGTATCCGAAAGCGAGCCAGGGGTCACCCTCTGGCTGCTGTGTTTCTTCCCTGCGAGGCATCGCGGGCCGGACAATACCAGTCATGGGCGCTCGTCGCTCACCGGCGTGAGACCGTGAACACCGGTCACGTCGTGACGTGCCCGCCACGCCCCCAGGACCTGTCCAAGCACCCACGCCACCGTGGCCGCCGCGATGCTGAGCGCCAGCCACTCCGCCGACAGCGCATCCTGCATCGCATCGTCCTTCTGGTAGCGCACGAACAGGGCGAACAGGACGGCGACCTGGGCGAGATAGACGACCATCGCCACCAGCAGGCTCGCCTCGGGCACGAAGCGCACGACGAGCGCCATCGTGAGCACCCCGAAGAGCAGTACGCCGAGCACGGCGAGGCCGCCGGTCAGGGCGCCGGCCAGCGCACGGTCGTCGGAGAGGACGGCCGCCGCGAGTGCGACGACCGCCACCGCCACGACCGTGAAGGCCGCGGCGATGACCATGGGCACGAGCGCGTCGCGGACGGCGCTGCGTGCGCCGCTTTCGGAAGTGGGGGTCACGTCTGTGGAACCTCTGACTCGGGGCGGTGCGGGAGGTGCACGCGCGGGACGGCGAAGGTCAGGAAGACCGTGACCACGAACCAGACCGCCAGCAGGGCGAAGACGATCGGCCCGGAGTAGAGGCTGGCCAGCACCATGCCGTAGCCGACGAGCGCGGCCCACAGCCAGATGATCATCACGGCACGGCGGTGCGAGTGGCCGATCTCCAGCATCCGGTGGTGCAGGTGCTGCTTGTCCGGGTGGTAGAACATCTGCCCCCGCCGGGTCCGGCGGATCACCGCGAGCACCAGGTCGGCGAAGGGCACGATCAGGATCGAGAGCGGGAGCAGGATCGGCAGCAGCACCGGCAGCAGGCTGGCCTCGGCACCGTCGCCGCCCTGGGTCAGCGCGGTCGCCGGGAACTGGCCGGTCAGGGTGAGCGCGGAGGCGGCCAGCACGAAGCCGAGCAGCATCGACCCGCTGTCCCCCATGAAGAGCCGCGCCGGGTGGAAGTTGTGCGGCAGGAAGCCCGCACAGGCCCCGGCGAGCGCGGCACACAGGAGCGCCGCCGTGGAGGCCAGCACCTGACCGTTGAGGTAGGAGAGCTGGTAGCAGAAGAGCAGGAAGGCGCTCGCGCCGATGCCGACGACACCCGAGGCGAGGCCGTCGAGGCCGTCCACGAAGTTCACGGCATTGACCGTGGCCACCACCGTGACGACGGTCATCAGCGAGGCGAGGTCCGCGGGGAGCGCGAACTGTCCGATCCCGGGGAGCGGGAAGAACCGGTAGGTGACGCCGAAGAGAATGAGCAGGCCGGCGGCGACGACCTGGCCACCGAGCTTCGTCAGCGCGTCGAGCTCGAGCAGGTCGTCGAGGACGCCGATCGCGCAGATCAGCGCGCCGGCCGCGAGCACGACGCCTGCGTCGCGGAAGACGTTTCCGGGGTCCTTCGCGCTCAGGAACGGCAGGTGGCGAGCGACCAGGTAGGCCGCGACGAGGCCGCCGAGCATCGCCACGCCCCCGAAGTACGGGATCGGGATGACGTGCATGTCGCGGTCACGGACCTGTGCCACTGCACCGGTGCGCAGGGCGATCTCGCGGGCGATGACGGTCAGCAGGTAGGTCACCGAGCCGGCGACCAGGAAGACGACGAGGTACTCGCGCATCAGTCCTCGTCGAGGCCGTCGTCGGACGGGATCGTCACGCCGAGCGGGGCGATCACGGCGTTGAGCTGCTCCAGGCCGAGGGCACCCAGGCGCAGCAGGCGCGGCGCGTCGGGGTCGGTGGCGGCGATGATCGTGCTCGGCTCCGATCCCGCGGACGGACCACCGTCGAGGAGGACCGTGATCTCGCTGCCCAACATCTCCTCGGCGGCGTCGGCATCGGTCGCCGCCGGGTGGCCGGTGAGGTTGGCCGAGCTGACCGCGAGCGGGCCGGTGCGCTCGAGGAGCGCGATGGCGACCTCGTCGTCGGGCATCCGCACCGCGACCGTGCCACGGGTGTCACCCAGGTCCCACTGCAGCGACTGCTGCTGGCGGAGCACGATCGTCAGCGCGCCGGGCCAGAACTCCGCCGTCAGCGCACGAACCCAGGCCGGGATCTCGATGGCCAGGGCGTCGATCGTCGAGGCGGCTCCGATCAGCACCGGCGGCGGCATCTCCCGGCCGCGCCCCTTGGCAGCGAGCAGCCGACGTACCGCGGCGGGGTCGAAGGCGTCGGCACCGATGCCGTAGACGGTGTCGGTGGGCAGGACGACGAGCTCGCCCCGGCGTACGGCGAGGGTGGCGGCCTCGAGGGCCTCATCGCGTTCGGCGGGGTCGGTGACCAGGAAGCGCTTCACGGAGGTCATCGTGCCAGTCGAGCCGTCAGGTAGCGCGCACGACCGGCCAGATCCTGGTGATCGCGCACCTCGCGCCAGCGTCCGGTGGCCGCGAAGACCGCCGGAGCCGACTTCCCCTGCACGTCCGCGTGCTCGGCGCCCACGACGCCACCGGGCCTGAGCAGGAGGGCAGCGTGGCCCTCGAGGAGGCGCATCGCGTCCAGGCCGTCGTCGCCGGAGAAGAGGGCGAGGTGCGGGTCGTGGTCGCGCGCCTCGACGGCGACGGACTCCCAGGCCTCGAGCGGGATGTAGGGAGGGTTGCAGACCACCACGTCGACCGTGCCCACGAGCTCGGCGAACGCCGTGAAGGCGTCGCCCTGGCGCAGGTCGACACCCGTGCCGGCGAGGTTGCGACTGGCCCACACGAGCGCCGGCTCGTCGAGCTCGACGGCGTGGACGTCGGCGTCGGGGAGCTCGTCCTTGATCGCCTTCGCGATCGCGCCGGAGCCGGTGCAGAGATCGACGACGACCGGTCGCTCCCCCGCCGCGCGCGCCGCGTCGATCGCCCAGCCGGCCAGCAGCTCGGTCTCGGGGCGCGGCGTGAAGACCCCCGGTCCGACCTGCAGCGTGACGTGGCGGAAGTACGCCGTGCCGGTCAGGTGCTGCAGTGGCTCGCGGCTCTGGCGACGGCCGAGCAGGTCCTGGTACGCGTCCCACTCCCCTGCCGAGATCTCGCGACCGCGGAGGTCGAGCAGCTGGAGCTCACCGGGGTCGACCTGGAGCACGTGGGCAAGGAGCAGCCGGGCATCGGACTCGGGCGACTCGACGCCCGAGGCGGCGAGCCGACGTGCCGCCTCGGCGACCGTGGCGCGGATCAGGCTCACCCGAGCTCCTCGAGCCGGCTCTGCAGGTCCGCCTGGACGCAGCTGTCGAGGACGGGACCGAGCTCACCGTCGAGGACGGTGTCGAGGTTGTAGGCCTTGTACCCGGTGCGGTGGTCGGAGATCCGGTTCTCCGGGAAGTTGTAGGTGCGGATCCGCTCGGAGCGGTCCACGGTGCGGATCTGGCTCTTGCGGGCAGCGCTCGCCTCGCTCGCGGCTGCCTCCTCGGCGGCAGCCAGCAGCCGCGCACGCAGGATGCGCATCGCCTGGTCCTTGTTCTGCAGCTGCGACTTCTCGTTCTGGCAGCTGACCACGATGCCGGTCGGCAGGTGCGTGATCCGCACGGCCGAGTCGGTGGTGTTGACGCTCTGGCCACCCGGGCCCGAGCTGCGGAAGACGTCGATGCGCAGGTCGTTGTCGTTGATCTCGACGTCGACCTGCTCCGCCTCCGGCATCACCAGTACGCCGGCGGCGCTGGTGTGGATCCGGCCCGCCGACTCGGTGGCCGGGACGCGCTGCACGCGGTGGACGCCCCCCTCGAACTTGAGCAGCGCGTAGGGCGCCTCACCCGGCTCCGGGGTGCCCTTGGCCTTCACCGCGGCCGTGACCGACTTGTAGCCGCCGAGGTCGGACTCGTTGGCGTCGAGGATCTGGACGCTCCACCCACGCCGCTCGGCGTAGCGGGTGTACATCCGGAGCAGGTCGCCGGCGAAGAGCGCGGACTCCTCGCCACCCTCACCCGACTTCACCTCCAGGATGGCGTCCTTGCCGTCGGAGGGATCGCGCGGCACCAGCAGGTGGCGCAGCTTCTCGGCCTTCTCCTCGCGGGCCGCTGCGGCGGTCTCGGCCTCGGCGGCGAACTCCGGGTCCTCGGCCGCGAGCTCGCGAGCCGCGTCGATGTCCTCGCCGAGCTGCTGCCACTCCCGCCACGTGCGCACGATCGCCGAGAGCTCGGCGTACCTCTGGTTGAGGCGCTTGGCCAGGCCCTGGTCGGCGTGGGTCGCGGGGTCGGCGAGCTGCTGCTCGAGCTCGGCGTGCTCGGCGGCGAGTCCCTCTACGGCGTCAAACATCTCCACGTTCCTTGCAGTCCCGGCGTCAGGTGAAATGACGAGCGCCGGCCACCCGCGACATGCGCGGGGGCCGGCGCCCGGAAGCTGCTACTTCTTGCCGTAGCGAGCCTCGAACTTCGCGACGCGACCGCCGGTGTCGAGGATCTTCTGCTTGCCCGTGTAGAACGGGTGGCACTGCGAGCAGACGTCGGAGTGGATCTTGCCGGAGGTCAGCGTGCTGCGGGTCTGGAACGACGCGCCGCAGGTGCAGGTGACCTCGGTCGGGACGTACTCGGGGTGAATGTCCTTCTTCACAACTTCTCCTGGGATTCGAGGGCTCCGGGTCGCCCGTCCGGATGGACGTGCGTGAACCGGGACCAGCGGGCAATTCTGCCACCTGGGCCAAGCGGTCGCCAAAACGGGCGTCAGACCACCACGCCGAGCAGCAGGACCATGGCCAGGCCGGTGACCGAGAGCACCGTCTCCATGGCCGACCACGAGCGCAGCGTCTGGCCGACGGAGAGCCCGAAGTACTCCTTGACGAGCCAGAACCCGGCGTCGTTGACGTGGGAGAAGAAGACCGATCCGGCGCCGATGGCGAGGACCACCAGCGAGGTCTCCCCCGACGACAGGCCGTCGACCAGGCCGACCATGAGCGAGCTGGCGGTGATGGTCGCGACGGTCGCCGATCCGGTGGCGAGACGGATGAGCACGGCGAGCACCCAGGCCAGCAGCAGCACCGAGACGTTGGCCCCGGTGGCCCAGTCGGCCAGCATCGTGCCGATGCCGGTGTCGACGAGGACCTGCTTGAAGCCGCCTCCCGCGGAGACGATGAGCAGGATGCCCGCGATCGCGGGCAGTGCGCCCTCGACGATCTTGCCGACCTCTGCGCGACCCAGGCCCGCGCCGCGGCCGAAGGTGAACATCGCGACCACCACGGCGATCAGCAGGGCGACGAGCGGCGTACCGAGGATGTCGAGGGTCCGGCGGGTCACGTCCGTGGCGTCGTCGACCGCGATGTCGGCGATCGCCTTGGCCATCATCAGCACGACCGGGAGGAGGACGGTCGCCAGCGTGACGCCGAACGCCGGCCGGCGCGCGTCGGCCGCGGCCTCGTCGGCGTCGAAGCGGGTCGGCGCCGGAACGACGACCCAGCGGCCGGCGAGACGACCGAACAGCGGGCCGGCGACCACGACGGTCGGGACCGCGACGAGCACACCGAGCATCAGGGTGGTGCCGAGGTCGGCGCCGAGCGCGTCGATCGCGACGAGCGGGCCCGGGTGCGGCGGCACGAGGCCGTGCATCGCGGAGAGGCCGGCGAGCGCCGGGATGCCCACGGTCACGAGCGAGAGCTGCGAGCGCCGCGCCACCAGGTAGATCACCGGCATGAGCAGCACGAGGCCGATCTCGAAGAACATCGGCAGGCCGATGATCGCGCCGACGAGCGCCATCGCCCACGGAAGGGCACGCGGAGAGGCGTGACCGACGATCGTGTCGACGATCTGGTCGGCACCGCCGGAGTCGGCCAGCAGCTTGGCGAACATCGCGCCGAGCGCGATGAGGATGCCGACGCCCGCTGCGGTGGAGCCGAAGCCGGTGGTGAAGCTCGCGAGGACCCCCTCCACCGGGACGCCGGAGACGACGCCGACGGTCAGGCCACCGCCGATCAGGGCCAGGAACGGGTGGACCTTCAGGCCCATGATCAGCACGACGATCAGGGCGATCGCGGCGAGCGCGGCAGTGACGAGCTGCCAGCCCGGCGCGACCGGCTCGATCAGGTCGGTGCCTGCCAGGGGCAGGACGAGCGCGGTCATCGGTTCTCCTTCTGTGAGGGCGACGCGTCGAGGACGCGGTGGGCGTCGACGTACTGCTGGACGAGGACGTCGACCGGCTGGGCGACGTCGAGGACGAGGCCGTGCTCGTCCGGAGCGAGGGCCTCGAGGGTCGCGAACTGCGACGTGAGCAGGGAGGACGGCATGAAGTGGCCGGGACGGCCGGCCTGCCGGGCCGCGATGACCTCGCGGGTGCCGTGCAGGTGGACGAACTCGACACGGTGGGCGTGGTGGCGCAGCTGGTCGCGGTAACGACGCTTGAGGGCGGAGCACGTCATCACGCCGCCGTCGAGCTCGTGCTCGTGCAGCCAGGCGCCGATCTTCTCCAGCCAGGGCCACCGGTCGCGGTCGTCGAGGGCGTGCCCCGACGCCATCTTCACGATGTTGGCCGCCGGGTGGAAGTCGTCGGCGTCGGCGAACGGCACCCGCAGTCGCTGGCTCAACGCCGCGCCGACCGTCGTCTTCCCGGACCCGGACACGCCCATGACCACGACGAGCGGCCGGGCGGGCTGCTGGGCTGTCATCACTGTTCCTCTCGATGTGGCGGTCTTCACATCAGAACCGAAAGGTATGACCTTTGGCAAGAGCGAAATGAAATAAATCTGCTCTTTCATGGAAACGGTGTGCATGCCACGCTGTCCCCATGACCCGCTCCCCCGGTGCCCCTGCGCTGCACGGCTCAGTCCTCGACGCGCTCGGTGCTGCGATCGCGGCAGGCCGCCTGGCACCGGGCAGCGTGCTCACCCTGGAGTCGATCGGGCAGGAGTACGCCGTCTCCCGCAGCGTGGCCCGCGAAGCGGTCCGCGTGCTCGAGTCGATGGGGCTGATCGCCTCACGACGACGCGTCGGCCTGACCGTCCGCGAGCGGGGAGACTGGAACGTCTTCGACCCGCAGGTGATCCGCTGGCGCCTCGCGGGAGACGACCGGATCGCGCAGCTGCTCTCGCTCTCGGAGCTGCGCCTCGGCGTCGAGCCGGTGGCGGCCCGCCTCGCCGCGACCAGGGCGACCCCGGAGCAGAGCCGGGCACTCGCCGACGCGGTGCGCGACATGGAGATCCACGGCACGAGCGGCGCGCTGGAGGAGTTCCTCGAGAGCGACCAGCGCTTCCACCGGACCCTGCTCGAGGCCAGCGGCAACGAGATGCTCGCCTCGCTCGGCGAGATGGTCGCGGGCGTGCTCGAGGGGCGCACGCACCACGACCTGATGCCTCACCACCCGAAGCCGGAGGCGATCGCGCTCCACGACGCGGTGGCCCGCGCCGTCCGGACCGGTGACCCGGACGGCGCGGAGCGCGCGATGCGCGCGATCATCGACGAGTCCGCGCAGGCCATGGCCGACCTGCCCGAGTGAGGCAGGTGCGGCCGCGGCCCCACGGCGTACCCGTCAGAGGGGCTGCAGCAGCTCGCGGTGCCGCGTGCCCGAGGCCGCGACGTCGACGGCGGGGAACGCCTCCCCCTCGCCGGCCTGGCGCAGGCGCAGCTCCATGTTCGCGGTGCCCGCGAACTCCTCGAGGATGACCTCGTCGGTCTTGGAGCCCGACTCGACCAGCGCGGTGGCGAGGATGGTCAGCGAGCCGCCGTTCTCGATGTTGCGCGCCGCACCGAAGAACTTCTTGGGCGGGTAGAGTGCAGCAGCGTCGACACCGCCCGACAGCAGGCGGCCCGACGGCGGGATGGCCAGGTTGTAGGCACGGCCCAGCCGCGTGATGCCGTCGAGCAGGACGACCACGTCGTGGCCGAGCTCGACCAGGCGCTTGGCCCGCTCGATCGCCAGCTCCGCGACGATCGTGTGGTCGCTCGCCGGGCGGTCGAACGTGCTCGCGATGACCTCGCCCTTGACGCTGCGCTGGAAGTCGGTGACCTCCTCCGGGCGCTCGTCGATGAGCACGACCATCAGGTGGCACTCCGGGTTGTTGGTCGTGAGTGCCGACGACATCGTCTGCAGGACCGTGGTCTTGCCGGCCTTCGGCGGGCTCACGATGAGGCCGCGCTGGCCCTTGCCGACCGGGGCGGCCGTGTCGATCGCCTTGCCGAGCGGGCTACCGCCGTCGGTCGCGACCTGCAGGCGCTCGGTCGGGTGGAGCGGCGTCAGCTTCTCGAAGACGACGCGGTCCTTGGCGGTCTCCGGGTCCACGCCGTTGACCGAGTCGATCCGGACCATCGGGTTGAACTTCTCCTTGCGCTCGCCCTCGCGGGGCTGGCGCACCTGGCCGACGATCGCGTCACCTCGACGCAGGCCGAGCTTGCGGACCAGGCTCAGGCTCACGTAGACGTCGTCGGGGCCGGGCAGGTAGCCGCTGGTACGGACGAAGGCGTAGTTGTCGAGCACGTCGAGGATGCCCGCCGCCGGCACGAGGACGTCGTCCTCGAGGATCGTCGTGTCCGGCTCGTTGCGGCCGCGCGCGCTGCGGTCACGGTCGCGGCCGCGTCGGCGACGGTTGCCGGTGCCGTCGCCGTCCTCGCCCTGCTGGTTCTGGTTGCCCTGCTGCCCCTGCTGCCCCTGCTGGTTGCCCTGGTTGCCCTGGCCCTGCTGCGGGCTCTGCTGGCGCGCCTGCTGGTTGCCCTGCTGGCGCTGGTTGCCCTGCTGGTTCTGCTGTCGGCCGCCCTGCTCGGGCTGGTCGGTGGTCTTCTCCTCCGCGGCCTCGCCGTCGTGGGCAGCACTCTCGGCCTGCTCCTCGGCGTTGCGGTTGCGGTTCCGGTTGCGGCGGTTGCGGCTCGGCGCCTGCTCCGCCTGCTCGCCCTCGGAACCCGCCCGGTCGGCCGGCTGGTCGCCCTGCGGGGCCTGCTCATCCTGCGCGGCGGGTGCTTCGGCCCGGGGAGCACGCTGCCGGGCGGGCGCGGAGGTCTCACCCTTCGGCGTACCGGCGCCCTGGATGGCGGCGACGAGGTCAGCCTTCTTCATCGAGTTGGCGCCGGGAATGGCGAGGGCGTTGGCCATCGCCTTGAGGTCGGCGATCAGCATGCCGTTCAGGCCGGCAGGCTTCTTGGTCTTCCTGGCCGGCGTGGCTTCGGGTGCTTCGGTCACGTGAGGTCCTTCCCACACGTCGGGCGCCGCGCACAGAGGCGGCGTCGTGAGGTGAATCCGTCGCACACCGGCGCCGGTCGGCGCCGTCGCACGGCGGAGATGATGTCCTCGACCTCAGCGGCCGGCGGACGGGGCGTCCCGCAGATCGGGGACGCGCTGCCACAGTAACACCGCCGGATTCCCGCGGACCGGAGGACCGCCAGACGAGCGGCTGCGTCAGTCCGCGGCAGGACCGGGCTCGACCGGCCGGGCCGTCGTCCGCTTGCGGGTGCCGGGCACGCGTCCCGCGATCGCACTCAGCGGCGCGATGGCCGCCGCGAGCCCGTCGAGGTTCCCCTCGAGCCGCTGCACGGACTGGTCCATCCCGTTGACGACGCCCTCGAGCGAGGCGAGGACGGGCGCCAGCCGGTCCACGTTGTCGATCAGGCCGCTCAGCCGGTCGAGCAGGCCACCCTCGGCGACGAGCTGCTCGAGCACGCCCTCGCGGGCGACGAGGCGATCGATGACACCGTCCGGCGCGAGCAGGCGCTCCACCGCGCCCTCCTCCGCCAGGAGACGCTCCACCGGGCCGTCAACGGCCAGGATCCGGTCCAGCGCACCGCCCGGCGCGATCAGCCGGTCGACGGTGCCACCCGTGGCGAGGAGACGGTCCACGAGGCCGTTGTCGGAGAGCAGCCGCTCCACGAAGCCGCCGGGTGCGATGAGGCGCTCGACCGCGCCGTCCCTGGCCAGGACGCGGTCGACGAACCCGTCGGCCGCGACCAGCCGGTCCAGGACGCCGTCGGGCTGGGACAGGCGGGAGAGGACGCCGTGCTCGTCGAGCACGCGGTCCACCACGCCGCCGTGCTGCAGCGCCTGCCCGAGCGGCCGGTCCTCGGCAGTGACCGCGCTCATCAGGTGCAGCAGCCGCACCGGGCCACCGGGCTCCACCAGTCGTGCGACGCCGATGCTGGCGTGGCCGAAGGCTACCGCTGCGCGCACCGGGAAGAGCGCCGCCTTCAGGACCCTCGACGTCGTCGAGGTGATCGGCGTGCTCACGGCAGCCGGCACCGCGTGCTGGAGGGACGCCGGCAGGGCCGTCGGCAGGTGGATCACGGACGCGAGTCGCTGAGTGTTCGACATGGTGCGCGAAGCCTAGGTCGGATCGTTGCCCACGGTCGAGGAAACGCTCAGGAGACGACGACACCCTCGTGGTCGACGTCGAGCGGGTAGGAGACCCAGCCCTCCGGGGTGCGGGCGACGAGGGCCTGGCGGTCCCCCTTCGAGGCAGCGAACGCGAGCACCGTCGGACCGGCGCCGGAGATGATCGCGGCATGGCCGTCGGCACGCAGCGCCCGCACCAGCGCCACCGACTCCGGCATCGCCGGCTCGCGGTAGTCCTGGTGCAGCCAGTCGCGCGTCGCCCACAGCAGCAGCGACGGCTGACCGGCGAGGGCAGCGACGAGGAGCGCGGCACGGCCGGCGTTGGCGGCAGCGTCGGCATGCGGCACGGTCGCGGGCAGCAGGCCGCGGGCCACCTTGGTCTCGACCGGGGTCGACGGCACGAAGACGACCGCGGAGATCGACGGGTCGACGGCCGACTCGGCCGCATAGAAGGTGTCACCCTCATGACCCGCGATCACGAACCCGCCGTACGCCGCGGGGGCGACGTTGTCGGGGTGCCCCTCGATCTCGGCAGCGAGGGCGAAGAGCGCGTCGTCGTTCATCAGCAGGTCGCCGCCGACGACCAGGGCACGACCGAGGGCGAGACCGGCCACGATCGCCGCCGACGAGGACCCGAGCCCCCGCGAGTGCGGGATGACGTTGTCGCAGGTCAGCCGAAGGCCGTGGGCCGAGTCCGGCAGGCCGACCGGCTCCTCGCCGAGCTCGTGCAGCGCACGGTTGATGCACCGGACGACCAGGTGCGACGAGTCGCGCGGGACCTCGTCGGCACCCGCACCGGTGACCTCGATCTCGAGGCCGCCGTCGAGCAGCGTCGCTGTCAGGCGGTCACGCATGGTGAGCGCGAGGCCGAGCGCGTCGAAGCCGGGGCCGAGGTTGGCCGAGGTCGCGGGGACGCTGACCCGGACGGTGCCGGTGACGAGGGCCATGCGCGGTGTCAGACCAGGCCGGCGGCCGACGCCGCAGCGTCGACGTCCGCGTCGATGACGGTGTCGACCACGTCGCCGAAGCCGGCGAGAGCGGTCGCGGTGTCCTTGAGGCCGTGACCGGTCACCGTGATGACGACCGTCTTGCCGGCGTAGGACTCCCCCGCCTCGAGCTCACCGAGCAGGCCGGCGACACCAGCGGCCGAGGCAGGCTCGACGAAGACGCCGTCGTTGGCGGCGAGAGCGCGCTGCGCCGCGAGGATCTGCTCGTCGGTGCGCGAGGCGAAGCGGCCCTCGGACTCCTTGGCTGCGTTCATCGCGAGATCCCAGGAGGCGGGGTTGCCGATGCGGATGGCGGTGGCCAGCGTCTCCGGCTCGTCGACCGGCGCTCCCAACACCAGCGGAGCCGCCCCGGCAGCCTGGAAGCCGCGCATGACAGGACGCTTCGTCGCCTTGCCGGCCGCCTCGTACTGCGTGTAGCCGAGCCAGTAGGCCGAGATGTTGCCGGCGTTGCCGACCGGAAGCAGGTGGTAGTCCGGGGCGTCACCGAGGAAGTCGACGATCTCGAACGCCGCGGTCTTCTGGCCCTCGAGCCGGTGCGGGTTGACCGAGTTGACCAGTGCGACGGGGTACTTCTCCGCCATGCCGCGCGCCATGCGCAGGCAGTCGTCGAAGTTGCCGCGGACCTGGATCACCACCGAGCCGTGGAGGACGGCCTGGGCCATCTTGCCCGCCGCGATCTTGCCCTCGGGCACGAGCACGATCGGCGTCACGCCGGCCTTGGCGGCGTACGCGGCCATGGCGGCCGAGGTGTTGCCCGTGGAGGCGCACACGACGGCCTTGGCGCCCTGGTGCACGGCGACCGAGAGCGCCACGGTCATGCCGCGGTCCTTGAACGAGCCCGTCGGGTTGTTGCCCTCGACCTTCAGCCAGACCTCACCACCGGTGAGACCGGAGAGCCAGTCGGAGTGGACGAGCGGCGTACCGCCCTCGCGGAGGGTCACCGCCGGGGTGTCCTGCGGGATGTCGAGGAGCTCGCGGTACTCCTCGATCACGCCCTTCCACTGGTGCGCCATCACTCGGCTCCTTCCACGCGCATCACCGAGGTGACCTCGCGCACGATGTCCATGTTGCGGAGGTGCTCCACCGTCGCGGCCAGCTGGGCATCGCGCGCGGGGTGCGAGACGACCACGAGCTGGGCGTCCGCGCCGCGACCCTCCTGACGGACGGTCTGGATCGACACGCCCTGGTCGGCGAACGCGTTGGCGACCGCGGCCAGGACGCCGGCACGGTCGTCGACGTCGAGCTGCACGTGGTAGCTGGTCACGGTCTCGCCCATCGGCAGCAGCTCCCGGGCGGCGTACGCCGACTCGCCGGCGCCGCGGGTGCCCGCGAGCTTGTTGCGGGCGACGGTGACGAGGTCACCGAGGACGGCCGACGCCGTCGGTGAACCACCGGCACCCGGGCCGTAGAACATCAGCTGGCCAGCGGCCTCGGACTCGACGAAGACCGCGTTGTAGGCGCCACGGACCGATGCCAACGGGTGCGAGGCGGGGATCATCGCCGGGTGGACGCGCGCGGAGACGGCACCGTCGCGCAGCTCGCAGATCGCCAGCAGCTTCACGACCGAGCCCATCTCGCGCGCCGAGGCGACGTCGGCCGCGGTGACGTCCGAGATGCCCTCGCGGTGCACGTCCGCAGCCGTCACGCGGGTGTGGAACGCCAGCGACGCGAGGATCGCAGCCTTGGCGGCCGCGTCGAACCCCTCGACGTCGGCGGTCGGGTCGGCCTCGGCGTAGCCGAGCTCCTGCGCCTCGGAGAGCGCGTCGGCGAAACCGGCGCCGGAGGTGTCCATCTTGTCGAGGATGAAGTTGGTGGTGCCGTTGACGATGCCGAGCACGCGGGTGACCTTGTCACCGGCGAGCGACTCGCGCAGCGGACGGAGGATCGGGATCGCGCCCGCGACCGCCGCCTCGAAGTAGAGGTCGCGGCCGGCCTTCTCGGCGGCCTCGAAGAGCGTCGGACCGTCCTCGGCGAGCAGGGCCTTGTTGGCCGTGACGACGGAGGCGCCGTTCTCCAGCGCCGCCAGGATCAGGGAGCGGGCCGGCTCGATGCCGCCGATCACCTCGACCACGAGGTCGATGTCGCCGCGCGTGACCAGTCCGAGGGCGTCCGTCGTCAGGAGCTCGTCGGGGAGCTCGACCTCGCGCGGGGCGTCGAGGCGACGGACGGCCACGCCGGCGAGCTCGACGGGCGCACCGATGCGCGCCGCGAGGTCGTCGGACTGCTCCTGGAGCAGGCGGACCACCTGCGAACCGACGGAGCCACAGCCGAGGACGGCAACCTTGAGCGGACTGTTCACGCAACGAAGCCTATCCGTCGTACGCCGCTCCCCCGGCCCGCATCCCAGTCCCCGGCCCCGGGGCGGAGCACGGTGCGCGCGGTGTCAGCCCAGGTCGGTCGCGAGCAGGTCGTCCTCGGTCTCGCGCCGCACGATGACGCGGGCCACGCCGTCCTTGACCGCGACCACCGGCGGGCGCAGCGCGTGGTTGTAGTTCGACGCCATGGAGCGGCCGTAGGCACCGGTGCCGGGCACCGCGACCAGGTCTCCGGGGGCGATGTCGCCCGGCAGGAACTCGTGCTTGACCACGATGTCGCCCGACTCGCAGTGCTTGCCGACGACGCGGGCCAGGACCGGCTCCGCGTCGGAGGTCCGCGAGGCGAGGGTGCACGAGTAGTCGGCGTCGTAGAGCGCGGGGCGGATGTTGTCGCTCATGCCGCCGTCCACCGAGACGTACGTGCGGGTCGCTCCCCCGTCCAGGGTCACCTGCTTGACCGTGCCGACCGTGTAGACGGTGCACATCGACGAGCCGACGATGGCACGACCGGGCTCGATCGACAGGTGCGGCACCGGGAACTGCAGGGCTGCGCACTCGCGCTCGACGATGCCGGTGATCTGGCGGGCCAGGTCGGCGGGGTCGGCCGGGTCGTCCTGGGTCGTGTAGGCGATGCCGAAGCCACCGCCGAGGTCCATCTCGGGCATGACGTGGCCGAGCTCGCGACCGATCTCCGCGTGGAGCGCGAGGACGCGCCGGGCGGCCACCTCCCAGCCGGAGGTGTCGAAGATCTGCGAGCCGATGTGGCTGTGCAGGCCGCGCAGGTCCAGGCGCGGCGTCTCGATGACCGCCTGCGCGGCACGGAACGCGTCGCCCGAGGAGATCGAGAAGCCGAACTTCTGGTCCTCGTGCGCCGTCGCGATGAACTCGTGGGTGTGCGCCTCGACCCCCGCGGTCACGCGGACCATGACGCCCTGGACGACCTCCAGCTCGGCGACGATCTCGCCGAGCCGCTCGATCTCGGCGTACGAGTCGACGATGATCCGCCCGACACCGGCCGCGACCGCACGGCGCAGCTCCATCGGGGTCTTGTTGTTGCCGTGGTAGCCGATCCGCTGCGGGTCGACCCCGGCGCGCAGCGCGATGCTCAGCTCGCCGTTGGAGCAGACGTCGAGACAGAGGCCCTCCTCGGCGACCCACTTCGCGACGGCGACCGACAGGAACGCCTTGCCGGCGTAGTAGACGTCGTAGCCGGCGAAGCCGTCACGGAAGGCACGGGCCCGCGAGCGGAAGTCCTCCTCGTCGAGCACGTACGCCGGGGTGTTGACGTCGGCGACGAGGTCCGGGATCGCGAGTCCGCCGACGTGCAGCACCCCGTCGGCGTCCTTGCGGGCGGTCCTGGACCACAGCACCGGGACCAGGGCGTTGACGTCGTCGGGCTGGCGCAGCCAGACGGGCGAGGTGCCGGCGAAGTCGCCGGGAGGGACGCGGCCTGCCATCAGCTCTCTCCGATCACATGCGCTCGGGCGCCGAGACGCCGAGCAGGTCGAGGCCGTTGCGCAGCACGGTCTGCATGGCGTGCACGAGCACCAGGCGGGCGTTGTTGGCCGGGCCGACCGGCTCGTCGCCCTGCGGGAGCATGCGGCACTCCTTGGTGTCGTACCACTTGTTGAAGGTCGACGCGGTGTCCTCGAGGTACCGCGCGACGCGGTGCGGCTCACGCAGGTCGGCGGCGCTGGCGACGACCCCCGGGTAGGCGGCGAGCGCGCGCAGCAGCTCCCCGTCACGCTCGTGGTCGAGCAGCGCAGGGTCGAACGCCGCCCTCGCCTCGTCCAGCGACATGCCGAGGTCACCGGCGTTGGCGATCATCCGGCAGGTGCGCGCGTGGGCGTACTGGACGTAGTAGACCGGGTTGTCGTTGGAGGCCTTGGTGATCTCGGCGACGTCGAGCACCAGCGGGCTGTCGGCCGGGTAGCGGGCCAGCGAGTAGCGCAGGGCATCGACGCCGATCTCCTCGGCGAGCTCGTTGAGCGTGACGATCGTGCCGGCACGCTTGGAGAGCTTGAGCTCCTCTCCGTCGCGCAGGATCTTCACGAGCTGCCCGATCATGACGTCCAGCGTCTTCTCCGGGTCGTCGCCGACGCAGGCCGCCATGGCCTTCAGCCGGCCCACGTAGCCGTGGTGGTCGGCGCCGAGCAGGTAGATGCAGTGGTCGAAGCCGCGCGCCCGCTTGTTGAGGTAGTACGCCGTGTCGGAGGCGAAGTAGGTCAGCTCGCCGTCGCTCTTGATGAGGACGCGGTCCTTGTCGTCGCCGAAGTCGGTCGTGCGCATCCAGAGGGCGCCGCCGTCCTCGAAGACGTGGCCGAGCGCTTCGAGCTTCTTGAGCGTGTGGGGGACGCCGCCGTCCTCCTGGCCCTCCTCGTGCAGGCTCAGCTCGCTGAACCAGACATCGAAGTGGGTGTTGAAGGAGTCGAGCTGGTCCTGCTGCTCCTTGAGCTGCAGCGCGTAGCCGACCTTCCGCACAGCCGCGAGGCGCTCGGCCTCGTCCTCGATCTGGAAGATGCCCGGCTGGGCGGCCTCGACGGCCTTCGCGAGGTCGTCGATGTAGTCGCCGGCGTAGCCGTCCTCCGGCTTCTCCAGCCCCAGCGCCGAGGCGATGATCGAGCTCGCGAAGTTGTTCATCTGGACACCGCGGTCGTTGATGTAGAACTCGCGCGTCACGTCGGCACCCGCAGCCGCGAGCACGCGGGCGATCGCGTCGCCGAGCACCGCCCAGCGCGTGTGGCCCAGGTGCAGCGGTCCGGTCGGGTTGGCGGAGATGAACTCGACGTTGATCTTCTTGCCGGCGAGCGTCTCGAGGCGGCCGTACGCCGCACCCGCGGCGACGATGGCGGCGGCCACCTCACCCTGGGCACCGGCCTCGACATGGATGTTGAGGAAGCCCGGCCCGGCGATCTCGACCTGCTTGATGCCGTCGGAGGCCTCCAGGCCGGCCTTGACCAGCTCGGCCAGCGCGCGCGGGTTGGTACCGGCCTTCTTGGCCAGCTGCAGCGCCACGTTGGTGGCGTAGTCACCGTGCTCCTTCTGGCGCGGACGCTCGACGTTCACGGTCGCGGGAACGCCGTCGGGCAGGGCGAGGGCGCCGTCGGTCACGAGGGCCTGGAGGACGTCGACGATCGTGGCGGAGAGCTGCTCAGGAGTCACCGGGGAAGCCTATCCGTGGGGGTCGGTTTCCTCCGCACCGATATCAGCCGGTAGTGTCCGCTATCGCGCTGGTCACAGCGCACGCCCTCGTAGCTCAGGGGATAGAGCACTGGTTTCCGGTACCAGGTGTCGCAGGTTCGAATCCTGCCGAGGGCGCCGAACAAGGCCCGCATCGCACGCGATGCGGGCCTTCGTCGTCCGAGGGGGCGGTCAGCCGCCCAGCAGGCGCAGGACGCCGTCCCGCAGCCGGTCGTGCCAGCGCCGCTCGACGAGGTAGTGCAGCCCGACCGCGATGCCGAGCGACAGGCCCACCGCCAGCGCCACGACGGCGTACGCGCCCAGGCGCCCGTGGAGCGTGTCGATGACGGCGAAGCCGAACTGTCCGTGGACGAGGTAGAGCGGGTAGGTCAGCGCGCCGACCACGGAGAGCCAGCGCCAGTCGAGGTGGCGCAGTGGCCCGTCGGCGACGAGCCAGACGGACGCGATCATGGCGACCACGACGACCGCGCAGGCGACGGGCGAGATCTCGACGCCCACCCCGCGGGTGGCCAGCGGTGCATGGCGGACGGTCTGCTCCACGCAGAGCAGTCCGGTGACGGCGACGCCGAGCCAGCGCAGGAGGGTGCCACCCTCGCGGTGGATGAGGAAGAGCAGCATCCCGACGCCGAAGTAGGGCGCGAACTCGGCGATGAAGAGGTTCTCGAGGAAGGTCCAGCCGGCCAGCCGGAAGGTCTGCGAGAGCACCGGCCAGAGGATGGCAAACGCGAGGACCCGTCGGGGCGTGAAGCCGACCAGCAGCACGAGCGCGGCGAGGAGGTAGAACTTCAGCTCCACCCAGAGCGTCCAGAAGGCGCCCTGGACCGAGTCGATGCCGAACCCCTCCTGCACCATCGTCAGGTTCATCGCGTTGTCGAACCAGCCGAGCTGGCGGCCGCCCGCCCAGACCAGCTGGAGCAGGACGGTCAGCCCGACCGCCACCCAGTACGCCGGGTAGAGCCGCGCGACGCGGGAGGCCACGAACCCCGGGAGCGGTCGGCCCCACGCGGTCATCAGGATGACGAAGCCGGAGATGACGAAGAAGAGCTCCACGCCGAGGTACCCGTAGCGGGTCACGTGGTTGAGCGTGGGGAAGACGGCCGACGGCGGCCGCCCCCAGTAGTCCCGGTCGATGCCGGTGTAGTGGTAGCCGACCACCACCGCAGCCGCGAGGAAGCGGAGCCCGTCGAGTCCGCGAAGGCGGGAGCGGCGTGCCGTTGCGGGCGTCGTCGTCAGGGCGCTGGTCACCGGCGCAGGTTACCGGCCGTCGCAGACGAAGGCGTTCTTCCCTTGTGGGAAAGGGAAATGAAGCGGCGAGGACCAGGGCGACGACGGACGTGAGGACGTGAGGCGTGTGGAGTGCGTCATCCGCAGTCCGAAACGGCATCCCACCTGCCCCATTTCGTGCACCGGGGGTCTAGCCTTGCTCCCGTTGTCGTTACCCGTATGAGCCGCACCGGAAGAGGCGAAACTAGCCGTGGCCGAACAGAACAACCCGCTCTCCGACTTCGGAGCCAACGAATGGCTCGTCGACGAGATGTTCGAGCAGTACAAGAAGGACCCGTCGAGCGTCGGACCTGAGTGGACCAGCTACTTCGCCACGCGCAACGGTTCGGCCGTTGCGGCCGCCGCGCCGGCCGCCGCCGCTCCGGCTCCGGCCGCCGCACCGGCCGCCCCCGCGGCCGCCGCCCCGGTGACCGCGCCGATCCCGGTGGCGAAGCCGCGCCCGGACAACACCAAGGCCGTCGAGCCCGCCAAGGGCACCTCCAACCCGGCCCCGCGCGACCCGAAGCCCGCTGCCCCCGCCTCGGCCAACGACGAGCCGACGTACACCCAGCTCAAGGGCATCCCGCTGGCCACGGCCAAGAACATGGACCTCTCGCTCGCGGTCCCGACCGCGACGTCGGTGCGCAACATCCCGGTCAAGCTGCTCTGGGACAACCGCACGGTCATCAACAACCACCTCAAGCGGGCCCGCGGTGGCAAGGTCTCCTTCACGCACCTGATCGGCTACGCGATCATCAAGGCGATCAAGGCGAACCCCGAGTACAACAACACCTACGCCGTCATCGACGGCAAGCCGACGATGGTCACCCCGGCCCACATCAACCTGGGCCTCGCGATCGACCAGCAGAAGCCCGACGGCACCCGCCAGCTGGTCGCCCCGTCGATCAAGGGCTGCGAGTCCATGGACTTCGCGCAGTTCTGGACGGCGTACGAGGAGATCGTCAAGAAGGCGAAGAACAACAAGCTGGGCATGGACGACTACCAGGGCACCACGGTGTCCCTGACGAACGTCGGCGGCATCGGCACCAACAACTCCGTCCCGCGCCTCATGCAGGGCCAGGCCGCCATCGTCGGCGTCGGCTCGATGGAGCTGCCGCCGGAGTTCCAGGGCGCGTCGCCCGAGACGATCAACCGCAACGCCGTCTCGCGGATCATGACGATGACCTCGACCTACGACCACCGCGTCATCCAGGGTGCGCAGTCCGGCGAGTTCCTCCGCACGGTGCACCAGCTGCTGCTCGGCGAGGACGGTTTCTACGACGAGATCTTCCGCTCGCTGCGGATCCCGTACCAGCCGATCCGCTGGGCCAACGACATCGCGCACTCGCACGACGACGAGATCTCCAAGCAGGCCCGCATCCTGGAGCTGATCCACGCCTACCGCGTGCGCGGCCACCTGATGGCCGACACCGACCCGCTCGAGTACAAGCAGCGCAGCCACCCCGACCTCGAGATCGAGTCGCACGGCCTGACCCTGTGGGACCTCGATCGCGAGTTCGCGACCGGCTCGTTCGGTGGCGAGGGCCGCCGCTTCATGCAGCTGCGCCAGATCCTCGGCATCCTGCGCGACTCCTACTGCCGCACCACCGGCGTCGAGTACATGCACATCATCGACCCGGAGCAGCGCCGCTGGATCCAGGAGCGCGTCGAGAAGCCCTACGACAAGGAGACCCGCGAGGAGCAGCTCCGGATCCTGGAGAAGCTCAACCAGGCCGAGGCGTTCGAGACCTTCCTGCAGACGAAGTTCGTCGGCCAGAAGCGCTTCTCCCTCGAGGGCGGCGAGACCGCCGTCGCCGTGATCGACGAGATCGCCGAGGCGGCCGCCCAGGCCGGCCTCGACGAGGTCTGCATCGGCATGGCCCACCGTGGCCGCCTCAACGTGCTCGCCAACATCGTCGGCAAGTCGTACAACCAGATCTTCCGCGAGTTCGAGGGCAACATCGACCCGCGCACGGTCCAGGGCTCGGGCGACGTGAAGTACCACCTCGGCGCCGAGGGCGAGTTCGTCGCCGGCTCCGGCGACAAGATCAAGGTCTCGGTCGCGGCGAACCCGTCGCACCTCGAGACCGTCGACCCGGTCGTCACCGGCATCGCCCGCGCCAAGCAGGACATGCTCGACCGTGGCAACGAGTACCCCGTCCTCCCGCTGCTCGTGCACGGTGACGCGGCGTTCGCGGGCCAGGGTGTCGTCGCCGAGACGCTCAACCTCTCGCAGCTGCGCGGCTACCGCACCGGTGGCTCGATCCACCTGGTCATCAACAACCAGGTCGGTTTCACCACCTCCCCCGGCTCGTCGCGCTCGACGCTCTACTGCACCGACGTGGCCCGCATGGTCCAGGCGCCGATCTTCCACGTCAACGGCGACGACCCCGAGGCGTGCATCCGCGTCGCCCGGCTCGCCTTCGAGTACCGCCAGGCGTTCAACAAGGACGTCGTCATCGACCTCGTCTGCTACCGCCGCCGCGGTCACAACGAGGGTGACGACCCGTCGTACACCCAGCCGCTCATGTATGACCTCATCGAGCAGAAGCGCTCGGTCCGCAAGCTCTACACCGAGTCCCTCATCGGTCGTGGCGACATCACGATCGAGGAGGCCGAGGAGGTCCTGCGCAACTACCAGGCCCTGCTCGAGCGCGTCTTCACCGAGGTCCGCGAGGCCGACGCGAAGCCGGACCAGTGGACGACCGTCCCGGACTACCCCGAGAAGCTCGCCGGTGGCACGACCGCCGTCTCGGCCGACGTCCTCAAGCGGATCGCCGACGCCTACATCACCCCACCGGAGGGCTTCACCGTCCACCCGAAGGTGATGCCGCAGCTGCAGCGTCGCGCCGCCGCGATCACCGACGGCCCGATCGACTGGGGCACCGGCGAGATCCTCGCGTTCGGCTCGCTGCTGATGGACGGCCGCCCGGTGCGCCTGGCCGGCCAGGACTCGCGTCGCGGCACGTTCGTGCAGCGCTTCGCCACGATCATCGACCGCAACAACGCCGACGAGTGGACGCCGCTGGCCAACCTCACCGAGGACCAGGCCAAGTTCTTCGTCTACGACTCGCTGCTGTCGGAGTACGCCGCCCTCGGCTTCGAGTACGGCTACTCCGTCGCCCGCCCGGACGCGCTCGTCCTGTGGGAGGCGCAGTTCGGTGACTTCGTCAACGGCGCCCAGTCGGTCATCGACGAGTACATCTCCTCGGGCAAGACCAAGTGGGGCCAGGACTCCGGTGTCGTCCTGCTCCTCCCCCACGGCTACGAGGGCCAGGGCGCCGACCACTCCTCCGCCCGCATCGAGCGCTTCCTGACGCTCTGCGCGGACGAGGCCATGGTCGTGGCGCAGCCGTCGACGCCCGCGTCGCACTTCCACCTGCTCCGCAAGCACTCGCTCGGCGGTGAGCACAAGCCGCTCATCATCTTCACGCCGAAGTCGATGCTCAAGCGCAAGGAAGCCGCGTCGCAGCCGTCCGACTTCACCTCGGGCGAGTTCCGTCCGGTCATCGGTGACGACGCGGCCGACCCGGCGAAGGTCACCACGGTCATGCTGGTCTCCGGCCGCCTGACCTGGGACCTCGTGGTCGAGCGCCAGAAGCAGGGCCGCGACGACGTCGCGATCGTGCGCGTCGAGCAGCTCTACCCGTGGCCGACCGCCGAGATCGCGGCCGAGCTGGCGAAGTACCCCAACGCCAAGGTCAAGTGGGTCCAGGACGAGCCGTTCAACCAGGGTCCGTGGCCGACGTTCGCGCTGAACATCGTCCCGGAGCTCGGTCGGGCCGTCGAGCCGGTCACCCGTCCGGCGTCGTCGACCACCGCGGTCGGCACGGCGAAGCGCCACCAGGTCGAGAACGCCGAGCTCCTGGCCCGCGCGTTCTCCTGACCCACCCGCTCCACCCAGGAACCCCCGGCTCCGGCCGGGGGTTCCTGCATTTCCGCCCCGCGGGCTCCTGACAGAATGGGGGCATGTACTTCACCGATCGCGGCATCGAGGAGCTCCAGAAGCGGCGGGGCGACGACGAGGTCACCCTCGAGTGGCTGGGTGACCAGCTCCAGGCGTTCGTCGACACCTTCCCCGAGTTCGAGACGGCCATCGAGCGGTTCGCCACCTGGCTCGCCCGTCTCGACGACCCGGACGACGACTGAGCGAGCGACCGGCGAGCTTGCTCGACGGGTCGCGAGCGAGGGAGGCAGAGGCGCGCAGCGCCTCACGGCTTTCCCGTCACCCGTGAACGCGGAGCGGCCCCGCCTCCCGGGTGGGAGACGGGGCCGCTCTGCGTGGTGGATCAGTCGTCGTCGTTCTCGACGCCCATGTCGGCCCGCGCCTTGCGCGCGGCCTCGCGGATCTCGAAGAGGTCGGTGGCGAAGCCGCCGATCGCCTTCACCACGTCACCGACCGCGGTGATCACGATGTGGGAGACCTGACCGGCAGCGTGCGTGGCCGCCTCGATCGAGTCCTGGACCTGGTCCTTGCGGATCTCGGCCTTGCTGAGGTTCGTCATGCGCCCAGTCTCAGGCGGCGGCAGCCTCGGCGACAACGTGCTGCTCGTCACGGGCGTTCTCGTCCTGCTTCGCGCGGAACGGGAAGGTCAGCGCCTCGCGGAGGCCGGCCAGCGGCCCCTGCGTGTAGGTGCTGTCGGGAAGCGTGAGCTTGAAGACCTGCTTCCACACGCTCCACAGCTGCTTGGCCATCGGCGCCTCGTTGTAGCGGATGCCGTAGCGCTCGCAGATCTCGCGGACCTCGATGGCGATCTCCTTGTAGCGGTACGCGGGGATGTCCGGGAAGAGGTGGTGCTCGATCTGGTAGCTCAGGTTGCCGGAGAGGACGTCGACCAGGTGGCTGCCGGTGAAGTTCGCCGAGCCGAGGATCTGGCGGTAGTACCACTCGGCGTGCGACTCGTCCTCGGTCTCCTCGATCGAGAACGTCTCCGCGCCCTCGGGGAAGTGGCCGCACCAGATGACCGACGAGGACCACAGGTTGCGGACCAGGTTGGCGGCCATGTTGCCGGCGAAGGCGAACGGCGCGAACGGACCCGACAGCAGCGGGAAGAGGGCGTAGTCCTTGAGCGCCTGCTTGCCGGCCTTCTCGCGGAAGCGCTTGAGACCCGGCTTCATCTCGGCCCAGGACTTCTCGCCGCGGAAGAACTTCTCCGACTCGAGCTCCTGGATCGCGGTGCCCCACTGGAAGAGGACCTGCAGCGTGCCGCAGAAGATCGGGTTGAGCAGCCAGATGGGGTGCCAGGGCTGCTCCTCGGTGACGCGGATGACGCCGTAGCCGGTCGCGTCGTGGTCCTTGCCGACGATGTTGGTGAAGGTGTGGTGCACGTAGTTGTGCGTGTACAGCCAGCTGTCGGCGTGGATGGTGTTGTCCCAGTCGAAGTTCTTGGCGGTGAACTGCGGGTCGTTCATGAAGTCGTACTGGCCGTGCATGACGTTGTGGCCGATCTCCATGTTGTCGATGATCTTCGACAGGGAGAGGGCCGTGACGCCTGCGATCCAGGCCGGCGGGAACCAGCCGGCCCACAGGAGGGCGCGGCCGGCGACCTCGAGCTTCTTCTGCTTGTTGACGATGTCGCGGATGTAGTCCGCGTCCTTCTCGCCGAGGTCGGCGACGATGCGGGCCCGCAGGTCGTCGAGCTCCTTGCCGAACGCCTCGATCTGCTCGGGGCTCAGCTTGTGCTTCTGGCTGGTCGTGGTGGTGGCAGTGCTCATGAGAACTCCTTGGTGAGGTTTCTGCTGAGAGGTCAGAGGTCGATGGAGACGTCGCCACACGGAGCCGAGATGCACGGCTTGATGTTGACGTCGTTGTCGGTGTTGAGCTCGCCGGTCAGGACGTTGCGCGTGATGCCGCTGAGCTTGGTGCTGACGCAGGCGTTGCAGATGCCGATGCGGCAGCCGTAGTCCGGGGTGAGGCCGGCGGCCTCAGCCTGCTCGAGGATGGTCTGGCCGTTGTTGTCGGCCTTCTCCCCCGAGGCGCTGAAGGTCAGCTCGCCCGTGGCCTCGTCGGTCGGGACGGTGCGGGTCGGAGCGGCGAACTGCTCCAGGTGCAGGCGGTCGGAGATGCCCTCGGCCTCGAAGACGGCGCGGACGCCGTCCATGAGCGGCATCGGGCCGCAGAGGTAGGTCTCGGCCTCGGCGAAGTGCTTGTCCGCCGCGACCAGGTGCTCCTTCGAGAAGAAGCCCTGCAGGTCGCCGTTGTCGGCGTTGGTGTAGGCGCGGATGATCCGCACGCCCTCGTACTTCGCCTCGATCTCCGCGAGCTCGTCGCGGTAGATCACGTCGTCCTCGGTGAAGGCGTAGTGCAGGAAGGTGACCTTGCCGATGTAGGCCCGGTCGGTCAGCGTGCGCAGCATCGACATCACGGGGGTGATGCCGGAGCCGCCGCTGATCAGCAGGATGCTGCGCGGGTGCGGCAGCGGGATGTGGAACTCGCCCTGCGCCGGCGAGATCTGCACGATCATGCCGGGCCGCGCGTTGGCCAGGAGCCACGGCGACACCAGGCCCTTCGGGTCGACCTTGATGGTCAGCTCGATCTTGCCGTCCTTGCGGAACTGCGAGTTCGCCGGCGAGTAGCAGCGCGTACGACGGACGCCGTCGATCTCGACCGAGAGCTTCACGAACTGACCGGCCTTGAAGCCGGCCCAGTTCTCGTTGGGGCGGAGCGTGAGCGTGACGCTGTCGGCGGTCTTGCGCTCCACGTCCGTGATCTCGGCGCGGGTCTCGGTCCGGGACCAGAGCGGGTCGACCATCTCGACGTACCGGTCGACGCCGTGCGGGGTGGCGAGGGCAGCGGCGAAGGACGAGTCCAGGAAGCGGCGACCCATCCGGGAGGAGGTCAGCATCTGCATGCGGGACATGGCGGCTCCTTTCGAAGTTTGGGTGAACACTCGTTTCTTCGGTGAACGGCTGTTCACCGAAACTATGTCCGCGTTGGCCGTGCCGGGTCAACCCGATCAGGCGTGATGCCGCCCACTTTCAGTGAACAGGCGTTCACTCGCGTTACACTTCCGTCATGAGCAGCGCAGGGGTCTCCCGGACCGAGCAGAAGGAACGCACGCGGCGTGCGATCCTCGACGCTGCCCTGACCCTCGCCGAGGACGGCGGACTCGCCGCCCTCTCCCTGCGCCAGGTGGCCAAGGAGATCGGCATCGTGCCGACCGCCTTCTACCGGCACTTCGCGAGCATCGACGAGCTCGGCCTCAGCCTCGTGACCGAGGCCTTCGACGCGCTCCGGGCGCTGCTGCGCGACGCGCGCGCGATCCCCGAGCAGACCGACTCCGAGTGGGACCTCGCCGTCTCGATCGCCGACAAGTCGGTCGACGCCGTCGTCGCCCACGCCCGCCAGAGCGATCGCCAGCTCCGCTTCATCGCGCGCGAGCGACTCGCCGGGCCCACCGCCGTCCGCGAGGCCGTGCGCCACCAGCTCGAGCTCGTCGAGCGCGAGCTGGCCACCGACATCGCCCACGCGCCGTTCACGCGCGCCTGGTCGGCCAGCGACCTGGCCGTCCTCTCCAACCTCCTGGTCAACGCCATGCTCACCCACGTGGAGGAGCTGAGCCGCGCGACCAGCGCATCCGACACCCGGCGCATCGCCGACACCGCCCGCCGCCAGCTGCACATCGTGCTGGTCGGCGCACTCCGATGGGACTCCAGCAAGTGACCAGCACCCTGCCCGCCGTACCCGACGAGCGGACCACCTCTCCCCTGGCCACCCTCGCCGCCGCTGCCCGCAACGCGTGGGCGATCTCGCCGTTCGGCGAGGGCATCGAGCAGTACGCCGGCATGCCCCAGCACGTGCTCGTCGACGAGCCGCACCGCCAGCTGCGGCGCTACCTGAGCACGAAGCCGCACACCCAGGCGCGCCCGGTGCTGCTCGTCCCGCCGCAGGCCGTGTCGACCAACTGCTACGACCTGCGCCCCGGCCAGAGCCTCGCGGCCCACCTCGTGTCCCAGGGTCGCGCGACGTACGTCGTCGACTACGGCGACATGACGTTCGCGGACCGCCACATGGGCTTCGAGTCGTTCATCGACGACATCATCCCGGCCGCGATCCGCCGCGTGTCAGAGGAGCACGACGGCGCTCCGGTCGACGTGGTGGCCTGGTCGCTGGGCGGCACCTGCAGCCTGCTGACCGCAGCGGCCCACCCCACCCTGCCGATCGCCTCGATCACGGCGTTCGGCACCCCGATCGACTACCGGCTCATCCCGGCCGTCCAGATCCTGCGCTACCTCGACAGCGTGCTGGGCTCCAGCGTCATGACGTTCGGCACCGGCCTGATGGGCGGCGTCCCCCGCCACCTGACCCGGCTCAGCTTCCGCGCGATGGCACCCATCCGCGAGCTCAAGAAGCCGCTCTTCCTCGCCCAGAACATCCTGGACAAGGAGACGCTCGCGCGCACCACCGCGATCGACAACTTCATCAACGCCATGCCGGGCTACCCCGGTCGCTTCTACCACCAGGTGCACACGCGCCTGCTGACCCGCAACGAGCTGGCGACCGGCACCGTGCACCTCACCCACGGCCGTGCGGTGCGCCTCTCCTCGATCCGCACGCGCGTGCTCTTCATCGGCAGCCGCACCGACGCGATCGGCCCCGGCCCCGCGGTGGAGGCGGGCACCCGTTCGGTGCCCGGCGCTCGCTACGTCGCCGCCGACGGCCTGTCGCACCTCGGTCTGGTGGCCGGTCCGCAGGCTGCCGAGCTGGCCTGGAAGCACCTCGACGCGTTCCTCGACGAGGTCTGACCGAGCGAGCGGGGCGCCCGCCGTCAGGTCGTCATCCTCCGGGGCAGTCCCCTGACCCCGAGTAGCACGGCACGTAGTCAGGGTTTCGCGGCACCGGCTCCGGGTCGGGCGACCAGTCGACGCCCAGGGTGAAGCCGATGACGGCGACACCCGCCACCGCCGCCACGCTCACGTGCCAGAGCCATGACCAGCGTGCTCCCCTACGGGCAGCCAGCAGGAGCGTGGTGAGGACCGTGGCGACGAGCAGGACGGCGACGCCCTGCGAGACACGGATCTCGCGGGTGGTCGGCTCCCGGCACTCCGCGAAGGCACAGATATGCGTGCCGATGGCGAAGACGGGAAGGAACACAGCCCCGGCCACGGCGGCCAGGGACGCGGCCACCTCGGTTCCGAGGCTCTTCCTGCGCGTCCTGTCGTCCATGGCACCAGACTCCCCCGCGTCCGTCGTGGGCGCGTGAGCAGCCGTACTCGCACTGCACGAGGGGCTCCCGGATCTGAGTAGATCGACGCAGGCCGGCCGGGACGCGAGGCGGGAGGATCGTGCCCGGCACGACGAAGGCCTCCCGACACGGGGGTGCGGGAGGCCTTCGTGGGTGTTCGGGTCAGTGCCCGGCGGCGCCCGCCGTGCTCGGCGACCGCGCGGGGAGCAGCAGGGCCATCAGGAACACGACGACACCGAAGCCGGCGCCGGTGAGCAGCGCCCAGTCGAGGCCGCCGACGAACGCGTGCGCCCGGTCCGTACCGTCGAGGGCGAGGTGCTTCGCCCGGCTCTGGAGGATCGCGATGAGCAGGGCCATGCCGGCCGCACCCGCGACCTGCTGCAGCGTGCCGAGCAGGGAGCTGCCGTGCGAGTAGAGCTCCGGCGGCAGAGCGCCGAGGCCGAGCGTGAAGACCGGCGTGAAGACGCAGGCCAGGCAGCTCATCAGCGCCACGTGGAGCAGCACGATGAGCCAGTACGGCGTGTCCAGGTCGGTCACCTGCGACAGGAGCACCAGGGCCGTGACCAGGCCGGCCGCGCCCGGGATGACGAGCGGCCGGGTCCCGACCCGGTCGAACACCTTGCCGACACGCGGGCCCAGCAGGCCCATCGCGAGACCACCCGGCATGACCAGCAGCCCGGTGCGGAGCGTGCTCAGGTGGCGGTAGTCCTGCAGGTAGAGCGGCAGCAGCACCATCGCACCGAAGAACGCCATGAAGGCCGCGCACATGAGCAGCACCGCCGTCGCGTACGTCCGGATCCGCAGCGTCCGGAGGTCGAGGAGCGGCGCGCCCCGGCCCTGGAGCACGATCTGGTACGCGACGAAAGCGCCGACGAGCAGGACGCCGAGCACGGTGAAGGCGACCGGCTTGGTGAGCGTGCCGGCACCGAAGTTGCTCAGGCCGTAGACGAGGCTGGAGAAGCCGGAACCGGCCAGCAGGACGCTGAGCCAGCTGACCGGCCCGGCCTTGGGCTCACCGATGTTCTCCACGAGGCGGTGGCCGACGATGCCCATCAGGACGGCGAGCGGCAGGATGACGGCGAAGATCAGGCGCCACGAGCCGAGCTCGAGCAGCAGGCCGGACGTGGTCGGGCCGAGCGCCGGTGCGACCGAGATCGCCATCATCATGTTGCCCATGACGCGGCCGCGGTGAACCATCGGGACGACGGTCATGACGGTGGTCATCAGCAGCGGCATCATCACCGCCGTACCGGCGCCCTGGACGGCGCGCGCGACCAGCAGGACGGCGTACGTGGGGGCGAGCATGCCGAGCAGCGTGCCGGTGCAGAACGTCGCCATGGCGACCGTGAACGCCGTCGTCGTCGTGACCCGCTGCAGGAACCAGCCGGTCAGCGGGATCACCGACGCCATCGTGAGCATGAAGACGGTGTTGACCCACTGACTGGTGCGCTCGTCGATGTGGAAGTCCCGCATCAGGCTGGGCAGCGCGTTGATCATCGTGGTCTCGTTGAGGATCACCACGAAGGTGGCGGCCACGAGGAGCTTGACGACCAGCGGCGTCGTGAAGGGTGCGTCAGGAGAGTCGTGGTTCTCGACGACGAGGTCGTCGAGGTCCTGGGGCGCTGACATGGGAGGCCTTTCAGGGAGGGCGCGGGGTGGCCTGGTGACCGCCCGTTCATGCACTCCACGAACGAGACCCCGGTGATCCGACAGCGTCCGTCCGGATGCGGACACGTCATGGTGAATTCTCGTTGCGCAACCCCTGCGGACGCCAATCAATTCCCGTCCGACCGGTCGCCGCCGCGAGGCGGCCCGCCCCGTCTTGGCACCCGGTGCGAGCATGAGGGTCATGGACGTCCTCGGAGTGACCGCACGTCTCGCCGACCCGCTCACGCCGTACGTCGACGTGGACCGCCTACGACCGGCGGGCCCTTGCTGGGTGGTCGCCAACATGGTCGGTGGCCTCGACGGGTCGGCGGCGATCGGCGGCCGCGTGGCCGCCCTGTCGACAGCGCCCGACGCCGCCCTGTTCCTCGCCATGCGCACGCTGGCCGACGTCGTGCTCGTCGGGGCCGAGACCATCCGGCGCGAGGGCTACGGGCCACTGCTGCTGCCCCGGGGGCGGGCGGCAGCGCGGAGGGCCGCCGGCAAGCCGGGCTCACCGCGGCTGGCGATCGTGAGCCGCTCGCTCGATCTCGACTGGACCGGCCGTGCGTTCACCGACCCCGCGCTCGACCAGCCGCCCTACGTCGTGACCTGCCAGGCGGCGGACCGGCAGCGCCTGGCCAGGGCCAGCCAGGTCGCCGAGGTGGTGCTGGCCGGCGACGAACGCGTCGATCCGGCGCTGGCACTGGAGGAGCTCGCACGCCGGGGCGCCACGGTCGTGCTCACCGAGGGCGGTCCGACGCTCCTCGGGGAGCTCGTCGCCGGCGGCCACCTCGACGAGCTCCTCCTCACCGTCTCGCCCCTCATGGGCGGAGATCCGCTCCCGGTCGCGGTGGCGCCTCCGGGTGCACCCCTCACCGGCTTCGCACTCCGCCACGTGCTGCGCGAGGCGGACACGCTCTTCCTCCGCTACGAGCGCGCCGAGGCGGACCGTGGGCAGTGAGTTCGACGAGGTCGCTGCGGCCACCGACCCGGCGATGGTCGTGGTCACGACCGCGGTCGGCGGCGAGCGCGCCGGCTGCCTGGTCGGATTCCACAGCCAGTCGAGCATCGACCCGCCGCGCTACGCAATCTGGCTCTCCCGGGCCAACCACACGTACGGCCTGGCACTCCGCGCGGAGTACCTGGCGATCCACTTCCTCGGGGAGGACCAGCTGCCGCTCTCCGTCCGGTTCGGCACGCTGACCGGCGACCGGACCGACAAGTTCGCGGGGCTCGCCGTCGAGGACGGACCCGGCGGCGTGCCCGTGCTCACCGACGTCCCCCGCCACCTGCTCGTCCGCCGGGTGGCCCTGCTGGACGAGGGCGGCGACCACGTGTGCCTGTCCACCGAGCCCGTGGCGGTCCGGCACGGTTCCGGCTTCGTCCCGCTCCGGCTGTCGGCGTGCGACGAGCTCGATCCCGGCCACGCCCACGACGACCGCCGGTCGCGAGCGGACGCGCAGGGGACGGTCAGCGAGGACCCGGGCGCACGCTGACCTCGGGCATCACCGCGTCGCGCGGCAGGTCGAGGACGTGGAGGATCGACGCGGCGACCGTCTCGGCCTGGATCCACCGGTCGGCGCTGTAGTCCGCGCCTTCCTGCGCGTGGACCTTCTCCTGCATCGGCGTCGCGGTGCGACCGGGGAAGACGCTCGTCACCCGGACGCCGTGCTCCGCCTCCTCACCGCGCAGGGCGTCGGCGAACCCGCGGAGGCCGAACTTCGTCGCCGCGTAGGCGCCCCACGTGGGGTGCGCGGAGAGGCCCGCTCCGCTGTTGACGAAGACGACGGTGCCGCGTGCAGCCCGCAGGGCTGGCAGGCAGAGCTGGGTCAGCACCATCGGGGCGACCAGGTTGACGTCGACCTGCGCCCGCACCTCGGCGTAGTCCAGGTCGTGCACCGGGGCGAGGTCCACGACGCCGGCGATGTGGAGCACCGAGTCGAGGTGCGGCGGCAGGTTCGCGGCTGCGAGGGCGTGGGCGAGCGATCCGGGGTCGGCGAGGTCGGCGACCACGACGCGCGCTCCGTCGTACTGCTGCTGGAGCTCGTGCGCACGGGGCTGGGACCGGGCGAGCAGCACGAGCTCGTCGCCCCGCGCGTGGAGTGCCGACGCGACCGCTGCGCCGATGCCGGAGCCGGCGCCCGTGAGGAGGTGGACGTGCGTCATCGGGTCAGGATGATCTTGCCGAAGACGTCACCGGCGTGCAGTGCGGCGAACGCGTCGCGCGCCTGCTCCATCGGCACCGTGTGGTCGATGAGGGGCTTGAGACCGGTCGCGTCGAGCATCTGCACCAGCGAGGCGAGCTCACCGCGGGTGCCCATCGTCGAGCCGATCACCTGCAGCTGCAGGAAGAAGATGTGCGGGAGCATCGCGTTGTCGAGGTTCGGGCCACTGGTGTTGCCCGACGTGACCAGCTTGCCGCCCGGGCGCAGCGACCGGATCGAGTGCTCCCACGTCGCACGGCCGATGGTCTCCATCACGGCGTCGACCTTCACCGGGAGCTTCTCGTTGGACCCGAACACCTCGTGGGCGCCGATCTCGAGCGCCTTGGCCCGCTTCGCCTCGTCGCGGGAGGTCGCGAACACCTTCAGGCCGGCCGCCCGGGCGAGCACGATGCACGCGGTCGCGACACCACCGCCGGCACCCTGCACGAGCACGGAGTCACCGGCCTTGAGCCCGCCCTGCGTGAAGAGCATGCGGTACGCCGTGAGCCAGGCCGTCGGGAGGCACGCGGCCTCCTCGAAGCTCATGCTCGCCGGCTTCGGGACGATGTTGCGCCGCGGCACGATGACCTTGTCCGCGAAGGTGCCCTGGTGCAGCTCGGAGAGCAGCGAGCGCTTCGGGTCGAGTGTCTCGTCGCCGACCCAGTCCGGGCTGGAGATGACGGCGTGCACGACGACCTCGTTGCCGTCCTCGTCGTAGCCTGCGGCGTCGCAGCCGAGGATCATCGGCAGGCGGTCCGCCTTGAGGCCGACGCCCTTGAGCGACCAGAGGTCGTGGTGGTTGAGGCTGGCTGCCTTGACCGTCACCGTCGTCCAGCCGTCGGGCGCCACCGGGTCGGGGCGCTCCCCCACCACGAGGCTGTCGAGCGGGGACTCGGCGTTGAACGAATCGGCGTAGACGGCGAACATGCGACCCAACCTATCGAGAACGTCGAAGGACCCGGCCGCAGGAGCGGCCGGGTCCTAGGACGTAAGACGGTGGAGTGCCTCAGGCGCGGGCGACGCCGTCGCGGCGGGCAGCCTCGGCCACGGCCGAGGAGACGGCCGGCCCCACCCGCGGGTCGAACGGACCCGGGATCACCATGTCCTCCGCGAGCGCGTCGCCGACGAGCGCAGCGAGGGCATCGGCGGCCGCGAGCTTCATGCCCTCGGTGATCGCCGTGGCCCGGACGTCGAAGGCGCCGCGGAAGATGCCGGGGAACGCGAGCACGTTGTTGATCTGGTTCGGGAAGTCCGAGCGGCCGGTCGCGACGACGCGGGCGTACTTGTGCGCCACGTCGGGGTGGACCTCGGGCGTCGGGTTGGCCATCGCGAAGATGATCGCGTCGTCGGCCATCGAGGCCACGACCTCCTCCGGCACCGTGCCGCCGGAGACGCCGAGGTAGACGTCGGCGCCGTCCATGGCGTCGGCGAGGGTGCCCTTGCGGCCGTTGCGGTCGGCGGTGATCTCGGCGAGCGCGCGCTTGACCGGCGTCAGGTCCGAGCGGTCGGAGCTGACCACGCCGCGGCGGTCGGTGACCGCGATGTCGGTGATGCCCGCCACGATGAGGATCTTGGCGATCGCGACGCCCGCCGCACCGGCGCCGGAGATGACCACACGGGTCTCCTCGGGCTTGCGGCCGGTGAGCTTGAGGGCGTTCTTGAGTGCCGCCAGGGCGACCACGGCGGTGCCGTGCTGGTCGTCGTGGAAGACCGGGATGTCGAGGCGCTCCTTGAGCCGGTCCTCGATCTCGAAGCAGCGCGGCGCGGAGATGTCCTCGAGGTTGATGCCACCGAACGACGGCGCCATGCGCACGACCGTCTCGATGATCTCCTCGGTGTCGGTGGTGTCCAGGCAGATCGGGATGCCGTCGACGCCACCGAACTGCTTGAACAGGATCGCCTTGCCCTCCATGACCGGCATGGCGGCAGCCGGACCGATGTCGCCGAGGCCGAGCACCGCGGTGCCGTCGGTGACGACCGCGACCGTGTTGGGCACCCACGTGTAGTGCTGCGTCAGCTCGGGGTTCTCGGCGATCGCGGTGCAGACGCGGGCGACACCCGGCGTGTAGGCGAGCGACAGCTCGTCGGCGCCGGCGAGCTCCACCGACGACCGGATCGCCATCTTGCCGCCTACGTGGAGGTCGAACACCGGGTCGCCGGCCAGCGGGTGGCCCTCGGACTGGACGGTGGACTCGAGCTCAGACATTTTCGGCAAGACTTTCGGGGCGTTCGGAAGGTTCGGAAGCGCGGCTCGACGCGAATGGTGTGTCGCGGAGCTGCCAGACAGGGGTTCACCCTCGCCCGGCATCCTTTCACAAGGGAGCGTGCTCCGACACGGGCGGCGGGGGAATGTGACGCATCAGGCACCTGCGGACGAGCACCCTCGCGACCGCGTGCACGTGCTCCTCCGGCACCACGCCACGGTGCCGCGAGTCCACACCTTCAGCGGCGTTGTCGCTCAGCAGCCACCAGCCCGGGGCACCCGTCCTGGTCGTACGCCGCTCGACCGCGCGCTTCACGGCGAGGGTGCCGTCGGCGAACTCCGCGAGCACCACGTCGCCCTCGCGCGCCGGACGCCCCCAGCGGACCAGGAGGCGGTCGCCCTCACGCAGGCCCGGCTCCATCGACCGTCCGCGGACGATGGCCCAGCCCCATCGACGTCCTCGCATGGGGAGTAGTGTCGCAGCCACACACCCGTGACCCCCACGAAGGAGCTGTCGAGCATGCTGTTCGCCCCCACCGTCGAGGCCCAGGCCCACTGCGACCTCCCCTGCGGCGTCTACGACCCCGCCCAGGCCCGCATCGAGGCCGAGTCGATCAAGGCGCTCATCGCCAAGGTCAACGACTCCGACGACCCGGACTTCCGCACCCGCGCCATCGTCATCAAGGAGCAGCGCTCCACCCTGGTCAAGGAGCACCTGTGGGTGCTGTGGACCGACTACTTCAAGGCGCCGCACTTCGAGAAGTACCCGCAGCTCCACACCCTCATCAACGAGGCCACGAAGCTCGCGGGCGCCGGCGGCACGAAGGGCACGCTCGACGCGGCCGTCGCCGACGAGCTCCTCGCCAAGATCGACGAGATCGCCGGCATCTTCTGGGAGACCAAGAAGGCCTGAGCCGGCAGGCGAGCTTGCTCGCCCCGGCTCGGTGACGGGCCCGCCTCCTCCGGGAGGCGGGCCCGTCCGCCATTTCTCCCGCTCCGGCGAGACCGCTGTGGACGAGCGTTCGCACCACTGCCGCTCCGGGCGTCAGATGGGTGCATGGACATCGACGCCCTCGTGCTCGAGCACCTGCCCCTGGTCGACCGCTGCGCCCGCCGCTTCCACGGCTGGGGCGAGCCCCACGACGACCTCGTGCAGGCCGGGCGGCTGGCCCTGCTCCTGGCCGCACGTCGCTACGACGCAGCCCGCGGCGTGCCCTTCGCGGCGTACGCCGCCCCCACCGTCCTCGGCGGCATGCGTCACCACCTGCGCGACAGGGGCGCGCTGGTCCGCACCCCACGCGGCGCCGACCCGCTCCGCTTCGACCAGCTGGACGACGAGGCGTCGCCGGACGGCACCGACCCGGCCTACGAGGAGGCGGAGCTGCGCATGCTCCTGCAACCCCAGCTCGCGCGGCTTCGTCCGCTGGAGCGGGACGTGGTGGCCCTCCGGTTCCTCGACACACTGACCCAGGACGAGGTCGCGGGACGGCTCGGCATCAGCCAGGCGCAGGTCTCCCGCGTGCAGGCGCGGGCACTGACCCGACTGCGCCGGAGGCTCGGCGCCCCGGCCGTCAGCCCTCCGACGACGCCAGGTGGCTGATCGACCTCGGGTGGAAGATCCCGACAAGGACGACGAGCGTGACCGCCGCGAGCAGCCAGGCGACGATGTGGTCGGTCCGGTCGGAGTGGGCGTCGGTGGCGAAGTTGTAGGCCAGGCCGAGCTGCACGAGCTGCGCCATGACGATCGGGCTGCGGGCCCACGACCGGCTGCGGCGCAGCGCCATCCCGCACGCGGCGAGCATCAGGCCCCACAGGGCGAAGAACGCCAGGGTCGTCCACCCCATGGCCGACCGGGTACTGTCGAAGGTCACGGCCTGCACGACCGCAAGGGCCGCGAAGCACACCGCTTCGAGCAGCACGACCAGTGCCGCGACGGTCAGCGGACGCGGTACGACGGAGTTTTCAGCGGTAGCAGGCACGGTCTCAATCTACTTGTGACCAAAGTGACGGCCGATAGGGGTTGTCGTCCGATGGAACTCTTGCCAACCTTGCGTGTGCATTCGTGAAAGAATTCACGAGGCCACCTCATCTTCTCTGCGCGTCAGCGCCTCCACCGAGGCCTCGCGCCCACCCCAGCAAACCAAAGGGAGTACACCCAGCCGTGGATTGGCGTCACGAATCTGCCTGCCTCGACGAGGACCCGGAGCTGTTCTTCCCGATCGGAAACACCGGCCCGGCGATCCTCCAGATCGAGGAGGCCAAGCAGGTGTGCCGTCGCTGCGACGTGCGCGAGCAGTGCCTCGCCTGGGCCCTCGAGGCCGGTCAGGACCACGGTGTGTGGGGAGGCCTGAGCGAGGACGAGCGCCGTGCGCTCAAGCGGCGCAACGCGCGTGCCCGCGTGCGCACCGCCTGACCCCAGCAGTACGACGGCTCATCCGAGCCGCTGAGCGACCGGTACGTCGATCTCGACGCGCGTGCCGGTCGCTGTCGCGTGTGCCGCCCCCAGCGTGAGCTGCCCGTCGAGCTCGGACTCGACCAGCGTCCGGACGATCGAGAGCCCGAGGCTCGTCGACCGGTCCGGGTCGAATCCCTCCGGGAGCCCGACGCCGTCGTCCTCGATGACGAGGCGCAGGCGGCCGACGAGGCGGCGCGCCTCGACGGTGATCCGGCCGACCCGGTCGGTCTCCGGTACGGCGAGCTGCCGATAGCCGTGCTCGACGGCGTTCTGCAGGACCTCGGTGAGCACCATCGCGAGCGGCGTGGCGATGTCGGAGTTGAGCACGCCGAAGCTGCCCTCCCGGCGTACGGCGACGGCGTGGCCGATCCCGCCCACGTCGGCGACCATCCGCCCCAGCCGGTCCGCGATCTCGTCGAACGCGACGTGCTCCTCGTCCGTGTGACTGAGCGTCTCGTGGACGAGAGCGATCGAGCCGACCCGGCGCACGGCCTCCTCCAGCGCCAGCCGGGCATCGTCGTTGCCCATGCGTCGGGCCTGGAGCCTCAGCAGTGCGGCGACGGTCTGCAGGTTGTTCTTCACGCGGTGGTGGATCTCGCGGATCGTCGCGTCCTTCGTGACCAGCTCGCGGTCGCGGCGGCGGAGGTCGGTGACGTCGCGGACGAGGATCACTCCCCCGACGGCGGCGCCGTCGGGCTTGAGCGGCAGGGACCGCAGGATCAGGGCCACTCCGTCGGAGGCGACCTCGGTGTCACGCGCGACGAGCCCGCCGAGCACGGCGCTGAGCGTCTCCTCGTCGGGACGGTCGCGCGGGGGCACGAGGCTCCGGGTGAGCTCGGCGAGATTCCGGCCCACGAGGTCGCCCGCGTGGCCCAGGCGACGGTAGACCGACAGCGCGTTGGGCGAGGCGTAGCTGACCCGTCCCCCGGTGTCCAGGCGGATGAAGCCGTCACCCACACGCGGAGTGTCGGCGTGGTCGCTGCGCTGGCCGGGGACCGGGAACGCGCCACGGGTGATCATCCGGGTGAGCTCGCCGGCCGTCTGGGTGTAGGTGAGCTCCAGGTGTGACGGCGTCCGCACGCCGAGCAGGTTCGTGTTGCGGGCGATCACGGCGAGCACGCGGTCGCCCTGACGCACCGGGATCGTCTCCACCCGCACAGGGACGTCGTAGACCCACTCGGGGTCGCCGCCCTCCCGGGTCAGCCGGCCGGTCTCGTACGCCGTGTCGAGGAGCTTGCGCCTGCCCTTCGGGACGAAGGTGCCCGCCACGTCGTCGAGGAGCGCGGTGGGACCGGTCGTGGGCCGCTGCTGCGCGCCGGCCCAGAACCCACGCCCCTCGCGGTCGGGAAGCCAGAGCACGAGGTCGGCGAAGGAGAGGTCCGCGACGATCTGCCAGTCGGCCACCAGCAGGTGCAGCCAGGCGAGCTCGTCGTTGTCGAGATCGGTGTGGGCCCGGGCGATCTCGTCGAGGGTCGGCATGGCCCGAGAGTACGACCCCCGATAGTCCCGGAAGCCAATTCGCACGGTGTCGGACCCCGCTGGCACGATAGGAACATGCCGCCTCTGCCGACGGACCGTCCCCTGGACGACGTGACCGCCGAGCTGACGGGGCTTCTCGGGAGCACTGACCCTGTCGCGCGCATCCGTGAGGCCTACCGTCGACTCTCGACGTGGATCCAGGAGGGCGCCTACGACGATGTCCTCGCGGGCCTGGGCGACGGCATGGCCGTCGGCCTCGAGGTGGGGCTGGGCCAGAGCGAGGACGACAGCGTCTTCCGTCGCAGCTGGACAGCGAAGGTCCTGGCGGACTGCATCGCGCGCGACAACGCCGCGGGGCTGCTCTCCTCGCGCCAGGTGCTGCTGTGGGGTGACCGGATCGCCACCTGGCTGGTCCGTGAGCGCGACCTGCGCGGCCATGTCGGACCCAAGGGGGCGGCCCTGGCCGTCGCGCACGGCGCTGACGCCATCGCCGAGCTGGCCTGCTCGAGCCACTTCGGCCTCCCGGAGCTGACCGTGCTCCTCGACGTGGTCGCCGACCGGCTGCTGCTGCCGACCGGCCTCCGCCTCGTCGCGGGCGAGCCGGACCGTCTCGCCCGCGCGACCGTCGCGGTCCTGGCCCGCGACCTGGTCCCCCTGGGCCTCCTCGAGCCGTGGATCGCCCGGCTGGCCAATGGCGCCGTCGCGGTCGATCCCGAGGGGGCCGTCGCGTGCCGGGCCTTCAACACACAGTCGTTCCTGCGCGCCCTCTACCTGCAGGTGGCGCACGGCCCGGTGCGACCGGCCGTCCGGTCCGACCTGCTGCTGGTCATCGTCGAGGCACTGCGCGAGACCACCCCGGAGCTCCGCGCAGCGCGCTGACGCCGCAGCCGTCGCGCGTCCCCCGATCCGCGCCTGGCGGGCCGGTGAACGCCGGCGTCCGGACCGCCGCGGCTCGGCCGGAGGTGCCCCTGAAATGCGACGAACCCCCGGAGCAGTGCTCGGGGGTTCGGGCGCTTGCGCTGAGTACGGGACTCAGGCGTTGGGGCGCTTGCCGTGGTTCGCGCCCTTCTTCTTGCGAGCGCGGCGCTTGCGGCCGGTCTTGCCCATGGGGATCCTCCTCGATCGCGGAACGGCTCATCTTCCCAGACGACTGCGTCTGGGTCGAATCGGGTGAGCCGGGGCGGCCCGTCAGGGCCTCAGTCGGTGGTGGTGATCCGCACCTGGACCTCACGCAGCTGCACGAGGACACGCGCGCGGAGGCCCTCCGGCGCCGACTCGTGGCATGAGCGGGCGACGACCTGCTTCACGGTGCGCTCGAGGTCGTACTTCTTCAGACAGGGGCCGCACTCGTCGAGATGGTGGCGGACCGCGCTGCAGTCGGCCTCGTCGAGCTCGTTGTCGAGGAAGAAGACGATGCGCTCGAGGTAGTCGGCACAGTCCTCGGTGCGGGGCTGGCCCTGGGGCTCCGGGGCGCTCACGACACGACCTCCTCACGGGTCAGGCCGAACATGTCGTTCTCGCGGACGTAGTCCTCGAGGAGCGTGCGCAGCTGGCGGCGACCGCGGTGCAGTCGCGACATCACGGTGCCGATCGGAGTGTCCATGATCTCCGCGATCTCCTTGTACGGGAATCCCTCGACGTCGGCGAGGTAGACAGCCAGACGGAACTCCTCGGGCAGGCGCTGCAACGCGTCCTTCACCTGGGAGTCGGGGAGGTGCTCGAGCGCCTCGTGCTCAGCAGACTTCAGCCCCGACGACGTGTGCGACTCGGCGCGTGCGAGCTGCCAGTCCTCCACGTCCTCGGACATCGACTGCTTCGGCTCCCGCTGCTTCTTGCGGTAGCTGTTGATGAAGGTGTTCGTCAGGATCCGGTACAGCCAGGCCTTGAGGTTCGTCCCCGGCTTGAACTGGTGGAACGCGGCGAACGCCTTCGCGAACGTCTCCTGGACCAGGTCCTCCGCGTCGGCCGGGTTGCGGGTCATGCGCAGCGCCGCCGAGTAGAGCTGGTCGAGGTAGGGCAGGGCGTCTCGCTCGAAGCGGAGCGATCGCTCGGCCTCGGTCTCGTTGTCAGGAACCACGTCAGTCATCGCCTCCCAGAATAGGTCAGCGCTCAGCGACGAGCGGTCGAGTACGGCGTTCACGTCGATGCTCAACGGCGGCTGTGCCCGATTTCTTCCGACTTCCTCCGTCGCCGGACGCGTCAGCCGCGTGCGATCTCCCGCACGACCCATTCGAGCGTCGCCTCGACCACCACGGACAACGCCTCCTCCTGCGAGAGCGGTGCCGACTTCGGGACCTTGAAGGAGTGGTCGGCCGCAGGGACGACGGCCATCTCGGTGCCGTCGGGGAACTCGTCGGGCCGGCCGAAGGGGTCGCGCTCTCCCTGGATGACGAGCGTGGGTACGCGGGACCCGGTCAGCTCCCCGACCCGCGACTTCTCGGGCTTGCCCGGCGGGTGCAGCGGGAACGCGAGGGCGAGGCATCCGCTGGCGCCGAGCCCGCGGGCGCAGCGCGCCGCCGAGCGGGCGCCGGCCGACCTGCCGCCCACGACGAGCGGGTTCCGCGGGCGGATCTGGTCGGCCACGGCGTTCAGGGCGACGTCGAGGGACGCAGGTGTGCCTGCGATCTTCCGTCCGGCGACCCGCCAGGGCTGCTCCAGGAGGAGCACGCTGATCCCCTGCCCCGGGAGGTGGCCGGCGAGTGCACTCAGGTCCGGTGCGTCGATGCCACCGCCGGCGCCGTGGCTGAGGAGGAGCGTGGCCACCGGACGCTTGGCGCGATGGGCGACGAGCCGCGCAGGACCGCCCGGTGTCTCGTACGTGCGACTCTCGCTCACGCGACCATCATGCCCACAGGTCACGACTGCAGGGGAAGCGGCGCGACGAGCTCCGGCCCGTTGTTGCGGACGTTGCCGACAGCGGACGACACCGGATAGGCCGTCAGCCGTCCGGGCGCCGCCGGCTCGAGCAGGTTGAGCAGTTCCGCGCCGGCGGCGGTCGGGTCGAGCCAGTCGTCCCAGCGGTCACGCTCGACCATCAGCGGCATGCGGTCGTGGATCATCCCCACGTCGTCGGTGGCCTCGGTGGTGATGACGGTGCAGGTCCAGAGGAAGCGCCCCGGGTCGTCCTCACCGCGGGCCGGGTCGCGCCAGATCTCGTACAGGCCCGCCATCGGCAGCACTCCCCCGTCCGCGGGGCGGATGAAGAACGGCTGCTTCCGCGGCTTGCCCCTCGCATCGAGCTCGGAGGTCGGGTACCACTCGTAGTAGCCGTCCGCCGGCACCAGGCAGCGGCGTACGGCGAGGGCGCGGCGGAACGCGGGCTTCTCGGCAAGTGTCTCGAGCCGCGCGTTGATCATGCGCGTGCCGATCGACCGCTCCTTCGCCCAGGACGGGACCAGGCCCCAGTGGACGGCGCGCAGCTGGCGCTCCTCGTCCTTGGGACGCTCCATGACCGCGTAGACCGGGTCGGTCGGAGCGACGTTCCACGACGCAGTGATCTCCTCGTCGAGGTGGGGAACGGCGTCGAACTCCTCGATCAGCTCGTCCGGGCGCCGGGAGGAGGCATAGCGACCACACATGTCCGTGACGATACGACCACGCCCTGACATGACTCGGGCCGGCCGCATCCCCCCGTCAGGTGCGGTCGGCCCGATCCATCCCGAGAGGGCTGGGTGCGCCCTAGCGGGCGAGCTCGTCGAGGAGCAGCGCAGCGACCTCGTCGGAGCCGGGCAGGCCCTCGATCCAGACGCGCGTGGGGAAGTCGGCCGAGGCGAGCAGCGTGCGTACGAGCGCGACCCGGCGCCCGAGAACCGGATCGCGCTCGACGACAGCCACGACACGGCGGACGCCGAGGCGCCCGATCGTCTCCGCACCGTTGAAGACAGTGCCCGCCGACTGGCCGACCCGGGCCAGCCTCAGCGTGCGGGAGAAGCCGGAGTCAGGAGCCGCGAGCGACTCGACGGTCTCGGGGATGTCGATGACGACGAGCGCGTGCTGCAGCGACACGTCGCCGCCGCTGCGCGCCGCCGCCCGGTAGAGCTCGGCGAGCCGGCTGCGCACGTGGGCGAGGCTGGCCAGACCCGTGAGCGGGTCCTCGCAGGAGATCTGGTGGAGGTAGGCGAGCGTGCCCTCGCTCCACGCGACGCTGATCGCACGCACGGCGTCGTACGACGGATCGGCGCCGAGCACCGCCTGCGACGTCTGGCGGAGCGCGTCGAGCACCTCGTCGAGGGCAGCGCCGTCCTGGGCGAGCCGGCGCCCGACGACGTCGTACGCCTCCAGAGAGCGTGATCCCGAGGCCAGGACCTCCCCGACAGCCTCGAACCGGCGCGGCAATGCGGCGCGCACCTGCTCGGACAACTCCCGGCCTGCCTCGGGACCGCCCGTGTGGCCACGGCGTCGTGTCGTCAACAGCCCCACGGTTGCTCCCCTCTGTGTCTTGCTCCACTGAAGTCATGCGAGGCCCGCCCCCGTCATGCGGGCCTCGAACACCGGTGAAACGGGGGCCCACGCGGTTCATGACGCGGATTCGGCGACGAATTTCCGGAACATCCCGGAGACGGTGTCCGCCACATAGGATTGGCGTCATACATCCGCGATCCGATCGTTGAGCACACGTGACCGACACCTTGACGCTCCAGGAAACGGGCGATGCCGAGCTCATCTCGGCCGTCCGTGGTGGTGACGTCTCCGCATACGGTCCGCTCTTCGAGCGACACGTCGAGGCAGCCCGGCGACTCGCCCGCCAGCTGGTGGGCGCGGCCGACGCCGACGACCTGGTCTCCGACGCGTTCGCCAAGGTGCTCCGTGTGCTGCAGGGCGGCGGCGGACCCGATGTCGCCTTCCGCGCCTACCTGCTCACCTCGATCCGCCGCCTGCACGTCGACCGGATCCGGGCGACCTCGCGCCTGCACTCCACCGACGACATGGAGGCGTTCGACCCCGGCGTCCCGTTCCGCGACACGGCGGTCGAGGGGTTCGAGAGCGCCGCGGCAGCCAAGGCGTTCGCCTCGCTCCCCGAGCGGTGGCAGGCGGTCCTCTGGCACACCGAGGTCGAGGGCCAGAAGCCCGCTGAGGTGGCAGCGCTCCTGGGGATGACGCCCAACTCGGTCTCGGCCCTCGCCTACCGCGCCCGCGAGGGCCTGCGCCAGGCGTTCCTGAACTCCCACGCCATGGAGGTCGACGACGACGCCTGCGCGTGGACGCACCAGCACCTCGGCGGCTACATCCGCAAGGGCATCAGCAACCGTGACGCGAGCAAGGTCGAGAAGCACATCGACGAGTGCCGCAAGTGCATGGCGATCTACCTCGAGCTGAGCGAGGTCAACAACAACCTCGCCGCCATCCTGGCCCCGCTCCTGCTCGGCAGCGCCGGCGTCGGCTACCTCGCGACCGCCGGCGCGGCCACCAAGGGCGCGGTCGTGCTCTTCTTCGACCGGATCAAGGACGGCATCAGCTCGAACGGGCCGGCGACCGCGGCAGCCGCCGGCGTGGCCGCGGCCGGCGTGATCGCGGCAGCCACCGTCTTCGCGCTCCAGTCGGGTGGCGACAAGCCCTCGTCTCCGCAGGCCGACGCTCCGCCGCCTGCCGCGACCTCGACCACACGGCCGTCCACGTCCTCCGACGAACGGTCGACCGCACCGACCACCACCTCCTCCTCCTCCTCGTCCACCGCGCCGCGCACGAGCAGCTCGACCACGCCGACGGCCACCTCGACCGCGACGGCCAGCCCGACGCCCACGACGTCGCCCACCACCTCCTCGCCGACGCCCACCCCGACGCCCACGCCCACGCCGACTCCCACACCCACGCCGACCACCGCCGACGTGGTCGTGACCGCCGGCACGGTGAGCGCCCCCGATGCGAGCGGCACCTCGACGGTCGACATCGCGGTGTCGGGCATCCCGGCGGGCGAGAGCGTGACCGTCACCTGGAGCGAGCCGGCGCCGGCCAGCCCACGCCCGGCCATGCGTCAGTACCTCGCTGCGACGACCACGACTCCGTCCAGTCCCGGGCTCGAGGTGTCCTGCGAGGACGACGACTGCCTCCTGACCAGGACCCGTGACCACCTCGTCCTCACCGCGACCGTGACCGACGACGTGGCGCACGACCTGACCATCACGCTGGTCCCGTCGAGCGGCATCCACGATCCCGACCCGAGCGACAACTCCACGACCATCCACCTCGAGCCGGCGCCGACGGCCCCGCCGGTGACCGGTGACGCCTCCGTCTCGGTGGTGTTCCTGCCGAGCAACGGGATCGGCGACCCCAAGCGGCGCTTCAGCATCACGGCAACGGGTGTGCCGACCGGCCAGACCGCGACCGTGGTCATCAGCTGGCAGGGACTCACACCGCAGTCCGACGTACCGACCGGATGTACCGACACCGGCGATGCATGGTCGTGCACGGTCACGGACACAGGACTGCTCACCGAGGCGCAGTTCAAGGCTGATGCCCTCGCGCTGCTCCCCAGCCTCACGGCCACGCTGACGAGCACCAGCTTCACCGACACCGATCCGACCAACGACACCTCGACCGCAGCAGGCTGCATCGTGGGCGCTGGCGGACTGTGCATCTGAGTGCTGTCGATACCCTTCTCCCCGTGACGATCACCGACCCCTGGCCTGCTCCACGCGCCCTGGCGCCCGTCGACGTGACGGTCTCGCTCCCGGGGTCGAAGTCGCTCACCAACCGTGCACTGCTCCTCGCCGCGATCGCCGACGGCCCCTCGGTCGTACGCCGGGCGCTGCGGTCGCGCGACACGCTCCTGATGGCGGCGGCGCTGACCTCGATCGGGGCGGCCGTCGACACGAGCGGCGACGACTGGACGGTCACCCCCGGAGCCTTCGACCGCGACGCGGAGGTCGACTGCGGCCTGGCCGGCACGGTGATGCGCTTCGTCCCACCCGTGGCCGCCCTGTCGACGGGCGCCATCGCGTTCGACGGCGACGAGCACATGCGCAACCGCCCGGTCGGCGAGATCCTCGCGGCCCTGCGCAGCCTCGGCATCGACATCACCGACGGCGACCGGCTGCCCTTCACCGTGCGCGGCACCGGCGCGGTCGCGGGCGGTGAGGTCACCGTCGACGCCTCGAAGTCCTCGCAGTTCATCAGTGCGCTGCTGCTCGCCGGAGCCCGCTACGACAAGGGCGTGGACGTGCGGCACGTCGGTGCGCCGGTGCCGTCGCTGCCCCACATCGAGATGACGGTCGAGATGCTGCGTGCCCAGGGCGTCGCCGTCGACGACTCCGAGGCCGATCGCTGGACCGTCGCGCCCGGCCGCGTCGCCCCGGTCGACCTGGCCATCGAGCCCGACCTCTCCAACGCCGCGCCCTTCCTCGCGCTCGCGGCGGTCTCCGGGGGCTCCGTCACCGTGCGCGACTGGCCGCTGCGCACGACCCAGGCCGGCGACGCGCTGCGCCAGGTCCTGGCCGACATGGGCTGCACGGTCTCGCTGGACGCCGACGGGCTCACCGTCGAGGGCCCCGACGCGCTTCAGGGCGTCGACCTCGACCTGCACGACGTCGGTGAGCTCGCCCCGGCGATCGCCGCGCTGTGCGCGCTGGCCGTCAGCCCGTCGCGCCTCACCGGCATCGAGCACATCCGCGGACACGAGACCGACCGGCTCACCGCCCTGGCCACCGAGCTCAACGCGCTCGGCGCCGACGTGACCGAGCTGCAGGACGGCCTCGAGATCCGGCCCGCTCCCCTGCACGGTGGCGTCTTCCACACCTACGCCGACCACCGGATGGCCCATGCCGGCGTGATCATCGGCGCCGCGGTCGACGGCGTCGAGGTCGAGAACGTCGCCACCACGTCCAAGACCTTCCCCGACTTCGCGACCTTCTGGTCCGGGCTGCTCTGACGGTCGGGCGGCGATGAGCGGACGGCAGCGGTACACCGAGCACGACCACGAGCACTACGAGCGCCCGCGTCGTCGTACCAAGCCGCGCACCAAGGACCGGCCCACCTACGACGACGCGGTCGACGGCCTCGTCGTCACCGTCGACCGGGGCCGTTTCACCCTCCTGGTCGACGGTCGGCTGGTCTACGCGATGAAGGCACGGCCCCTGGGACGCAAGGGCGTCGTCGTCGGCGACCGGGTGCGCGTCGTCGGTGACGTCTCCGGCGACGACGGCACGATGTCCCGCATCGTCGAGGTCCGGAAGCGCGTCACCACCCTGCGCCGCACGGCCGACGACGACGACCCGGTCGAGCGGATCATCGTCGCGAACGCCGACCAGCTGGTGGTCGTCACGGCCCTCGCCGACCCCGAGCCCCGGCCGCGCCTGATCGACCGCGCCCTCGTCGCGGCGTACGCGTCGGGGATGAAGCCGGTGCTCTGCCTGACCAAGGCCGACCTCCGTGACCCCGAGACCCTGCTGTCGACCTACCGCTCCCTCGGCGTGCCCTACGTCGTGACGCAGCGCGGTGGCGACCTCGCCGAGGTCCGCGAGGTGCTCGAGGGCCACACGAGCGTGCTGGTCGGCCACTCCGGGGTCGGGAAGTCGACGCTGGTCAACGCGCTCGTGCCCGACGCGGGCCGGGAGGTGGGCCACGTCAACGCGGTCACGGGCCGCGGACGTCACACGTCGACGAGCGCCTACCTCCTCGAGCTTCCCGACGAGGCCGGGTGGATCATCGACACCCCGGGCATCCGGTCCTTCGGCCTGGCGCACGTCGAGCCGTCGATGCTGATCGAGGCGTTTCCCGACCTCGACGAGATGACCGAGGACTGCCCGCGGGGCTGCACGCACGGTGCGGGCGAGCCCGAGTGCGGGCTCGACGACGCGGTCGCGTCGGGGCAGGCGGACGCCGAGCGGGTCGAGTCCTTCCGCCGCCTGCTCGCCTCGCGCGAGGGCGGCGCCGACCACCCGGGCTGAGGCCCCGGGGTCAGGCCCCGACGCCCTTCCAGACCGCCTCCGCGCCCGAGTGCCCGGTCATCACCACGAGGTAGAGGACCGCCACGGCCGCCAGCGGCAGCAGCACCGTGACCAGGCGGCCGAGCAGGACACCGCCGTGAGCACCGCGCACGGCCCGGACCGGGAGAGCCCACCACGCCACGACCGCGATCGCGGCAAGGACCCAGGCCGCGGCCTGCAGCCGTCCGGCCCACGCCTCGTGCGTCTGGACGAGCGGGTTCGCCCCGCCGAGGCTGGCGGCCAGGCTGTCTCCGGTCATCGCGGCCAGCTGCACCGCCCCTGCCGCGACCACCGCGATCAGCGCGGCCGCGTGGCGCAGCCACGCACGGCCTGCGGGCACGACGGCGTACGCGAGGGCAGCCAGGGCGGCGGTGGGTGCGAAGACCACCGCAGCGTGCACGACGAGCGGGTGGAGCGGGATTCCGGAGATGGTCACGAGATGCACCGTATCCACCGTTTCCTGACAAAAGCCTGACTGGCGGGCACGCGTCGCCGGCCCGTGACGTCGACCCCATAACCTGTAGCCATGGCTGACGACTACACCGACGACCTGCGCCTCGCGCACGTGCTCGCCGATGACGCCGACTCGATCACGCAGGACCGGTTCAAGGCGCTCGACCTCCACGTCATGAGCAAGCCCGACCTGACCCCGGTCAGCGACGCCGACCAGGCCGTCGAGGAGTCGATCCGCCGTACGCTCTCCCGCGCGCGCAGCCGCGACGCCATCGTCGGCGAGGAGCAGGGATCGAGCGGCCACAGCCAGCGACGCTGGATCATCGACCCGATCGACGGCACCAAGAACTTCGTCCGCGGCGTCCCCGTGTGGGCCACGCTGATCGCCCTCGAGGTCGACGGCGAGGTCGTGCTCTCCGTGGTCTCCGCTCCCCTGCTCCAGCGGCGCTGGTGGGCGGCCAAGGGCCAGGGCGCCTGGACCGGGCGCAACCTGATGAAGGCCACCCAGATCCACACCTCCGACGTACGCCGGCTCGAGGACGCGTCGTTCTCCTACAGCTCGCTGGCGGGCTGGGAGGAGCGCGGACAGCTCGACGACTTCCTCTCGCTGTCGCGCCGGGTCTGGCGCACCCGCGCCTACGGCGACTTCTGGAGCTACATGATGGTCGCCGAGGGCGCCGTCGACATCGCGGCCGAGCCCGAGCTCGAGCTCTACGACATGGCGGCGCTCGACGTGATCGTCCGCGAGGCCGGCGGCCGGTTCACCTCGCTGGACGGCCAGGACGGTCCGTGGGGCGGCAACGCCGTCGCGACCAACGGCCACCTGCACGACGCCGCCCTGGCGTTCCTCGGCTCGGTCGACGACGACACCGACCCCGACAGTGAGCGGGTACCCGGCAGCGTCGCCCTGTTCAGCCGCCGCCCGCAGGGCTAGCGTGGTGATCCGGGGGTCACTGCGAGGAGGCACCGGATGCAGATCAGCGACGTACTCCGCAGCAAGGCGGACCAGGCAGTCGTGACGATCGCCCCTGATGCGGGCGTGCGCGACCTCCTGGCCCTGCTGGCGCTCCACAACATCGGCGCGGTCGTGGTCAGTCCCGACGGCCAGCACATCTCCGGCATCGTCTCCGAGCGCGACGTCGTCCGCCGGCTGCACAGCGACGGCACGGTGATCAACAACGTGGTCTCCGCGATCATGACCACCGTCGTGCGCACCTGTGAGGCCGGCGATGACCTCGACGAGGTGCTCGAGGTGATGACCAACGGCCGCTTCCGGCACATCCCGGTGACCGACGGGGCGGCCTGCGTCGGCATCGTCAGCATCGGCGACCTGGTCAAGCACAAGATCGACCAGCTCCAGTTCGAGCGCGACCAGCTCGACCACTACGTGCACCAGACCTGAGTCCTCGCACGACCTGCGCGACCCTGCACAACTCCTTCACACGTCGTGCGCACCTCCTGACCTCCCGCGCTCCTACGCTCGGAGCATGTCGAGCACTCCCCCGCCCGTCGCCGCCCGCTGCGTCCTCGTCGTCGAGGACGAGCCGGTGATCAACCAGGCCGTCACCGACCGCCTGATGGCCGAGGGCTACGCCGTCGTCAGGGCGTACGACGGACCCGGGGCTGTGGCTGCGTTCGAGGAGCACGCGCCGCAGGTCGTCGTGCTCGACGTGATGCTCCCGGGCTTCGACGGTCACGAGGTCTGTCGCCGGATCCAGGCCCAGCGCCCTGTCCCGGTGCTCATGCTCACCGCCCGCGACGCGGAGGAGGACGTCCTGGTCGGCCTCGGCGTGGGCGCCGACGACTACCTGACCAAGCCCTTCCGGATGCGCGAGCTGGTCGCCCGCGTCGCGGCGCTGCTGCGTCGCGTCGAGCGTGCTGCGGCACTAGCGGCGGCTCCCGCCGCCGAGACGACCGTCGGTGACCTTCGCATCGAGGGAGCCGCGCGCCGCGTCTGGGTCGAGGGCGAGGAGCGGCACCTCACCCCGACCGAGTTGGACCTGCTGGTGTGTCTGGCGGCAGCACCGGGCACCGTCCTCACACGCGAGCGCCTGTACGCCGACGTGTGGGGCTGGCCGGGAGCGTCGGGCACACGGACCGTCGACAGCCACGTTAAGGCGCTGCGCGCCAAGATCGGCGTCGACCGGGTGCGGACCGTGCACGGGGTGGGCTACGCCCTGGAGGCGGTGTCGCGATGAGCACCGTCCCCCGCATGCTCGACGCGGTCCGGTCGGTGAAGGTCAAGCTCGGCCTGCTGATCCTGGCCAGCGTCGTCGTCGCCATCCTCGTCGTCTCGCTGGGCCGCGACGCGGGGGTCGCCGCCTGGGTGAGCGTGCCCGTCACGCTCGCGCTGGCACTCGGCGTGACCCAGCTGCTCGCGGTGGGGATGACCTCCCCGCTGCGCGAGATGACCGAGGCGGCGCGACGCATGGCGACCGGCGACTACTCGGCACGGGTCACGGCCACCTCGAACGACGAGGTGGGCCAGCTGGCGCGGGCGTTCAACCGGATGAGCGCCGACCTGGCCGCCGTCGACCGCCAGCGTCGCGACCTGGTCGCCAACGTCAGCCACGAGCTCCGCACGCCACTGGCCGCCCTGACCGCCCTGCTGGAGAACCTCGCCGACGGCGTCTCCCCGGCCACACCCGACGCGCTGCAGGCGGCACTGGCGCAGGCCGAGCGCCTCTCCACCCTCGCCGGCGACCTGCTCGACCTGGCCCGCGTCGACGCTGGCAAGGCACCGCTCGCCGTTGCCGCGGTCCGCGTCGAGGAGCTGCTCGACGAGGTCGCTGCCGAGGTCCAGGACGCCACAGCCGGCACCGGCCGCGCTGTCACCCTCAGCGTCGCGGCACCCGACGACCTCGTCGTGGACGCCGACCCCGCGCGCCTGCGCCAGCTCGTGACCAACCTGCTCGACAACGCCGTGCGGCACAGCCCCGTGGGCGGCGTCGTCGCCCTGTCGGCGTACGCCGTCGCGGAGGGGTGGCGGCTCGAGGTCCAGGATGCGGGTCCGGGCATCGCGCCCCCGGACCGGGAGCACGTCTTCGAGCGCTTCGGCACGCTGACCGACCCGGCCACCGCCAGCGGCGGCGGCACGGGCCTCGGCCTGGCCATCGCCCGGTGGGTGACCGACCTGCACGGCGGCTCCATCGCCTTCATCGACCCGCCGGCCGGTACCCCGGGCGCCTTGGTGCGCGTGGACCTGCCCCGCGCACCCGGCGAGCGTCCGGTCCCGCTGCCGGCCCACGTCCTCGACGCACGACCCCAGGAGGTCCCCGTGCCCACGCCCGTCCAGGCGCCGCCGATCCCGGCCGTCCCTCCGGCCCCGACCATCGACGACCTCTTCGGCCGCTTCTGGCCCGAGGCAGGCCTTGCCCCGCAGGTCAGGGCGCTCGCAGCCGCGCTCACCGTCGGCGTGCTCGCGGCGATCGTCGTCCCGGACCGCGACTTCGGTCTCGGCACGACCCTGGTGCTGCTCGCGGCGGGCGGCTCCGTGCTCGCCTTCGCCCGGCACCGGCGTACGCCGTTCACGCTCGGGTGCGCCGCGCTCTGCGCCGCGCTCTCCCTCGTCCCGACCATCCGCGACGCCGACTGGATCGTGGTGCCGTGCCTGCTCGCGGGTGCTGCGCTCTGTGTCGCCGGCCTGACCCACGGCCGCACGCTCCCGTCGTTCGTGCTCGCGGCGGTCTCGTGGCCGCTGGCGGGCCTGCGCGGGCTTCCGCTGCTGGGCCGGACGCTCGGCGCGCTGGGAAGCGTCGGCAACGGCGCTGCGATCGCCCGCACGGTCCTGTGGTCGCTGCTCGGCCTCGCCATCTTCGGCGTGCTCTTCGCCAGCGCCGACGCCGTGTTCGCCGAGTGGACCGACGCGCTGGTGCCCGACCTCGGCCTGGAGACGGTGGTCCCACGGATCTTCTTCGCCTTCTTCGTGTCCGGCGTCGTGCTCGCTGCGACGTACCTCGGCATCAACCCGCCCCAGGTCTCCGGGCCGGCCCCGACCGTCCGTCCCGTTGCCCACCGTTTCGAGTGGCTGGCGCCGGTCCTGCTGGTCGACGCGGTCTTCGTCGCGTTCCTGGCGGCCCAGGCCACCGTCGTCTTCGGCGGCCACGACTACCTCCGGCGCACCACCGGCCTGACATACGCCGAGTACGTGCACCAGGGGTTCGGGCAGCTCACCTTCGCGACGGTGCTCACGCTGCTCGTCGTCTGGGCTGCGGCACACAAGGCGCCGGTCGTGACGGCGTCGGACCGTGCCTGGCTGCGAGCTTCCCTCGGCCTGCTCTGCCTCGCCACCCTGGTCGTGGTGGCATCGGCCCTCTACCGGATGGGCCTCTACCAGGACGCCTACGGCTTCAGCCGCCTGCGCCTCCTCGTCGACGTCTTCGAGGGCTGGCTCGGCTTCCTCGTGGTCACGGTGATGGCCGCTGGCCTCACCCTCCGCGCCGCGTGGCTCCCGCGGACGGCGCTGCTCACCGGCGCGGGGGTGCTGCTCGGCCTCGCGCTGCTCAACCCGGACGCGTGGATCGCCCGGCACAACCTGGACCGCCTCGAGCAGAGCGGCAAGGTCGACTGGACCTACCTCCAGGGGCTCTCCGACGACGCGGTGCCGGTGTTCACCACGCTGCCCACGGCGCAGCGGGACTGCGCACTCGCGGGCCGCAGCGGCTCGGGCGATGACTGGCTGGAGTGGAACGCCGGCCGGGCGGAGGCTGACCCCGTGTTCCGGCTCGGCGGACATCCCGAGGCTTCCTGCCAGGACGACGCCCTCCGCTAGCGCACACGCAACGACGAAGCGCCCGGCTCCCGGACGGGAGACGGGCGCTTCGTGCGCGTGCGGGTCAGCCGACCTTGAGCAGGTCGACGACGAAGATCAGGGTCTCGTTGGGCTTGATGACGCCGAGGTCGCGGCTGCCGTAGCCGAGGTGCGGCGGGATGACGAGCTGGCGACGGCCGCCGACCTTCATCCCCTGGACGCCCTGGTCCCAGCCGGCGATGACGCGGCCGCCACCGAGCGGGAACTGGAAGGCCGCACCGCGGTTGTAGGACGCGTCGAACTCCTCACCGGTGGACAGCGCGACGCCGACGTAGTGGACCGCGACGTTCTTGCCGGCGACGGCCTCGTCGCCGTCACCCTCGATGAGGTCGGTGATGACGAGGTCGGTGTAGGTCTGGGTGGGGTCGACGAACTCGACCTCGGGCTTCTGGCTCATGGGCCCAGCCTAGACGGCGCCGGCGGGCGACCCGGGCCGGACCACCCGGGGGCACCTCACCAGGGCAGGTCGTCGGGGAGGTCCTCGGCGACGCCGGCGACGACCCGCGCGGCCTGACCACGCAGCTCCACGACGTCGCCGTCGACGAGCTGGCGGCCACGTCGCGTGTCGACCTCGCCGTTGACCTTCACCAGGCCTGCCGGGCAGACCTCCTTGGCCTCCGCCCCGGTGTCGATCAGGTTGGCCAGCTTGAGGAACTGCCCGAGCCGGATGACGTCCTCGCGCACCGCGACGTCGACCGGCTCCGGGCCCCTGGACGCGCCTCCGCGGCGCAGCCCGAGCCTCATCCGAGCACCCACGCAGCGCCGACGACGGACGGGACGAAGCCGAGCAGCAGCCACGGCGAGATCCACGACTTCTGGTGGATGACGCGGCCGCCGGCGATGCCGGCGACCCCGAAGGCCGCCGCGTTGGCCAGCAGCACCCACTTGCCGGGCGTCTTGTGCACCATGGTGCCGGCGATCGCGATCCAGCCGACCGCGAGCAGCATCGCGACCGTCACCACGAGCGCGGTCATCACCCAGCGCTGGACGCGGCGCACGGACGCGTCGTCGTACGACGCCGGGCGCACCGGCAGCGCGTTGGGGTCCATCAGGTGCCGCGGACGGCGCTGCTGCGGCCGCTCGGGAAGGTTGCTGCTCATGGGGCCATTCTCCCCCAGCCCAGGGCCGCTCAGTGCACGAGGACCGTGAGTGCGTGGATGATCACGCCGACCAGGCCGCCGACGATGGTGCCGTTGATCCGGATGAACTGCAGGTCGCGGCCCACGTGCAGCTCGATGCGCTCGGCCGCCTCCTTGCCATCCCACTTCTCGATGGTGTGGGTGATGACGGCGGTGAGCTCGGAGCCGTAGCGGCTGACGGCGAAGACCGCTGCGTCCGCAGCCCAGCCGTCGAGGCGGGCGCGCAGCTCGGGCTCGGCGAGCAGGCGCTTCGCGAAGGCGACGACCTCCTCCTCGAGCCGCTGGGCGAGAGGTCCCTCGGGGTCCTGCAGTGCGCCGGCCAGCGCGTTGCGGAACGCCGTCCACAGCGAGATCGCGGTGGCGGTGAACTGCGGGTGGTCGAGCACGCGGAGCTTGAAGCTCTCGGCGCGCTGCTGGGTCGAGGCGTTGGTGAGCAGGTCGTCGCCCAGACGGGCCAGCATCGAGTCGAGTGCCTTCCGGGCCCGGTGGCGGGGGTCTTGGCGGATGTCCCCGAGCCAGCGCACGGCCTCGACGTGCAGCCGCTCGGTCACCAGCTCGTTGAGCCGCTCCGGGGCCCACCAGGGGGCACGCTCCATGAGCACGTCCGCGAACGTCTCCGGGTTGTGGACCAGCCAGCCGTGCAGCTCCTCGAGCGCGAGGTCGACGAGGCCGTGGTGCAGGTCGTCACGGACCGCCTCCGTCACGAAGGTGCCGAGGATGGGAGCGATCGGCTCCTCCCGGAAGCGCGGCACCAGTGCCATCTCCACGAGGTCGGTGATGTGGTGGTCCTGGACCTTGCCGAGGGCGATCGCGGCGACGTCCATCGTCTCGGCGACCACCTTGCGCGCGTTGGCCCGGTCGACCGCCCAGGTGCCGACCCGGCGGCTGAGCTCGGCGGAGGTCACCCGGTCCCGGATGATCGCCTCCTGGAGGAAGTTCTCCCCCACGAACTCCTCGAGCCCCCGACCGAGCTCGTCCTTGCGCTTCGGGATCAGCGCCGTGTGCGGGATCGGCAGGCCCAGCGGGTGCCGGAACAGGGCGGTCACGGCGAACCAGTCCGCCATCGCGCCGACCATGCTCGCCTCGGCACCGGCGTTGACGAAGCCGAGGAGGCCGTCACGTCCCAGCGTCGCGGTGTAGACGACGGCGGCGAAGACCAGCAGCGACAGCGCGACGGCGCGCATCCGCCGCAGCGCCGTGCGCCGGGCAGCATCGGCGGCGGTGTCACCGGGCGGCAGTGTCGACCGCCCGGGGGTCGAGGGGCCCGGCGCCGGCTGGCTCTGCGTCAGCGTGTCCACGCGGGCGATTGTGTCAGGAGACCGGCGGAGCGGCCGGAGGCGCGACGACCGCGTGGTCGCCGACCATCAGGGTCGGCGTGACTCCCGCGACGACGCTCGCGTCGACGGGGGTGCCGACCGGGTAGCGGACCGCGTGCTGCTGCCACGAGCGCAGCGTGCGCCCGGAGGCCAGCCGCACGGTGTGCAGGACGAAGGCACCGTGGTACTCGACCGCGATGACGACCGGCCCCTCTCCCGTACGACGGGGCGCCGGCGTCAGCGCGACCTCGTGCGGTCGCAGGACGACCTCGACGTCCGTGTCCGCCCTGCCCCACCCGGGGACGGTGGAGACGACGCCGATCTCGCAGGTGAGCAGCGCCTTGTGGACGTGCGCCGGAAGGAAGTCCGCGTCTCCCATGAAGGACGCCACGAAGCGGGTCGCCGGCTGCTCGAAGACCCGCTGCGGGGTGTCGGCCTGCTCGATCCGGCCGGACTGCATGACCACGACCCGGTCGCCGATCGACAGCGCCTCGGTCTGGTCGTGGGTCACGAAGACGGCCGTGGTCCCGGTGGAGCGGAGCACCCCCACCAGCTCGGCGCGGACCTGCGCACGCAGGTTCTCGTCGAGCGAGGAGAACGGCTCGTCGAGCAGCACGACCGCGGGCCGCGGCGCCAGGGCGCGGGCCAGCGCGACGCGCTGCTGCTCACCACCGGAGAGCTCGTGCGGGTAGCGCTTGGCCTTGTCGGCCAGCCGCACCAGCTCGAGCACCTCCTGCACGCGGGCCCGACGGTCGGCGCGCGGGAGCCCCGAGAGGCCGAAGGCGACGTTGCGCTCGACGCTGAGGTGCGGGAAGAGCGCGTGGTCCTGGAAGACCATCCCCACGCGACGGCTCTCCGGCTGCACGAAGGTGCCGGGGCCGGCCACGACCTCGTCGGCGACCAGGATCCGGCCGGCGTCGGGACGCTCGAGCCCGGCCATCAGGCGCAGCGCCGTCGACTTGCCGCAGCCGGACGGACCGATCAGCGTGACGATCTCGCCGCGCTCGACGACGAGGTCGAGCCCGACCGCTGCCTGCGTGCGGCCGTAGCTCTTGGCGACGGACTCGAAGACCAGCGCAGGAGTGCTCATCGGTCCTCCTCGAGGCGTCGTCGGGCAGCACGGTCGGAGGACCACACCTGGCGGAAGAGCAGGAACACCGGGATGACCGCCAGCGCGACGATGATCAGCGCCGGCAGGGCCGCGAGGTTCCAGAGGTTCTCCGTCGCGAGAGAGTAGACCCACACCGAGACGGTGGTGAAGTCGACCGGCCGGAGCATCAGCACCAGCGGCAGCTCCTTGATGGCGTCGATCGCCACGAGCACCGCGGCGACCGCGATGCCCGGGCGCACGAGCGGGGCGTGGACCGTGCGCAGCACGCGCATCGGACGGGCACCCAGCGACAGCGCACCCTGCGTGATCGACGCCGACAGCTTGGAGTACGACGCGTCGACGGCCTGGTAGGCCGGCCCGAGGAACCGCACGGCGTAGGCGAAGAGGATCGCGAAGACGGAGCCGGTCGCGAGCAGGCCGAGGCCGCCGGGCACGCCGAGCGCACTGACCCCGTCGTTGAGCGTCTTGAGCACGAGCAGCGTGCCGATGCCCACGACGGCGCCGGGGACGGCGTACCCGAAGGTGGTCAGCTGGGCGCAGGCCCTGACGATCCGGCCGCCGCCGAGCCGCAGGGCGTGGCCGATCAGGAGGGCCACGACGACGCAGACGAGGGCGGCCAGGGCGGCGATCACGAGCGAGTTGGCCAGGGCCTGCCCGAAGTCGGCGCTGAAGACGCCCTCGGCCGTCTTGTGGGTGGGCTGCAGCGCCCAGCCGAGCAGCCGGCCCACCGGCACGAAGACGGCGACGGCGAGCGCGACGGCACAGAGCAGTGACGCGAGGAGGCCGCGGACGGGGCCGAGGGGGACCGCCTGCAGCCCGGTGCCACGGCCGCCCTGCGTGAAGCGGGCACGGCCGCGGAGAAGCCGCTCCCCCACCATGACCGCCGCTGCGAAGAGCATGACCATGGAGGCGAGCTGGGTGGCCGCCGCGAAGTCGTACTTGCCCTTCCACACGATGTACGCGCCGTAGGAGACGGTCTGGACGTTGAAGTACTGCACCGTCGCGAAGTCGGTGAGCACCTCCATCATCACCAGCGCCAGGCCGGCGGCCAGCGACGGGCGCGCCAGCGGGAGCAGCACCGTGTAGAAGGCCCGGCGGCGGCTGGCCCCGAGGGTCCGCGCCGCGTCGTACGTCGCCCGGCCCTGCTCCGCGAAGGCCGCGCGCGCCATCAGGTAGACGTAGGGGTAGAGCGTCAGCGACATGACGACGGCGCAGCCGGCGAGCGAGGCGACCGAGAACTGCACGTCCAGCCCGAGGCCGCGTAGCCACTGCTGCACCGGGCCGGCGGCGTCGAACGTCGAGAGGAAGACGAAGCCCAGGATGTACGCCGGCATCGCGAGTGGCAGGACCAGCAGCCACACGAAGACGTTGCGCAGCGGGAACGTGTAGGCCGTCACCAGCCAGGCCAGGCCGACGCCGAGCGCGAGCGAGCCGGCGCCGACCGCCGCCATCAGCGCCAGGGTGGTGACCACCATGTGCGGGAGCTGCGTCGGCAGGGAGTCGGGCCAGTGGGTGCTGACCTCGAGCAGGATGGCCACGACCGGTGCCGCGACGAGGAGCGCGACCGCCACGACGACCGCCGACCAGCGGGTCCGGCCGCGTGCCTGCACGCGCCGGACCCGCTGCGTCAGCGTCGGGACGAGGGTCTGGGCCATCAGGGCGTCAGCGGCCGTAGCCCGCGGCGTCGAGGATCTCGACGGCGGCCTTCTCCTGCCGGCCGAGCTGGTCGGCCTGCAGCGGTGCGGGCTTGAAGGAGCCGAACTGCGAGGCCTCGGCGTCCGGCTTCACGGCGGGGTTGACCGGGAACTCGTGGTTGCCCGACGCCATGGCGGCCTGGCCGGTCTTGCCGGCCAGCCACTCGAGGAGGATCTCGGCGTCCTTCTTGTTGTCGCTGGTCTTCACGACGCCGGCGCCGGAGATGTTGACCATCGTGCCCGCACCCTGCTGCGAGGCCCAGTAGACCTTCACGTTCAGGTCCGGGTTGTCCTCGAGCTCGCCCGCCACGTAGTAGTGGTTGACCAGGGCCACGTCGCAGGTGCCGGCGTCGACGGCCTCGATGAGCAGCTTGTCGTTGGCCATGATCTGCGGCTTGTTGGCGACCCAGCCCTTGACGATCTCGGTCGTCCGGTCCTTGCCGTAGAGGTTGATCAGGTGGGCGACGAGGGCGACCTGGTAGGCCTCGCTCTCGTCACGCATGCAGAGCTTGCCCTTCCACTTCGGGTCGGCGAGTCCCGCGTAGGTCTCCTTCGCGTCGAACTCCGACGGCTTCACCTGGTCGGGGTTGTAGAGCACGGTGCGGGCGCGGGAGACGAGGCCGAACCAGCGGTTCTGGCTGTCGCGGTACTCGGCCGGGATCTCGGCGTCGAGCTTCGCGTTGTCGACCGGCTGCAGCAGGCCCTCACGAGCGGCCTCGTAGAGGTTTCCGGCGTCGACGGTGACGTAGAGGTCGGCCGGCGAGTTGGCGCCCTCGGCCTTGATGCGCTGCAGCAGCTCGGCGTTCTCTCCGCCGAGGAAGTCGACGGTGATGCCGGTCTCCTTGGTGAACTGCTTGAAGACCGCCTCGCTGCCGTAGTGGCGAGCCGAGTAGACCTGCAGGTCCGCCGGCTTCGAGCCCAGACCGAGGAAGGAGCAGCCCGAGGTGACCGAGGCCAGCGCGAGGCCGGCGGCGACGAGGGCGACAGAGCGAGGGGTACGGCGCATGCGGCCATCCTAAGGTAAGCCTTACCTCCGGCGGGAGTGGACTACGTCACTGCCCCCCGCGTCCTCGAAGTGGGCGCGGCCGCACCACCATGGGAGAATCCCGGCCATGTCCCGCACCGTCATCACCTTCGGCACCTTCGACGTCTTCCACGTCGGCCACCTGCGCGTCATCGAGCGCGCTGCGGCTCTCGGTGACCGCCTCGTCGTCGGCGTCTCCGCCGATGCGCTCAACATGCGCAAGAAGGACCGCCTCCCGGTCTTCTCCGAGGCGGAGCGACTCGCCATCGTCGGCGCGCTGAAGCCGGTCGACGAGGTCTTCGTCGAGGAGAGCCTCGAGCTCAAGCGGGAGTACATCCTCAAGTTCGGCGCTGACGTCCTGGTCATGGGCGACGACTGGGAGGGCCGCTTCGACGAGTTCAAGGACATCTGCGAGGTCGTCTACCTGCCCCGCACCCCCGCCATCTCGACCACCGCGCTCATCGAGAAGATCTCGGCCGGCGCGTAGTCTGACCGCCTCCTCTGCCACGACTTCCTCGGGACCCGTCCATGCGCACTCGCCCCCTGATCACCGCCGTCGCTGCCGCCTCGCTGGCCCTGGCCGTCACCCCCGCCCTCAGCGGGGCCGCCGCCGCAGCGCCGACCACCCCGGGCACTCCGCCGGCGTCGTCCGCTCCCGTGGCGCAGAAGGCGCTCGACGAGGTCGCGGCGCTGCTCGCCGCCCACCAGGCGGGCACCGGCGCCTCCGACGAAGCCTCCGACCTGACGCTCGCACTCCTCGACCTGCGCAAGCACCTCCCCCAGCTGGACGCGGCCGACCGCCGACAGGCACGTGCACTGCTGGCGCGCCCCGACGGCAGCGCCAGCGCGACCGCGGACCCGACGGCAGCGCGCTGGACCGGCGACGAGCGGACCCAGGCCAGGAGCACCTGCGACGACACCGCCACGTACGGGGACAACCCGTTCTGCGTGCACTGGGTGCCGCGGTACCACGCGGACGGCACGACCCTCACCACCAACGGAAGCGGCGCCGCGAGCCGCCAGTACTCCACCCTCGACGCGGTCAGGAAGACGGTCGACGAGATGAAGCTCGTCTGGAACTCCGAGATCACTCAGATGGGATACGCCGCACCTCCGGGCGACGGCCACCTCGGCGAGAGCGGGCTCCTGTCGCCGAGCAACCGCCTGGACGTCTACCTCGCCGACGCGGGCGCGGCCGGGGTCTACGGCTATGCGGTCCCGGAGACCGACAACGTCTCCAGCTACGGCTACCTCGTCCTCGACAACGACTTCAGCCTCCAGCAGTTCCCGTCGTCGACGACCACCTCCGACGAGGCACGCGAGGTCACGACGGCCCACGAGTTCTTCCACCTCGTCCAGTTCGGCTACGACTCGTGGGAGAACGCCTGGCTGATGGAGTCGACAGCGACCTGGATGGAGGAACAGGTCCACGACGACGTCGACGACAACCGCCAGTTCATCCCGGCCGGCTCCGAGAAGTGGCCGGCGAAGCCCCTGGACACCTTCGACAGCGCCGGCGCGCAGTACGGGACGTGGGTCTTCCACCAGCTGGTCACCGAGCACCTCGGCACCGCCGTGGTGAGGCACGTCTGGGAGTACGCCGCCCAGGGCCCCACCCCGACGGCCACGCAGGATCCCTACGTCGTGCGCGACAACGCCCGCTGGGCGCTCAACGCCGCACTCACGGACGCCGGATCGTCGCTCTTCCGCGAGTTCCGTGCGTTCTCGGCGGGCGGCATCGCACCGAGCCGCTTCTGGAGCGAAGGCAGCGCGTTCCCCTATGCGTCCATCACGAGGTCGTGGGCCCTCGGCATCGACGCCCGGTCGATCCCGTCGGGCAGCGTCACGGTCGACCACCTCGCCGGCGCCGACTTCAAGTTCACCCCGAAGTCGGGCCTCGACTCGACATGGCGGATCGGCATCAAGGTCGACGCGCCGAACCACGGCGGCACGGCGTACGCGCTCGTGATCTGGACGGACGGCCACGTCACCCGGACGCCGATCGATCTCGACAGCACCGGCTACGCCCGGCGGGTCCTGCCGTTCTCGTCGGCCAGCATCCGCACGATCGGGCTCGCGGTCGCGAACGCCGGCACGGGCGAGGACATGAAGATCAGCCTCGCAGCCAGCATCTTCCGCAGCTGATCACGCCTTCACGGCTGCAGGCGTCGACCTCGGTCGACATCTGCAGGATGCATGGATTTCGGAATCCGCCCTCATCGGGAGGAATCCGCCCTTAGGCTGAGCGCTCCTCCGCCGCACCTCAGACGGGATGACCATGCGCCGCCGCTCCGCCCAGCTCCTCCTGGGCTCCCTCCTCCTTCCGCTCGGCATCACCCCGGTGGTGACCGGACCGGCCTCGGCGAGCGAGCCCAGCGCCCCGGCGCACTCCTCCCCCGCTGCCGCGCACGCCCTCGAGCGTGCCCTCGCGCTCGTCGAGGGCCACCGCACCCGCAGCCGCACGACGACGGGCACGGACGAGCAAACCGACGCCACCATGGCCCTGCTGGACCTGCGCCGTCAGTACGACCGCCTCGACGGTGGCGACCAGGCCACCGCGCAGCGGATCTTCGCCCGTCCGAACGACGACAACAACGACCCGAGCTTCGCGGACGCAGGCTGGAGCTACGACACCGCCGAGCGGGCAGCACTGCAGGACTCGTGCACGGACCGCTTCTGCGTCCACTGGATCCCTGCGGGCACGCTCGACGACAACGGATCCCCCAGCCGGCACGCCGCGACCCAGGCATACGTCGACGCGACGATCGCCGCGATGACGAAGTCCTGGGACACCGAGATCACCCGCATGTACTACGAGCGCCCTCCGGGCGACGGCGCCGACGGCGGCGGGACGGACCTGGTGGACGTGTACCTCGTGGACACGGCCTCCCCCGACATGCAGGTCATGGGCTACGCCGTGCCGGAGGACAACTGCGGCCACGACGCCGCACCCGGCAGCGACTGCACCGGCTACATGGTGGTCGACAACGACATGGCGGAAGCGGCGGACGCGACCGACACCGCGAGCGAGCTGCTCCAGGACGTGACTGCCCACGAGTTCTTCCATCTGGTGCAGTTCGGGTACGACGTCGACGAGGCCAACTGGCTCTACGAGACGACGGCGGCATGGATGCAGGAACAGGTCTACGACGCGAACAACACCAACCGCTGGGCCGTCCGGTACAGCTCGATGCGCCTCACCTGGCTGCCACTTGACGAGGTGAACGGCTACACCGAGTACGGCAACTGGACCTTCCACCAGCTGGCCTCGGAGCGACTCGGGAAGAGCGTCGTCCTGCATGCATGGCGCAACGCCGCCGGCCGGGCGGGGACCAACACGTTCGGGGCCCTCGACGCGTCCTATCGCCAGGCCGGGTCGAGCTTCGTCACCGAGTTCAAGAACTTCACCAGTGCGTCCCTGATGCCGAGCAGGTACTGGTCAGAAGGCACTTCCTTCGCGCCGGCAACGAACACGAAGACCTGGACGTTGGGCACCAGCAAGAAGACCACCGACTGGTGGTGGGTCTCCAACGACCATCTGGCCTCGCACGCGTTCGAGGTCAGGCCGGGCACGAGCCTGACCGGCAAGTGGAAGCTGCGCATCACGGCTGACCCGCGCGCCACGAGCTCCAACACGGGCGCCGTCATGGTCGTCTACCGTGACGGAAGTGTGACCGTGCGCTCGCTGGCCTTCCAGGGCGGAGACCGGCTCGTCAGCAACGTCCCGTTCTCCAACCGCCGGGTCAAGCGGGTCGTCGTCAGCCTCGGCAACGCCTCCGGCAGCGACGACCGCAAGACGGACTTCCGCTTCACCATCTGGCGCTGAGCGCCCAGGCGCCGCCTGCTACCCGGCAGGCGGCGTGGCGCCCGGCTCGCGGATGACCAGGCTGAAGACGGGCGCCGTCAGGTTCTCCAGCGACTGGACGACGGCCGCATGACGGTGCGCCAGCGACTCGACGAGCGCAGCGAGGTCGGCCTGGACGGAAGCCAGGCTGGCCATGGTGTCCGCGATCTCCCGCTGCTTGACGACGAAGTCCTGAAGGGGCTGCACGCTGGCCGAGGCGAGGTCCCCGACGGCGTTGGCGAGCGCGGAGATCTGACGCACCGCCTCGTCCGGCTGTGTCGCGGTCTTGCCGATGGCGACGAGTGCGTCCAGCGCACCGGTGGCGGCATCGACGGCGAGCCGCTGCGACTTGCTCAACAGGACGAACGGGTCGATCGGAAGGTCAGCCATGTGCCGAGGTTAGCCAGGTCACATCTGGGGAACCATCCCCGGGTGGTTTCCTGGCAGCACGCGGGAGCGAGTCGCCGTACGATGAAGCTACTTACCTGCAATGTCCATCTTTGGCTATCGCGGGTTTCCATATTTTCTGCACACACAGGGATGGGGCCCATGTCCATCAAGCTCAAGAGTCTGCTCGCCACGGCGGGCGCCGCACTGCCGCTCATCGCGGCGGGCGTCGCTGCTCCGGCGAGCGCCGCGACCACCTCGTGGCAGTACCAGGCGGGCGCCGGCGCGACCTACGTCCGCGTCATCGGCCAGACCGTCAGCAGCGACGTCACCGCGCAGTCGTCGATCTCCGGTTACAAGGTGCCGAACTCGGCCACCAACTCGACCGCCGCGGTCAGCGCCCTCAGTGGCGCGGTGAAGACCGGTGCCGTCCAGTCGAGCACCACCTCCGCCGCAACCTCCACCGGCGGCATCGCGCTGACCGCGTGGAACCGCACGGCGGGCGTCAACCTGCTCAACGGCCTGATCACCGCCGACGCCGTCGAGACGACCGCGCGCACCGTCGGCAACACCGACGGCACGATGACGGGCTCGGCCGCGACGCGCTTCGTCAACCTGCACATCCTCGGCATCGACCTGCCCGTCGACATCAAGCCGAACACCGTCGTGTCGGTCCCGAAGATCGCCACGATCAGCCTCAACCACTCCGCCAGCACGGTCTCTGGCTCCACGCGCAAGACCGAGGGCTGGGCGCTCAGCGTCACCCTCCTCGCGGCGTACGCCGGCGCGCCGTCGGGTGCGACCATCGTCCTCAACCCGAGCCAGGCGAACCTCCGCCCCGGTGACCCGCAGGCTGCCCCCGAGGTCGGCGGCTACGCGTACGCGACGCAGGTCAACGTCCAGGCCGGCGACGTGCTGAAGGTCCAGAGCGGCCCGACCGCCCGCGTCGCCGTCCCGCAGGGCGGCAGCGACGGCAAGACCATCACCAACAGCACCGCCGGCGTCAGCCTGCCGAACGTCGCGGTCCTGAAGGCGGTGAGCTCCTCGACGACCTCCACCGTCAGCGGCACCACCGCCGACGTCGTCACGCAGAGTGGCGCCGCCACCCTCGACGTCCTCAGCGGCCTCGTCGCTGCCGACGCCATCGACGTCCGGGCGCACGGCCACAAGGCCTCTGGTGCCTACACGGGCGACATGAAGATGACCACGGTGAACCTGACCATCCTCGGCCAGCAGATCCCGGTCAACGTCTCGCCGAACACGACCATCGAGGTCCCCGGCATCGCGAAGATCGTGCTCAACGAGCAGATCCAGTCCGGCCCGGTCAACAAGATCACGGGCATCCACATCACGCTGCTCGACGCGCGCGGCGGACTGGCTGCGGGCGCCCAGGTCGAGGTCGCCACGGCGGTGACCTGGATCCACTGATCCACGCACGACACGAAGGCCCCCGGGTTCTCCCGGGGGCCTTCGTCATTTCCGGGTGAGCCCGGAAGGCCGGCGAGCCGCGGACCGCGGACGGGAGGCGGCCCGCTGGGGGCTGCGGCATGGGGCCCCTCCCACGCGGCACGAGCCCCGTTCCGGCGCGGCACCAGCCCCGTCCCGGCGCGGCACCAGCCCCGTCTCAGCGCGGCACCAGCCCCGTCTCAGCGCGGCACCAGCCCCGTCTCAGCGCGGCACCAGCCCCGTCCCAGCGCGGCACCAGCCCCGTCCCAGCGCAGACGACGACAGGGCCCCGGGACCGTGTGGTCCCGGGGCCCTGTGCGTGGAGCGTGGATCAGATGTGCTTGAGGATGTCCTCGACACGGTCCTTGGCGTCACCGAAGAGCATCGCCGAGTTCTCGCGGAAGAACAGCGGGTTCTGCACACCGGCGTAGCCCGACGCCATGGAGCGCTTGAAGACGATGACGTCCTTGGCGTTCCAGACCTCCAGCACCGGCATGCCCGCGATCGGCGAGGACGGGTCCTCCGACGCAGCCGGGTTGACCGTGTCGTTGGCGCCGATGACCAGGACGACGTCGGTCTCCGGGAAGTCCTCGTTGATCTCGTCCATCTCGAGGACGACGTCGTAGGGGACCTTGGCCTCGGCCAGGAGCACGTTCATGTGGCCCGGGAGGCGACCGGCGACCGGGTGGATGCCGAACCGGACGTTGACGCCCTTCTCGCGCAGCTGCTCGGTCAGCGACGCGACCGGGTACTGCGCCTGGGCGACGGCCATGCCGTAGCCCGGGGTGATGACCACGGAGGAGGCGTTCTTGAGCAGCTCGGCGACACCCTCGGCGTCGATCTCGCGGTGCTCGCCGTAGTCGACGTCGGAGGCCGGACCGGCCTCGATGCCGAAGCCACCGGCGATGACGGAGATGAACGAGCGGTTCATCGCCTTGCACATGATGTACGACAGGTAGGCACCGGAGGAGCCGACGAGGGCACCGGTGACGATCAGCAGGTCGTTGTTGAGCAGGAAGCCCGACGCCGCAGCAGCCCAGCCGGAGTACGAGTTGAGCATCGAGACGACGACCGGCATGTCACCGCCGCCGATGGAGGCGACGAGGTGCCAGCCCAGCAGCAGGGCGAGCACGGTGAGCGCGCCGAGCAGGATGGTCTGGGTGTCGTGGTCCTCGACCGCGACGTAGACGGCGGTCAGGACCGCGAAGACGACCAGCGAGCCGATGTTGATGAAGTTCTTGCCCGGGAGCATGAGCGGGGAGGACTTCATCTTCGCCGACAGCTTGAGGTTCGCGACGATCGAGCCGGTGAAGGTGACCGCACCGATGAAGATGCCGATCGCGACCTCGGCCTCGTGGATGTTGACGAGGCTGTTGAGCGACTCCTCCGAACCCAGCAGGTGACCGTTCCAGCCGATGAGGACGGCGGCGAGACCCACGAACGAGTGCAGGAGCGCGATGAGCTCGGGCATACCCGTCATCTCGACGATCTTGGCGCGCCACAGGCCGATCAGGCCACCGATGACGACGGCACCGGCCATGAGGCCCAGCGCGACACCGCGGTTGTCGATGTGGTCGGAGAGGTCGATGACCTTGGCGACGGTGGCGACGAGCGCGATGACCATGCCGGCCACGCCGTAGGCGAGACCGTTCTTGGCCGACTCGTGCTTGGAGAGGCCCGCCAGCGACAGGATGAAGAGCAGGGCGGCGACGATGTACGCCGCGTTGGTGAGCGACAGGATGTCCATGGTCAGTTCCCCTTGCTGAACATCGCGAGCATGCGACGGGTGACCGCGAAGCCACCGAAGACGTTGATCGACGCGAGCAGGATCGCCGCGGCCGACAGGCCCATGACGAGCGAGTCGTCGGAGGCGACCTGCAGCAGCGCACCCACGACCACGACGCCCGAGATGGCGTTGGTGACCGACATCAGCGGCGTGTGGAGCGCGTGCGCGACCTTGCCGATGACGTAGTAGCCGATGACGATCGAGAGCATCAGCACGGTGAAGTGACGACGCAGGTCCTCGGTCGGCGCGGCCGCGTTGAGCAGCCAGAACAGCGCGATGCCCGCGAGCACCAGGCCGACCTTGCGGCCGTTGGACAGGGGAGCCTTCGGCTCCTTCTTCTCGACCGGGGCAGCGGCTGCGGGCGCAGCCGGAGCAGCGGAGACCGAGACCTCCGGCGGCGGCCAGGTGCCCTCGCCGTTGCGCACCACGGTGATGCCGCGCTGGACGACGTCGTCGAAGTCGAGGACGAGCTGGCCGTCCTTGCCCGGGGTCATCAGCTTCATCAGGTTGACCAGGTTCTGGCCGTAGAGCTGCGAAGCCTGGGCCGGCAGGCGGCCCGCGAGGTCGGTGTAGCCGATGATCGTCACGCCGTTGTCGGTGACGATCTTCTGGCCGGGGACGGTGCCCTCGACGTTGCCGCCGTTCTGTGCGGCCATGTCGACGATGACCGAGCCGGGCTTCATCGAGGCGACCATCTCCGCGGTGATGATCCGGGGCGCGGGGCGGCCCGGGATCAGCGCGGTCGTGATGATGATGTCGACGTCCTTGCACTGCTCGGCGTAGAGGGCGGCCTCCTTCGCCTTGTAGTCGTCGCCCATCTCCTTGGCGTAGCCGGTGGTCGAGACCTCGGTGTCGTCAGAGACCGAGAGGTACTCACCGCCGAGCGAGCGCACCTGGTCGGCGACCTCGGGACGCGGGTCCGTCGCGCGCACGATCGCGCCGAGCGAGCCCGCAGCGCCGATCGCGGCCAGGCCAGCGACACCGGCACCGACGACCAGCACCTTGGCCGGCGGGACCTTGCCCGCGGCCGTGACCTGACCGGTGAAGAACCGGCCGAAGGCGTGCGACGCCTCGACGACGGCGCGGTAGCCGGCGATGTTCGCCATCGACGAGAGCACGTCGAGCGACTGCGCACGCGAGATGCGCGGGACGGTCTCCATCGCGAACGCCGTGATCGGGCGCGAGGTCAGGTCGGCGACCATGTCCGCGTCCAGGCGCGCGTTGAGGATCGCGACGAGCGTCGCACCCTCCTTCAGGCCATCACGCTGCGCGACCGTCGGCGCGTTGACGCCGAAGACGATGTCCGCACCCAGCGGGTCACCGATGGTCGCGCCCGCCTCGACGTACGCCTCGTCGGCGAAGCTCGAGAGCTCACCCGCGCCGGACTCGACCACGACGTCGTATCCGAGCTTGAGGAGCTGGGCCACCGTGGCAGGAGTCGCGGCAACGCGCGTCTCACCCGCCTGGGCCTCCTTGAGGACTCCGATGATCATGCGATCTCCGTTTCACTGTGGATGCGGGCCCGTGGGGCAGCGTTGCCCCCGGACCCGTAGCGGGCCGATCCTAACGACCGCACAGGGTCACGGGGAGAGTTGCCGCTTACTGGGACGTCGTGTCTGCTGTCACAGGTTTTGCACCCGGAAGTACGTGCTTCGGCGCGTACCGATCAGTCGTGCCGCGGACGGCAGGTCCGGCCATCCAGGCCGTCGGTCCGCCGGGCAAGCGGAGCGAACGCCGCTACGAACTGCCGCTGCGGCCCCGCACCCTCGAGGCCGAGCACGGCCTGGTCGCTCGTCATGCCGCGCGAGGTCCAGTTGTCCGACCCCACCCAGGTCCAGCGCACCGTGCGGCCCCGGTGCACGTAGGTCAGTGCCATGTCCTTGCTGTGCACGAAGGTGCCGTCGGGGAAGCAGCCGTTGACGACCTGGCCCCCGGCTGCACGCAGGGTCGCCCGCGTCGCCGCGTCGACCGTCGGTCCGGCGACCATGACCACGTGGCCACCGCCCCTGCTGATCCGTGCCAGCTCGGCGGCGATCCAGGCGGCCCGGGTGTCCCACATCGAGTACATGGCGACCCGCACCCGGGTGGTCCGCGTCGCGGGGACGGCGCGGAGGATCCGCATGACGGGGTCGATCGACGCATCCGCCGCGACGGCGTGGTGCGACAGCGGCAGGAAGTACGCCGCCCACCCCTGCCCGCGGAACCAGCGTGCCGGGCCGGGTCCCCGCATCCTTTCCTTCTCGGCTGCCTCCGCGGCAGCGAACGCGTCGTACACGTCCTCGTGGCCGGCCACGCGCCACATCGCGGCGTACGTGTTGCGGTCGGAGGAGTCAGCGGCGTTCCACGAGCCGGTGACGACGACCCAGCGGTCGGCGCCGGTCCGCGAGAAGCGGAAGGTCTTCTCGTGCAGGATGCCTTCGTCCGCGCCGGCGACGTGCCGGTCGCGGTGCAGCCACGAGCCGTCGTCCGGCGTGCGGGCCAGCTCGGCGGCGACGGTGTGCGCCTCCGGCGTCCGGGAGCGGGAGCTGGCGTCCACCCGCAGGTGTACGACGACGCCCCGGCGGTGGGCACGAACGAGCGCCTCCGCGATCCGTCCGGACTCCAGCCAGTAGGTGGTGATGTCGATCCGCTCCCCCGGTGGCACGCCGTCGATGTCGTCGACGAGCGCGTCGGCGATCGCATGGGGGTCGGTGTGAGGGTCGTTGTGGAGGAGGCGTTCGCTGGGAGCAGCCGTGCGCTGGGAGCGCGGCAGCGAGGCCGCCACCGGCGAGACAGCCGGCCGCGGCCCCGCCTGCTCGTGCGTCGCCGCAGCGAGGACGACAGGGGCGAGCAGGGCCGGCACGAGGACGATCCACAGGCGCTTCATGACGGCACCACGGTGTCCGGCGCCGGTGACGGGCCAGCCCCTGCTCCACGTCCGTCACGTGAACCCCGGTCGGCGTCTTCCCGACGCCGTGGGGCGCATGTCACTCACACCGGTCAGTCGGGCGGCTCCGAGGCGCTCTCGCCCTCCTCCAGCGTGGTGTCGCTGACCACGTGCACGGCG